>CAYUNT010000037.1:0-27673 GCA_964446285.1 uncultured Candidatus Sumerlaeota bacterium | reverse complement strand
CGCATCGATGCGCGGCGCGTACGCCGAGAAGTCGCCGATGACCAGTCCGCCCACCCCGACGGAGACCGAAGTTCCGCCCACTCCAACTGCCTCACTGACTCCCTCGCCCTCGCCGACTCCAACAGGCGCGCGGGTGTTCACGGAAATCCTCAGCGGCGAGCCGTGCCAGCCGAACAAGTCGTTCCAGGTTGGCGTTTCGGTGGATCGCAATACTCAGGGCATCATCAGCGGATTTGCGTTCCTGGTGAAGTTCGATCCGCAATACGTTGCGCTGCCGGCCAATTTGGCCACATTTGCGGCGGATGCGGGAGAAGGATTCAAGCCGTTCAAACTGCAAGCCAGCCAGGAAGGCGTCTCCGATCCGACTCGCGAAGTCCGGGTCTTTGGTGTCTCTGTGGAATCGACCTTGCAGAATGGCCGCCTGATCATCTTGAACTTCTTGACGACCTCCGCTGATCCTATTGGCATCTACGACATTACGATCGAGCGCGATCCGTCGGATCCGCTCGGCATGGTGGATGAGATTGGCTCGGGCATCGATCACTACTATGACAATACGGCGACGACACAAATGTGCATCCCGCCGACTCCGACGCCGTCACCTTCTCCATCGCCCAGCGAGTCACTAACTCCGACTGAGACTCCTGCGCCAACTACAACGCCTACGCTGACCCTCACTCCAACTCCAACATTAACGCCGACCGAGGTTCCGCCAACGCCGACTCCGACCGGAGCGCGGGTGTTTACGGAGCTCATGACCGGCGAACCGTGCCAGCCCAATTCCACCTTCCAGGTTGGAATCTCAGTGGATCGCAATATCCAGGGCATCGTGAGCGGGTTTGCGTTCCTGGTGAAGTTCAACCCGCAATACGCGGCGCTGCCGGCCAATCTGGCCACATTCGCCGTGGACGCGGGCGAAGGATTCAAGCCCTTCAAGCTCCAGGCGAGCCAGGAAGGCGTCGCGGATCCGACTCGCGAAGTCCGGGTCTTTGGCGTCTCCGTGGAATCGACTTTGCAGAATGGACGCCTTGTGATTCTGAACTTCCAGACGACCTCGGCCGATCCGATTGGTGTCTATGACATCACCGTCGAGCGCGATCCTGCCGATCCGCTGGGCATGGTGGATGAAATTGGCTCGGGTCTCGACCACTACTATGACAGCACGGGCACGACGAATCTGTGCGTGCCGCCAACCCCGACGCCTACAGAGGCGCCGACTGAGACACCTACGGAAGCGCCGACGGAAACCCCGACTGAGGTTCCGCCCACGGTGTCGCCTACGCCGGAAACCACAGGAACGCTTACGCCTACCCCGACCGAGATTCCGCCGACCGCCTCTCCGTCGCCCACCGTAACGCAGATTCCGAACCCGATTGTCCGGTTCGACTTCCGCACGGGCGACGAGGGCTGGAACTATTACGGTGGCAATCTGATCGGCTACACCGGCCCGACCACGGGTGTGCTAACGGGCGATCCGGGCTACCTCGTGATGAGAGCCACGAACAACGTGAACAACTACGGCTTGTATGAAAGCCCGCTGTTTGTCCTCTCGGCTACAAAGGCGCTCACCTCTGGCATGATCCCGCTGATCGGCCAGACGGGCGAAAACTCGCTCTACACGGCGCGTTACCGCGTCAGCTCGAGCGTGGACGATTTGCCGACCTCTCGTGCCACCGTGCGCCTGCGCGCACAGTCGGGCGACTTGCAGCAGAACAATCAACTCTGGTTCGAGCCGCTTGTTGACGGCAGCTGGGCGCCTTCCGCCAGTGGCACCACCTATACATTGCTCTTCTCGCCGCCTGAAGGCTCCAAGGACTTCATGGTTGAATTCGAAATGATCAACTTCGACCTCGCTGCGGCCCACAACCCCAACGCCGAGCTCAAACTCGACTGGGTGGAAGTGGTCCGCCGCGACATCAACGATCTGGCCGCGCGCCAGGTGAAGAAGTCCTTCACCTTCGACGATGGCGATGAAGGCTGGAAGCCGGTAACATATCCTGCCTACTTCACCGAAGCCATTCTCTCCTGGGATGGTAAAGAAGGTGGCTTGGCGGCTCAAGGAACGCCAGGCGAGATCAATCAGATGGGATTCTGGGAATCGCCCATCTTTACCGATCTGCCAGTTGATCCGTCTGTGATCTACATCGTCACGGGCGAAGTGGAAACCGATCTGGCGCCCGCGCAGCGCAACCTCACGCCTGGATTCCGCATTCGCGTGAATGAGTCGAAGTGGCGCGGGTCTGGCTACGTAACGGTCCAGAGCTTCGGCACAGCCGAGCACGTTCCGGCTGCTGGCGATCCGAAGAAGTTCGTGGCCTACTTCTCGGCCCCGGTCGCCTCGTCCGAAGGTCTGGTGTTCGCGTTCGACTACTTCCACTTCGACGCGACCGACCAGGATGACGCCACAATCCGCCTGAACTCGCTGACGGTGGAATCCGTGCCGAATCCGTTCCTGAACGACTAAGCGGGAATCTCGATTCCGAACCAATCAACGCCCGGCGCGGGAGCCAGCCTCCCGCGCCGGGTTTTTTTAAGAAGGGGTAAAATAGCAGGGAGGATTTGACTGGCTGTGTCCGGGCGGCTACATTGCACACGCCAGATTAGATGAGATGGAGAACCGTCATGCCTATCCGTTCATTTCAGCCCCTCAGAATCGCAACAATCATCCTGCCAAGCATTGTTCTTTTGCTTTTTCCGTTGCGTCTTCTGGCCGACGCTCCCGCTGGATACTACGATTCCGCCGCGGGGATGACGGGATCGGCGCTGCATCAGGCTCTTCACAACATCATCAAGGACCACACGCGCTATCCATATACCGACACAAGCACGGACACGTGGGATATTCTTGAAGCCGCTCACGAGGACCCGGACAATTCGTCCAACATACTCGATGTATATAAAAATGAAAGTTATCCCAAGACTGATCACACCAATTGGAACCGCGAGCATTGCTGGCCCAAATCCTATGGGTTTTACGTGGACGGGAGCTGCAATTATCCTTATACGGATTGCCACCATCTGATCGCCTCGAACGAAGGCTACAATTCCGCGCGCGGCAATCGCGTGCTGGCCAATTGCCCAAGCGGCTGCACGCAGTATCCGATCACGGGATTCCCAACGATGGCCAACTGGGGCCAGGGCAGCGGCAGCACAGGAAGTTGGGAGGTCTGGCCAAATCGCCGGGGCGACGTGGCCCGTGCTTTGTTTTATATGGATGTCCGCTACGAAGGTGGAACCCACGGCGTGACCGGATGCCCTGAACCCGATCTAATCCTCACGGACAATCGCGATTTGATTGTCTCGAACACATCTTCCAACTATTCTCCCGCCTACATGGGCCTGCTAAGCACGCTTCTTCAGTGGCACATCGAGGACCCTGTGGACGACCGAGAGCGCGCGAAAAATGACATTGTGTATTCCTTCCAGGGAAACCGCAATCCGTTCGTGGATCATCCCGAATGGGTGTGCGAAATCTGGGGCGGCGTGGCATGCACAGGCCTTCCCACGCCCACCACGCTGTCCGCGGGCGACATTGTGATCCTCGGACTCAATAGCGACACGGGAACAAAGGGCTTTGCCTGGGCACCGCTTGTCCCCATTGTGGCCACCACGCATGTGGTGTTCACGGATTCCGGCTGGTATGCCGCGGGCGGATTTCGAGCCAACGAAGGATGCCTGGTTTGGACCGCGCCCACAGACATCGCGGCGGGAACTGTCCTGACCTATTACAGCGATACAGGCGCTACGTCGGGCGACTACGTGCGCAATGACTCGTATGGATGCGGAAGCGGCGGACTGAATTTCTCGACTAGCGGCGACCAGTTGCTGGTTTTCCAGGGTCCGGCTTCCAGCCCCACTTTCATCACGGCGATGGACAACAACGCGGCGGATTACGCATGGGACGCGGATTGCACCAGCGCAAACAACTCCGCGATTCCTTCGGGGCTGGTCAATGGCACAACGGCGTTCGCGATCCGGCATTATGACAACTGGCAATACACCGGTCCGCGCGGGCAATCCACGCCGGCGGCCGTCCGAGCCGACGTTTTCAATACGGCCAACTGGACCTATAATGACACGGCGCCCTTCACTTTCAATACAACCAGTTTTAGTTCCGTTCCTGTTGGTTTGGATTGGTTTATTGTGGAATAACCAGCCGATTTCTAACGCTGGTTATTGACATAGCGCGCGCCGCATGGCACTTCGTTTCTGGCTTCGCGCAAGCGGAGACTTCCCTCCGGCTTTTCTCGCAGGGTCTCTTGCACTTTCTGCCGCTCGGTATAGGCGATTTTTTTTCGCGCATCCATTACCACACCAGCCTGGTGGTTATGGCGGGCGGTGAGATGTTGCTTGTGGATTGCCCGTCGCCGCTTCGCAAAATGCTGTATGAAGCCAGCCAGTTCGACTTTGCCGCCCCTGATGTGGACCTCGATCAAATTGGCCATGTGATTCTTACGCATCTCCACGGCGATCATGCGAATGGCTTGGAGGAACTGGCATTTTACAAGCGTTTTATCCAAAAGCAGCGCCCCCGCCTTTATACGACCGCAGAAGTTCTGGAAGATTTGTGGGAGCACCGTCTTCGCGCCACGCTTGGTTTTTTATCCAATGCCTGCAATACATCGCGCCGCCCGCAGACGATGGCGGATTGGTTTGACGTGGTGGAATTGCGCGAGGGGCGCACGCAGACAATTGGCCGCATGCGCCTGGAAATCCGCCCCACACGCCATTTTCTTCCCTGTTTCGGATTCCGAATTTCCTGCGGCGGACAGTCGCTCGGCTTCTCCGCCGATACGGTTTTTGATCCCGGGCACATCGAGTTTCTGTCTGAATGCGATACGATTATTCACGAAAGCGGCGAGTCCGAGGGCCACACGTTCCTGCGCGAGTTGATGACATTGCCCGAGCCATTGCGCCGCAAGATGCATATCGCGCATGTTCCGGACGCTTTCGACATTGCGCATTCGCCCATTCCGGTTCTTGAGCCGGGCCATTTTTATGAAGTGGCCGCCTCGCCCGCGAAGCCGGGTGAATGATTTTCGCAATTTGAATGGTTTTCTACCGAGCTCACCGGCGGAAAATGCGCGATTCCCTGCTCGAATCTGACATGCCCTTGATTTTTGATTTCCTTGGGGGAAGGTTCTTCGCGATAATTCCCTGAGAGATGCGCGCTATGCAGGGAGTTTTGCCCGCATCATGCGCCTTCTTCCAAGGATTCATTCCGACCCATATTGTTTGCAGGAATCGTTTTTATGGCGCTGAATGAACTGATGAAAACGACTCGACTTCCGCATCGACCTGTTCAGCCGCACCCGACGGCCGCCATGTTGGCGCTTGTTGTGCTGTGCGCCTGTCTGTTTTCTTTGGCGGGCGCCGAACCCGTAAAATCCGCAGGACCTGGCCAATCCTCCAACGCATCCAAGCCATCTGCCTCTTTCCCCGCGGCTTCCGCTCCCGCTGATGGAATGACAATCGCCTACTGGGGCGGAATGGGATCGATCTACTATGCTCCGGGCGGGCGCGATCCCGAGGTGCAGAAACTCGTGGAAAACGGACTGCATGTCTTCCGGGATGCGAATCCGAATGCTTTGATGCTGGATTTGGGCGGATTTGTTGCGCCAATTGTTATACGGGAATCCGTGTATGAACTGCCGCCCTTGACGTTATACAAGGAAATCCGCGTTGAAGGTGTGAACGCCACCGCGGGCGACTGGCTGAACCTGCTGCCCGGGGATCTGATTCACACCATGCCATCCATGAACCCCGCCACGCTGCTAAGCACATGGGTGACGGTGGATGGCCGCAAGCCCCGCGCCATAGAAAAGGCAAAAACGGCAGAAGTGAACGGCCGCACAGTAATTCTGGCGGGAATCAGCCGGTTTCGCACCACGTCGCTCGAAGAGAAAACCGAGGACATGGTGAATCGCTCGATCGACACCGAGATGCAGGTCCGGCGTTCGATCCAGATCCTGCGCCATTCGAATCCCGGGGCGCTGAGCATTCTGCTGGCGGATCTGGACCGCGTGGAAGTGGAACGCATTTCGGCGCATTGGCGCGAGGATGTGGATTTGTTCCTGGTCAATCGCGTGAGCGAATCCCCCTCGCCCGCGCGGCTGGATTCGGGCGCATGGATTCTGGAGCGTTTCCCGGTCGGAACGATGGGCGTGGCCTCGATTTCTTTTGGCAAGGATGGCCGGATCAGCCGGATGGAAGTGAGCGGGAGCGATCTGATTCCTGTATCGCGCCCGAAGAAGAATCTCTGGATGAAATTGGGAATATCGAGTCCCAAGCCTGTGGTTCGCCGTATTGCGTTGCCGGTTCCGCTCCCTAAAATAGGTCTTAATCTCGAAGACCCGATGCGTCCGCTGGCCGATATGGGTTACCCCGAGGCCACGTGTGTGCGCCGCATCTGCGATGGAATTCCCAAGGCGCTTCTGGCGCGGATCGCCAACGAAAAAGTGGCCGCGTTTGAAGTGAACGACAAAGGCACGCTCGTTGGGCGGCTCTATCGGATTCGCCATGAATTGCCTGATCTCAACGGCAATTTTGGGATGACCGTTCTTTTTGATTCCCAGGGCAAAATGGTGCGCCTGGTCCCCGCCAACCGCGTTACGTTCGGGCTGCGCACGATGAGCCTCGATGGAATGTGCAAGAGTTGGGAAAACAAGAATCCGTCGGAACTGGTTCCGCCTCCCGAATGGAGCCAGGGCATCGAGGATCAGATTCAAATCCTGATAGATGATTTGCGTCTGGCGGAAGAAATCGACCGCGCCTGCCGCTGAGATCGAAAATCATAAATCCAAATACATACAGGAGAATTAAGCATGCCACGTCCTATTGCGCTTTTCTGGCCCGGCGATTACCGCCCGCGCCCCAATGAACTTGCGCTCCCCAGCATTCAGGAAGCCACACGCCAGCTCGAAAAGGCCCTCAAGAAACTCGGGCGCAAATCCTACCGCGTTCCCGGTTATCTGACCAAGCCGCATGAAGCCATCGAAAAACTCGGCCCGATCGACGATCCGATCATCGGCGTGTTTGTGCATTGGGTGTATGGCCCGCATACGACGGACGGCGTGGTGGGCAAAGACAATCCGCTGCTGCTCGTCAGCAATTTTTCGGGCCAGTGGCCGGGCCTGGTGGGGTTGCTCAACACGGCGGCGTGCCTCGAAAGCGTCGGGCGCAAGTTCTCGCGCGCATGGACCGACGCGCCGGACTGGACCAAGGATGCGGAGTTTATGGCACGCCTGGATGAGTGGTGCTCGACGGGACGGATCGCCTATCCCGAAAACGAAGTCGCACTTTCGACGCCGCTCGCGCCCGAGGCAGTGAAGTTGGGGCGCAAAGTTGCCGCGGACATCCGCCGCCGCCGCGTGCTCGCGCTCATGCTCGGCGATACGTCGATGGGCATGATTAACGGCTATTTCGGCCCGCGCCTGCTCAATCCGATCGGCTTTACGGAACACAAGGTGGACCAGGCCTGGCTGATCGACCGCGGACGCCGGATCGCACCAGAGCGCATCGAGGCCGCCTATAAGTTCGTCTGCGAAAAGGGCGTCAAATTCCACTACGGCGAGCCGGGCGCGGAGGATTTCGGCCCGGAGGCGACCAAAGAGCAGCTGCGCGACTATCTGGCCGTGCTCGACCTCGTGAACGAATTCAAAGCCGATTGCATCGGGTGGCAGTATCAGCTCGGACTGATTCCGCTGCGCCCGCCTTCGGATTTCAGCGAGGGCCTGCTCAACAGCGTCTGCCGGCCCGAGTCGAACGGCGATTGCATCATCTGCTCGACCGAAGGCGACCAGGGCAACGTGGTCCCGATGGAGATGATGAAGCGCCTGCTCAAGGCGAAAGGCTTGCCGCAACCGGTGATGTTCCACGACGTCCGCTGGGGCGCACAGGTGAAGTCCAAATTCGTATGGGTGCTGCTCAATTCCGGTTCATGCTCGGCCTACGCGTTCAACCACGATCTAAATACGCTGAAAGGCGTGCATTCCTACCGCCAGCCGGCGCAGTATTTCCCGCAACCGGGCGGGACGTTCACAGGCGAGAGTTTGCCGGGCGACATCACCTGGGCGCGGGCGTTTATCCGCGACGGGCGCCTGTGGATGGACATCGGGCGCGGCGAAGTGGTGAAACTCCCCGCTAAAACACGCGACGAACTCTGGGAAGGCACAACGCGCGAGTGGCCGTTCATGGGCGCGTGGCTGGGCGTTTCGCGCGATGCCATCATGGCGCATTACGTCAGCAATCATGTCGCCGTGGCCTATGGGAATGTATTTGACGAGATGGTGGCCCTCAGCCGCGAACTCGGATTCCAGGTGCGCGTCTGGGGAAAGTAATTTCCTGTGCGCGGCTCACTATCACAATACCGGGATTGATGCTGCGCGAGGCAGCATGGGCAAAATCATCCTCGGCGACAATTTGGAAGTTCTGCGGTCGATGACCGGCGGGGGAGTCGCGCTCGTGTATATCGACCCGCCGTTCAACACGGGCAAGGCGCAGCGGCGAGTGAATATGCGCACTGTCCGCGACGAGGAAGGCGGCGACCGCGTTGGATTCCAGGGACGGCGCTATCGCACGGTGCGAATCGGCGAGAGCGCCTTTCTGGATGTCTTCGACGATTATCTCGCCTTTCTGGAGCCGCGCCTTGCGGAAATCCGCCGCGTCCTGCGCCCCGATGGATCGTTGTTTTTCCATATCGACTATCGCGAGGCGCACTACTGCAAAATTCTGCTCGATGGCATCTTCGGACGCGATTCGTTCATGAACGAAATTATCTGGTCCTACGACTATGGTGCTCGCTCGCGCAGCCGCTGGCCCGCCAAGCACGACACCATTTTCTGGTATGCGCGCGATCCGGAGCGATATGTGTTCAACTACGATGCCATCGACCGCATTCCGTATCTTGCACCCAAATTGGTCGGACCGGAGAAAGCGGCGCGCGGCAAGACGCCCACCGACGTCTGGTGGCATACGATCGTCAGCCCCACCGGGCGCGAAAAAACCGGCTACCCGACGCAAAAGCCGCTCGGGATTCTGGAGCGGATTGTGCGCGTGCATTCCAATCCGGGCGATTTGTGCGCGGATTTTTTTGCGGGGAGCGGGACGCTCGGCGAAGCCGCCGCGCGAAACGAGCGCGATTTCCTCCTCGTGGACAACAATCCCGAGGCGGTTCGCGTCATGTCCGAACGCCTGGCTCGCTGGAATGGAGCGACAGTTGATTGGGCTGGCGGCTTGTCTTCGGAAAAGGGTAAGTAGGCCAAAGACGGCTTGCTGGCCGGTCGGAGTCTCATTTCTGCCAAGGGGTCAAGATCATGGATGCCATTCGCCACACGGTTCGGATTCCTTCCAGCCGGGAAATACGCATTCAGTTGCCAGAGACCGTCAGGGTGAACGACAAGGCGGATGTGATCGTCTTGCTTCGTTCTCGATCCAAGGCCGCGCAAAGTAAAATAAAACTGATGGCTCAGGCCGCCAAGGACAAGGCGTTTCAGGAGGATGTCCGGCAAGTCTGCCAGGATTTCGAATCCGTGGATTCGGAGGGGTGGTAACACGATGCCTTGGCGATGGAACATTTATATGGCCAATTTGGATCCGGTGATTGGCTCAGAACAAGGACACATCCGCCCGGTGCTTGTCATTAGCGAGGAGACGGTCAACAAAGTCCTGCCCGTCCTTAATGTGCTCCCAATCACCTCGCGAAAGCCCATGCGGACAGTCTATCCCAATGAAGTCCTGTTGCCCGAAGGCGCCAATGGCTTGGAGATGGAATCCATAGTCTTGTGCCATCAAATCAGAACCCAGGATAAACAACGTTTGGTTCGCAGATTGGGAATCATAAAATCGCCAAAGATCAGGGCGGCGGTATTAGAGAGGCGTTGCGATTTCAATTGGGCATTTCCGAGTAGAGAATCTGAGTCGTGATTATTGTCATTAGGATAATTTCCTCCATATTTATGATTCCTGATATGTGCAAATAAATCTTTTAATCTGGAGTGTTCCAATGGTCTTTCTGGGCATTGATGTAGGCACCGGCAGCGCGCGGGCGGGATTGTTCGACGAAACGGGGCGGATGCTCGCCGCCGCCACGCACGCGATCCGAATGAACCGTCCGCAGACGGATTTTGTCGAGCAGTCGTCGGAGGACATCTGGAAGGCGTGCGGCATCGCCACTCGCGCGGCCCTGGCGCAGGCGGGCATTGCGGCGAGCGAGGTGCGAGGCATTGGGTTTGATGCCACCTGCTCGCTTGTGGCGCTCGATGAACACGGTAAACCGGTTACCGTATGCCCCAGCGGCGACGATCAGTGGAACGTCATCGTCTGGATGGACCACCGGGCGATCGATCAGGCGCGGCGCATCAATGCGACGAAACATGCCGTGTTGCGCTATGTTGGCGGTGTGATTTCGCCCGAGATGGAATCGCCAAAACTCCTCTGGCTGCGCGAAAATATGCCCGAAACATGGCGGCGCGCGCGGTTATTCTTCGACCTCCCGGATTTCCTGACTTGGCGCGCCTCGGGGGCGAATGTGCGTTCGCTTTGTTCGACCGTATGCAAGTGGACTTATATGGGTCATGAGGCGCCGGAATCCTCCTCCGCCGGAGGCAGCGTCGGGCGATGGGATGAGTCGTATTGGCGTCAGATTGGCCTGGGCGACCTGGCGGATGAAAAATGGGCGCGGATCGGGCAGCGGGTGCGTCCGATGGGCGAGCCGATGGGCGCGGGGCTGACCGCCGAGGCCGCGCGCGAACTCGGACTCGAACCAGGCACGCCTGTGGGGGTGTCTATTATTGACGCGCACGCGGGCGGTCTCGGGTTGCTTGGCGCTCCGCTCGATGGACGTGCGCCCAACCCCGAATCGCTCGAAGAACGCCTCGCTCTGATCGGCGGCACTTCGACGTGCCACATGGCCGCCTCGCGCGAACCGAAATTCGTTCCGGGCGTCTGGGGGCCGTATTTCTCGGCGATGATCCCGGGCTTATGGCTCACCGAAGGCGGGCAATCGGCCACGGGGTCGCTCGTGGATCATGTGATTTTCTCGCATGCGCGCGCCCGCGATCTCGAAACCGAGGCGAAAGCAGCCGGGCGCACGGTGTATGATTTGCTGAACGACCGCCTGGCGCGTATGGCCGAAGCGGCGCAAATCTCTGGCCCAACATCATTCCCCGCCGCACTCACGCGCGATTTGCACGTCCTGCCTTATTTCCACGGCAATCGTTCGCCGCGCGCCAACCCGACGTTGCGCGGCATGGTGAGCGGGTTGCGCCTCGAAAGCGGCGCGGACGAACTCGCCGTGCAGTATCTGGCCACAATCCAGGCGATTGCCTGCGGCGCCCGCCACATCATCGAGGAAATGAACCGCCAAGGCTACCGCATCCGCACGATTTTCGCTTGCGGCGGCGGGACGAAAAACCCCGTATTCCTGCGCGAGCACGCGGACGTTACGGGCTGCCGCATCGTCTTGCCGCGCGAACCGGAGGCCGTGCTGCTTGGTTCGGCGATTTTGGGCGCGGTGGCGGCCGGGCGGTTCGCGAGCGTGATCGAGGCTATGGGCGCGATGAACGCCGCCGAGCGCGTGATTCAACCCACCGGGGGCGAAGTGGCGCGCTATCACGAGGCGAAATACCGCGTGTTTCACAGAATGTATGCGGATCAGGTCGAGTATCGCCGCCTGATGGAATCCGCATAAGATAGGGAAAGAAAGCACCGCAGAGAAAGAGAAGAAGAAAGAGAAAGAACCTATATCTCTCTGCGTCCTCTGCGTCTCTGCGGTGAAATAGAAACGCTGTGAGGTCATATTCACCCTGTCCGCGTCATCCATTCTTTACATTCTCCCGCCTTTGACGGGAGTTCTATTTGCTCTGATTGGCGCATTTTTCCAAGCGGGCGGGCGGCGGGGCATTGAACCGCCTGTCCAGTATTTGTATTTGGGGCTGGCCGGATTTTTGTTTTTCGGAGCGCGGTGCCTGCGGCTCGAATGGACGGGCATTCCCGCATCGGTCTGGGCTTGGGGAATTGGCGCGGGCGTGGGGCAATTCGCGCTGGTCTATGGCGTGCGGCAGGCGTTGCGCATGGGACCGCTGTCGCCAATGTGGTGCGCCTTGAATCTGTCGTTTGTTCCTGTGATTTTATTTGCGCAGGTTTTTCTCCGCGAACCGGTTACGCTGCTCGGAATCCTTGCCGTCGCGGTCGCCGTGGTGGCGGTGATTCTAGGCAGTCTGCGCGGACAGCCGGGCAAACGTCCAGGCGCGGCCAAAACCGCATCATCCGCATCCGCTTCCGCTTCCAAACCGCGCGCGACGCGCATGTTTATTTTATACGGCCTTCTGCTCTTTGGCCTGCTTGCGGCCAATAGCGTGATAAACATTGGCATCAAGGAACTAGGCACGCCGACTGCCTCCACCACCATTGCCTCCTCCTCCGCCGCCGCCACTGCTTCTGAAGGCGATGCCTCTACTGGCGGAACGACACCGGTGGCCGAATCGCAGGCGGCGGGCGAAACGCAAGCGGCGGACGAAGCAGCCACTCGCATGACCCGCTATGGAGATTTCTATTTTGTGGCGATCTACTTTCTGATTTTTATGCCGCTGGTCTTTGTCTTCTTCCCGCGCCGCCGCCGCGAGGTTTTTGCCCGGCCTGCAATGGCACTGGGAATCGGCTCGGGGCTGTGTTCCGTGGGCGGGATTTGGATGCTCAGCCTCGCGGCGCCGTTGCCTGCGGCCTATGTGTTCACCGTGTCGAGCATTGTGAACATTCTGCTGGCCGGGTTGATTTCTGTGATCTTTTTCCGCGAGCGCGCCGATCGCTACTGGACCGCCATGATGATCTGCGCGCTGGTGTCCGTTTTGCTCATCGGTGTGCAGGCGCTGTAAGCCATAAATCCGGCAGGCAACTTTCCGCTCGTGCCATCACTGGGGATTTTTCTGGGCCGCCTCGGCTTCCGCGCCCATCCGCGCGATTTGTTTTAGGCGCTCGATGATGGGCAGGCGCTGTGTGCAGGCATCCTCGCACTGGCGGCATTCCGTGCACTGCTCGGCGCTGTTCGCCGTCAGGTCCCAGTGCCACTTCAGGCGGTCGAGCACCTTTTTGTCTTTTTCATAGAGCAGGCGGTAATTATAGGCGTCCATGAGTTCGGGAACCGGGACGTTTTCCGGGCAGTTGTCGCAATAGCGGCATCCGGTGCACAGATCGCGATACGAATCGCCGATGCACGACTTCATGCGGGCGATTTCCTCGGGCGCGATGGGCCGCCAGCCCTCGACGGCCCGCAGGGCTTCCTGCAAGTCGGCGCTGTTTCGGAATCCGACCAGCGCGCACGTGATGTGTTCGTGTGCAAATAAAAACCGCAACGCCGCCTCGACCACGGTTTCGTTGGGCTGGGTCTTGATGAACTCAAAGAGGGCGGGGTTGTCTGGAATCACGCCGCCGCCGAGGGGATTCATCACCACCGCGCCGAGTTGCCGCCGCGCGATCGCCTCGAAGGCGTCTTCGCGGAACGGGAATGTGAAGGCGGAATACCCGAAGAGAACCCCCTCGAAAACCTTTTCTTCGAGCAATTCGCGGATTTCGGCGCCGATCAGATGGCTCGACACGCAAATGTGACGGATCAGGCCCTCTTTTTTTAGCCGCTGAAAGGTTCGAATGACGCCGTTTTTCTTGCGCTTTTCCCATTCCTCCAGCGAGGTGATGCACCAGACATGATAAAAATCGATGCAATCGATTTGGAGGCGCTTGAGTTGCCCCTCGATTTCGCGGCGGATGGCAGATTCCTCAGAGGCGAACGTTTTCGTGGCGCAATAATATGGCAATCCCGCGCGGCGCAATTCGCGCAATCCGTCGCCGAATGTTTCCTCGCTTTTCATGCCGAAATAGCCTGGCGCGGTGTCGAAGTAATTGATCCCCGCGCGCGCCGCCTCGAGCATCAGAGCCACGCTCGCCTCGCGATTGTCAATTTCCCCAAACCGCATCCCCCCAAATCCAACGATGGAAATGTCCTTCCCGGTTTTTCCATAAGGGCGATAAAGCATCAGCATCTCCTGCGTTTAGTCATCTTTCCAATCGCGCGACACGGCCAGGGGCGGCGATTTGCCATCCCGTTTTCGCGCCCAAATCCCCTGTATTTTGCATTGTGAACGAATTTCCCTGCGGGGTCAACTGCTCCCAATAGGCATAGATGCGCCGTCATTCGCCACAGGTTCTGCATACCAGGATTCGACTCGAATTGTTCAATAGTCAGAATCCGGAACGAAATGACGCGACCGGGCGGGGCAGGGGCTTTTGCAGCCTTTTATATCCGCCATTTCTTATGTTTCATGAAGAAATAGAAGCCAACTACCGAGAGAAGGGCCAAGCTGAGAATCGCCCAGAATGCCGCGGGGTGATCGTGCCTGAAGGGCATGGAAACATTCATGGAAAACGCGCTCACCACAAGTGTCGGCACCATGATGCCGATCGTGATGATGTTCAGCGTTTTCATCAAGACGTTGAGGTTGTTGCTCACGATCGAGGCTCGCGCGTCCATCAGGCTTGCCAAAATGTTTGAATAGATTTCCGCCTGTTTGTAGCACTGGTTGTTCTCAATCAGCATGTCGTCGATAAACTCCATCTCCTCCTGTGAGAATCCGATTTTCGCCGAGTTGTTCTTCATTTTTTCAATGAGAACCCCGTTCGAGTTGATGGCGTTCAGATAATACACCATGCTCTTTTCCAGGGTGAACAGGTTGAGCAGATAGCGGTTTTCCATCGCGGTGTTGATCTTGCGCTCCAGGTCGTCGCAGATCATGTTGATGGCCCGCAGGTGTTCGAGGAAGTGAACAATCGAACGGTAGATGAGTTTCAGCATGACGTGCGACAGGCGCGAAATGCGCGCAAACGTTTTGTTTGTGTCGAAAAGCGGAAATTCCTCGGAGGACACTACGATCAGGCGGTCCTTGAAGAGAAAAAGGCCAACCGAAGTCGTTTTGAAAATGAGTTGTTCGCCGCCCGAGTAATTCCGCGGCCGCTTGAAGATGAACGCGACGTGCTCGGGTTCAAACTCCAGGCGCGCCAATTCGTCGGGGTCCAGCGCCGAAGCCAGCGTGTGCTCATCCAGTTTCAGTTTCTCGATGAGCTGTTTTTTTTCCTCATCGGTGGGGGCGAACAGTATCTGGATTGGAGCCTCAGTGTCCTGAGTTTCCGCAATTCGCTGGTCCCGAATCTCAAAGAATTTTTTCACGGCGGCTTCTCCAGCATTGCATGAAGCGCTGAACCGGCGTCTTGAATGGCGCCTCAATAAAGCGTCTGGCGTCAGGCGGGCAATTTCGCCCCGGGGGAAATTCCTTCCCGGAGCTTGTCCATCGCTCTCTGTAGCAAAATGCGTTCCGCCGCCCAAGCGATATTCCGCCCCGGCGCGCACAATTTTCCTATGGTGAGTTGTGGGTTGAGGGTTGTGGGTTGTGAGTGAAGAAGTGGGCAGTGAAGAAGTGATAAGTGGGCAGTGAAGAAGTGATAAGTGGGCAGTGAAGAAGTGATTAGCGGGTAGTGAAGAAATGAACAGTGGGTAGTGAGGAAGTGAACAGTGGGCAGTTGGGGGGGCAAGTGGGCGGGGGGGGAGGGGCGGCTGTTGGCACCGTAAGTGTTTGTTTTGCAGTTGTTTCCGCGCCTGAGCGCACATGTCGTAAAAAAATCTCCGGAATGGCCTCTAAAACACGATTTTTTTTTGCTTTTGGGGCAAACCTTTCTCTGCCGGCTGGGTCTATTTGAGTGGTTCTACTGAAGCGATGGGTCTTGTGTGCCCTCCTTCATATCTCAGATACCAAGACGAACGCGAGTTTTCACCGTGCGCGGGCAAATCCAAAAACCCCTCAGATTTCGGCCAGTTCTCTTGATGGCGGTTCTGATTTGCGCGGGATGCGCGGATTTCGCGCTTCTGCCGGACAACCAGGAATTCATCCGCGCGGAAAACCTATACCGCGAGGGCAATTTCGAAAGGGCGCTTGGCTTGTATTCCTCGCTCGAAACCCGCCCAAGCCAGGAGTTTCGCCGCGATACGATCCTTTTCCAGAAGGGCGAATGCCTGATTGGATTGAACGCCCCCGCCGAAGCCACGCTGGCGTTTCAGACCATTTACGAGCACTATCCGCAAAGCGAATATAAAATGGATGCCGGCAAGCGCCTGGCGGACCTTCAGCGCAAGGGCGGCGAACGCATGACACGCGCCGAAAGAATGAAGGCCCAGGCCACAGAGCGCCTTGAAGCAGCCCGCAAGACTCTCACCGGTGGAATTCTCAACTCCCGCGAGACGGTTCCGTATCTGCTCCAGGCCGCCGACGCCCTTTGGATTCTGGAACGCTATGAGGAAGCCCGCGATGTTTACGTCGAGGCTCTCAATCTGGAACCCTCGCTTCGTGAAAATTCCTCGGTTCGCGGACGCCTTCTTCTCCCCTCGGATTCGGCGGCAGCCTCTGGCGGCGGTATCCTGGGCTGGCTGCGCGGCACGGAAACGGCGGCCGCCCCGCTTGATCCTTCCAAGGTTCTTCCACTTACTCCGCAGGCGTCGGTTGTGTGGCCCGATGGGCGCAAACCTCTCATCGCCTACAACACCACGCTTCGCTGGCGGCGCTATAAAGAAGATCAGCGCGCCCGGCTCGCTATCGTAACGGGAAATGTGAAAAATCAGTCCTCTGGCAAAGTGGGTCCGGCCCGCGTGGAAGTGACGCTCCTGAATACGCGGATGCAAATTCTCGATGTGGCTTATGCCGATGTTGCCGCGCTGGCGCCAAGCGCCACTGCCGCCTTCCGGGTCCAGATGGGGCCGTTTGACGACTACGAAAACGTGACGGACTACGAAGTCCGCGTGCTGCTCAACTCCGCTGAGGTGGACCGCCGGTGACTTTGGGGATTTCTCGCGCCGTTGCTTGCGGATGGATCGTCTCGCGCCGTCTTTTGACTCGGGCGGGCGCGGTTCTTGCCTTGGCGCTGGTCTTCCTGCTGACGTTCGCGGCGAAGGCCACCACGGCTTTGGCCCAGGGCGCCCCCCCGGCAAACCCGGCGGCCGCCACCGAATCAGATCCCCTTCGGGTCCGCGTTCGCGTTAAAGTTCTTGAGTGGTATCTTCGCAATCAACTCGATACGGGCTTTACGCTGAATTACCTGCGCGACGTGAACGGCAATAATGTTCGCAGCGCGGACGCAACCTTCCCATCCCTTGGCGGAGCTGATGGAGGAATTTCGGCGTTCTTTGATCGTATGAGGGTTGGCCCGGGTCAGATGGAGATGGCGATTCAGGCACTCGAAGACACCGAGCGCCTCAAGGTTCTGTCCGAGCCGGTTCTAACTGTGAATGCCCGGAACAAAGGCGACGCCAAGTTCTTCAGCGGACAAGAAAATCCTTACGAAACCTTGCGTTCGGCCAATGGCATTTTGCTCGGCGTAACTGAATTCCGCGAGACGGGCATCACACTGAAAATCTCCGATACGAACGTTCACATCGCGGACGACAATCCGATGCAGCGGTTCGTAAGCATGCAGTTCAACGTCGAGGTTTCACGTCTCGGACAGGCGCTGCCGGTGGCCGTGGACGAAAAGAAAAACACCGTCACGGCCCCGCAGGTGCTCTCGCGCAAACTCAATACCAGCCTTTTTGTTCCCGAGCACATGCCTTTCATCGCCGGCATCATCAAAAGCCGGATCAAGGTGGATACGCACTCGGGAATCCCGCTGCTGTCTGAAATTCCTTATGTGGGCGTGCTTTTCCGCAGCACCCGCAAATCCGATCAGAACACGGAACTGGTTTTCCTGGTCACGTCGGAGGTTCTTTGGCCCGAAAACGGCGCCATCGCAAACCTGCCCGCCGCCACGCCCGCGCAAGGGGCCTCGTCCGGAAAAGACGTGAAGGAATAATTCATGATGACCCTCCTTCGAAAACGTTTCTTGCTGGCCGCCTTGACGGTCCTTCTCGGGATCGCCCTTGGGGGCGGATACGGAGCCGGGGGGGCATTCGCGGCCGCCACCGCAATGCCGGCGGGCGGGCCTTCATGGTTGAATGAGAATTTTTCCGGCGGCAATTCGGCTGCGCCGATTCCGCCCAGTTCTGATTCTGCCGTGCAGCCTTCTGACGATTCCGCCGCGCAGCCGAATGCCCCCTCCGATGCTTCTTCCCCCGAGGCAAGCGAAGTTGCTCCCGCCGAGCCAGCCGCGCCCCCTGCTCCTGTTGCGCCTCCGCCGGCGGCGGCTGCACCGGAAGCTCCGCCAAGTGGCCAGCCCGCTCAGGATACTACGGAAGGACATCCGGCTTCCGGAGCGGTTTCCCCCACGCCAATCGCAGCGCTGCCAACCACTCTTGAGCGTCTGTTGCGCTCTGTGGATCGCATCAGTTCCGAAACGCTCATGGACCGTTTCCGCCAGGTAGTCATCGAAGGATTGGTGGTAGAGGTTGACACTTCAACGGCCCGCCAATGGGGAGTCGAGTGGTTCTACACGCGCAACGAATCAGGCGAACCGTCCAACTCGAAGCTGGCCGGCATTGGGATGACCGAACCCAACACGTTCGCGACAGGCGCCACGCCAAATCTAAATATCCCCGCGAATGCGAGCACGGGATTCCCGACAATTGGCTCGACGAATTCCGCCGTTGGCATTGGCGGCACATTTGACGGCATCAAACTCGATTCGGGTTTGATTCAAACGCGAATCCGGGCGGCTGTCGGCAAGGGCAAAGCCGACATTCTCAGCCAGCCCATCGCCGTCGCGGTCAATGGAACCAAAGTGACGCTCTCCACAGTCGATGAAATCCCCTTTCAGGACATTCAAACCGGTGAAAAGCACGTGGCCACTCTCGATCTCTCGAATAAGAAGGTCGGCATAACGCTCGATGTGGTTCCCACGTTCGACATCAACCGCGAGCGTGTTCTTCTGGATATTCAGCGGCTGAGCGTAGGCCAGTTGAACGGCTATCAGACCATTCGCGGCGTTGCGCGACCGATCATTCAGACCTCGGAAGTGAACACAAAAGTGGAATTGGCCGACCGCGAGTCGCTGCTCATCAGCGGCATCAAGGCCATTCGCGAGCGTGGCGCGCGAAAAGGCGTTCCTTTGCTGAAGGATATTCCGGTTCTAGGCTATCTTTTCGGCAGCGCCACCACGGTTCAGGAACGCGTGGACATCCTCTTCATGGTGACGCCTCACGTGCTCGATCCGGGCCGGAATCCGCTATTCCCGCGCGAGTTCAAAAACCGCTCGCTTCAATAAACCGGCGGCGCCTGCGCGCGGCCGCTTCCTTTTGCGTGTATCCTCCTTCTCCCTTGTTCCAACCGCGCCTTCTGGATGGTTCTTGCGGGTCTTCACAATCCAGAAGGCGCGGGGCTTTTTAATCTATCCGCCGCCGGGCACATTTTCGCCGCGAAACCAAGTGGCGGTTTTGCGCACGAGAAGCATATTGCATTGGTCGGAATCTCGCTGGGCCGCGTCCGCCCAGCCAAGAATGGCGCGAACCACATCGGCCGGGCGCGCGCTTCCTCCCTCGACTGTGCAGGTGATGGCAAGGCGGAACCCGCCGGGAATCACGGCGGCCTGGCGCACGTAGGGCCGGACGTTGTATATGCGCTTGGGGGTCTCCACAAGCGCCTCGGATTTGGCGAGAAAACGTCCCAGGGCTTCTTCGCGAATGCCCGGCTCGGGCAAGACGCCCGCCATCCGCTCTTCGATCTCAAACACAAATCCCTCGATGGCCGCGCCGAGCGATGGCAGTCCGCGCTGGATTTCCTCCAGGCTCAGCAAGCGGATTCCCTCGGGCAGGCCGCCATTTACGCGCTCTATCCAGCCGGCGAAATTCGCCGGATCCGCCCAATCCGCCGATTTCTCCGGGGCGGGCGCGCCAGAGGCGGCGGAAATTGGGGGCAGCAAGTCGGCGTCGATGTATTCGCAGAGGCTTTCCGCGCCCGTCATCAGCGCGGGGCCAAAGGAGAACTTGGGTTTGGGATGATGCCCCTTCGAGTAGGCGGCGCGCAATCCAGCGCGTTTGAAGGCTCGCGCCATGATTTCCATCAGATCGAGATGCCCAAGCCAGGCAGAGCGCCCCTGCTTGGCGAACTGCACGCGAAAACGGCGAGGTGTATCTTCTGTGGAGTCTGACTGCGCCTGAGGCGGCTGCGCGCTGGTTCTGAACTGGCCCGGCCCGTCAGGCCGGTCCGGCTTGTCAGACTGGTCTGACGGGGCTGACTTGCCGGGGTTGTATGTGCGGTTTTTTATATTCTCGAAATCGCATATACCACAGCCTTGGCAATCGTCTGTGGCGCAATTGGCCATAAAACTTCCGCGCAGGCCCGCCTTGTGGTCGCGCCATAGCCAATCCTTTGACACGCCACAGTCGATGTGATCCCAGGGAAGTGTTTCGGCGTGCGGAATTTCGCGGTGGGCATAATAAGCGGGGTCGATTTCGCACGCCGCGAATGCCTCGCGCCAAAGGTCTTCGCGCAGGTGCTCGGTCCAGCTGTCAAACCGCGCCCCGCCGCGAAAGGCGCGCTCGATCGCGTGCGACAGGCGGCGGTCGCCTCGCGACATCACGGCCTCCAGGAAGGATGCGCGGTTGTCGTGCCACTTAAAACTCAGCCCGGGGCGGCGCAAAGCATCGCGCAGCAATCCTTGACGCCGCTGGATTTCCTCGCGCGTGATTTGCGGCGCCCACTGGAATGGCGTGAAAGGTTTGGGCACAAAAGTCGAGGCCGACACAACGATTTCCGCCCGGTTCGTGTGGCGCCGCGCGATTTCGAGGCACGAGCGCGCCGTGTTGACAATGCCCATCAGGTCTTCGTCTGTTTCCGTAGGCAAGCCGAGGATGTAGTAAAGCTTCAGGTGCGTCCATCCGCGCGAAAAGACCAAATCCGTTGCGTGGGCGATTTGGTCTTCGGTGAGCGGCTTGTTGATCACCTGGCGCAGGCGCGGGCTGCCCGCCTCGGGCGCAATGGTGAATCCCGTGCGCCGGACGCTGGCGATGCGTTCGAGAATGCCTTCGCGAAGCGTATCGACCCGGATCGAAGGGAGGCTGACGGCGGGGCGTTTGTCGAAATCGGCGAATTCATCCGCATCGGGCGCGCCAGGCGCGGCAGGGTGGAGCAGGGCATCGAGCAGCGTTTCCAGGCACGCGTAATCGCCAATCGAAAGCGACAACAAACCCACTTCATCGTATCCGGTGGCGCGGAGGCTTTCGGCGGCGAGGCGTCGCACCGTTTCCGGGCGGCGCTGGCGCACAGGGCGGTAGATGTAGCCCGCCTGGCAGAATCGGCAGGCGCGCGTGCAGCCGCGTTGCACCTCGATGCCGAGGCGTTCGTGGACCGTCCGAACCGCGGGAACAAGAGGATGGGAGGGGAAAGGCGCCTTGTCTATGTCGGCAACCCAGCGTCGGCGGACGCTGGCGGGCGCCCCACTGCCAGGGCGCGGGCGAATGGCGCGAATGGCGGGCATAGAGCAGCCGTCCGCCGCGTGGCTCTTGTATTCGGTCTCATATTGAGACGGAACATATACGCCCGGGATCAATGCGAGACGCCGCAGCAGCGCTGGGCGATCCGTGCCAGAGCGTTTCCAGCCGCGCATGGCGTCGCAAATTTCGAGAAATACCTCCTCGCCGTCGCCAAGGGCTACGGCATCGAGAAAGTCGGCGATTGGCTCGCAGTTGAAAGCGCCAGGCCCGCCTGCGAGAATGAGCGGATATTCGCGCCCGCGTTCGCCCAAGCGGTCGCTCGATCGCAGCGGAATCCCAGCCAGATCAAGGATTTGCAAAAGATTGGTATAGAGCAGTTCATGTTGGAGGGTGAATCCGAGAATGTCGAATTCGGCGAGCGGTGTCCAGGTTTCGAGGCTGAAAGCGGGGATGGAGGCGCGTCGCATTTCCGCTTCCATATCCGGCCAATACGAGTAGGCGCGTTCGGCCGCCACGCCGGGGCGCGAATTGAGCGCGTGGTAAAGAATTTGCAGCCCCGGCCACGACATTCCGATTTCATACACTTCAGGAAACACGAGTGCGGCGCGCACTTCGGCGTCCGCGGGCGGCTTGCGAATGGCATGAAGTTCATTTCCGAGGTAGCGAGCGGGTTTTTCAACGCGCGGCAGGACGCTCTCGATGCGCGCGCGAAGGGAATCAGAACCCGCCAGGGCAGTCAGATTTGACGGATAGGGCGGATGGGGCGGATGGATCATCGGGTTGCTGGCTATCTAAAAACACAAGAAAGAATCTTGGGCGGGACGCCCAAACCACCAGAGGTCGGCGGTGAATGTATGCTTGCGGGGGCGCGGGAAAGTCAATCCGGGGAGGATGCCTGGCATGGCGTTTGGCGAAGACGGGGCGAATCTCATTTTTTGCAGCGGGCGAAGACATGTGAAAAATAATTGCGCTTGGCCTCGATTTTGCTCTTGATTTTATCGGCGGGGGGCTGACTAGCCTAAAGCCACAGTTTGTGAGGGAGACCTGAGGTAGTCACTTCTAGTCATGCTTGCAAAAGGAGGTAAAAAAGAGTTCACTTATTTTGTGGCGAGTTGGCTTAAACGTTTATTCCGCCCAAGCGACCTTCTCAACCACGGTTCATCCTTCTAGGGATGCCGAATTCAACTCCTGAAAAACTTTACGGAGGCTTTTCCCATGCGTGAGCGTCGTTCCACCCGCTGGTCAGGATTCACCCTGATCGAACTCCTCATCGTGGTGGCCATCATTGCCATCCTGGCCGCCATCGCCATCCCGAACTTCCTCGAGGCGCAAACACGCTCGAAAGTCAGCCGCGTAAAGGCCGACATGCGCAGCGTGGTCACCGCCCTCGAAGCATACTTCACAGATCACAACGCCTATCCTCCGTGCGATTATATCATTATGCCCACGGTGCAGACCACTCAGGTAAAAAGTGGCGGTGGCGGCACGGCTCCTGTGAACCCTCCCATTCTTCGCCTTATCCCCATCACAACCCCCATTGCCTATATCACCAGCATTTTCCAGGACCCCTTCAACGTGGAATCCAGCACATTGGTCATGGGCTGGGCCAAAGACAATCCGCGCGATGCACAGGTCCTCTTTTACTGGGGCGGGCCTTGGCATGATGCGGTGGCGAGAGCTGCCACGGACAGCACTTTGTTTGCTGAAATGCCAGAAAACATCGACATGCAAAAGAACTTCACTCTGCTTTCCTTCAGCCCGGACAAAGATTTCGACGCTCTGGACAGCCCGATGGGCGCTGTTGGCATCGGCACTACAACATGGCCGCAAACGATCCAGAAGTATGATCCGACGAACGGCACGATCAGCGACGGCGACGTGGTTCGCACCCGCTACACCAACTTCTAGTCACGGCGCTACATAGCACAGTTTCTCAGTGTCCTCGCTCCGCCCGCCGGTCTGCCCTCCGGCGGGCGGAAGGCTTTTATGGCCAGTGGTCAGTGAACAGTGGGCAGTGTTCAGTTAAGAGCGCGATAGGTCAAAACCGTAGATAGGAAAAGAAAAACGGGTAGATACCGCTCACTGCCCACTGTCCACTGGTCACTTCTTCTCTCCCAATACTCTACCCCCTTATGGACGAAACAGCCTTTTGATGCAGCGGGCGATGCGCCAGATGGGTTTGGCGCGGATGGCGCGCAAATCGCGTTCGTCGCGGCGAAGGGCATCGTATATCTCGCGGTCGCAGGAAGAAAGCAGATCGTCGAGCGAATGGAGAACCACACGCTCGAGCGGTATCTCTGGCGCGAGGTTTTGTTCGCGCGCAATACGAAGGCGTTCGGCGTTGTCGGGTGCGAAGCGCGGCTCGCGCGCCCATCGGCGCGGTTCTGCGGTGGTGCGGTCGCAGGGGAATTCCGAAAGCGCCCATTCTCGCCCGCGGCGAGCCAGATCGCGCAAAGCACTGTTGCCGCCTTGGTTTTCTCCGCGTTCCGCGCGGCCGCTTTCGTCCGCCTTGCCCAGATGCGCGCCGCGATTTGCGATGGCCCATTCGATGCGTTCGGCCAGCGCCGCCGGATCGCCAGGCGGGGCAATCAGTCCGACGCCCGCCATCTCGATGTCTTCGGCGATTTCTGTTCCGCGCGTGGTCAGAACGGGCAAACCCGCGCCCATCATGCAAAGCAGACGATGTCGCGCGCCAAACATCGATTCGTAATTCATGGCATCGAGGCTGATGCCCAAATCGGATTCGCCATACAGAGCATCAACCGTTTCTGGCTCGACCCATCCGAGCAAGTGATAGCGCGCGGCGAAGGGCGAGGCGGCGGCCAGGGCGCGGAATCGCTCGAAGGTTTTCTCGTCGTGTCCGGCGATTGCCCCGCCCGTGGCGGCGAAATGGAAATTGGGATGCGCGGCCATTACTCGTTCAAGCGCCCCGTGCATCGTGTCCACATCGGTCCATGTGTTGAATCCGCCGGACCACAAAAGAATAAATGCGTCTGCGGGAACGCCCACGCTTTTCCCGCGCATAAACGGCGGCGGCGCTTGGAAATTGGCGTAGCGTTCGGCCACGGCCTCGGGAATCCATGTGACAAAATCGAGATATTCGGCGTTATGGCGGTTGAGGCGCCCGGCGATGGCCAATTCCCCGAGCGTGGCCAGGCGCTGGCGGCGCGTGGCGGTCGAAATGCGGTCCGCGCGCCGCGCCGCCTGCATTTCCATGCGCCAGAAATGTTCAAGGTGCTCGTCGCTGCCGTAGAGGCGGCAATGCGTCTGGCCTTCGGCGGGCACATAGCCGTTGAGATCGGCCCAGACGGGGACACGCAGGCGCTGGCGGCAGGCGAGATACGCGGCGAAGGGATTGATTCCAAACACAGCGTCCGGGCGGAACTCGGCCAGGCGGCGTTCGATTTCCGGCAATATCACGGTTTCGTTATTTGTCTGGAGGGCGATGTAGTCGAATCCCTGGAATCGCGCCGGACGCGCCGCCGGATCGCGCCCGGATTGGAAGGCGCGGTCGTCAATCGGGTGCGTGAGCAGGAGAACCTCGTGGCTGTCATCGAGAAGCGGGCGCGCAAAATGCCATGTGCGCAGGCCCTGTCCGCTGAAAAAGCGAACGCCCGATTCGAGAAGCGGTCCTGTTCCGATGATGGCGATGCGGCTCATGGGATTCGCGGCAATCGAACGGGGGAGGAAAATCGGCGAAAAGCGCGCGCTGGCAACTCGCCTTGCAGTCTCATGACGCGCATGAATGCCCCCGCCAAAGCAGGTTTTGCGTTGCGGAGTATGGAGTGTCAACCGGACACTCCTTCCAGCGCCTGAGTTTGAAGGGGGATCCCCTCCGCAGAACTCATAACCCTCATCTCTGATCCCACAACTCACAACCCACAACCCACAACCCGCAACTCTTCCTGCCCTCGCGCGCGTATGAACATGGACCTGCTGACCCAGACATCGAGTTACATTTACCTCGGGCTGACGCTCTCCGTCGGCTGGCTGGTGTGGATGCTAATGCGCGATGCCCGCCGCCGCAGGGCCGAGCGGGAACGCGCTGCGCAAGAACGCGCCGAAGAACTCTTCCGCCAGGCGGTCGAGGCGGAAGAAGCCTTGCGCTCGGGCGGCGGCGAATCGAAGGCAACGGCGAACTCGGGCGGCGCCAATTCCGGCGAAGCCCAGGCTGGAGATGATAAACCTGCCGGCGCCCAAGCCCCCGCGACGGTTGACCGCTCGGGAAAGGAGTGATATAAAACTCAATTTGGCAGGAAAAGGCGCGCCTTTCGTGCCATTTAAGTAGAGGAAGGACGGGCCGGAGCGCGAATCGAATCCATGAATCCTTACTCATCACGTCCCAATCCATCAGGCCGCTGGGTGATTGCGCGTCCGCTTGCCGAAGCGGAACGCGAACCGGGCCGCGAGGCGGCGCTGGCGCAGGCGCTGGCTATTCACCCGGTTGTGGCGCGCGTATTGACGGCGCGTGGATTCGACACGCCGGAAGCGGCGCGGGCATTTTTGAATCCGCGCCTCTCGGACCTGATCGATCCATTTGAACTGGAAGGGATGGAACTGGCGGCGCAGCGGGTGGCGCGCGCGCTGCGCGATCATGAACGGATTTGCGTGTTTGGCGATTATGATGCGGATGGGCTGACGGCCACAGCCGTAATGCTTCTGACGCTGCGGGCGCTTGGAGGCGACGCGTTTCATTACATTCCGCATCGTTTGCGCGAGGGATATGGCTTGTCGTCCGAGGCGCTGGACCTTTGCGCCGCGCGCGGAGCCAAACTAATCGTCACGGTGGACACCGGCATCACGGCGCTCGATGAGGTTGCCTACGCGCGCGCCAAGGGCATGGATGTTGTTGTCACAGATCACCATCAATCGGGCGACGAAGAACCGGACGCGGTGGCGGTGGTGAATCCAAACCGCGCGAAAGCGTATTATCCGCACGGAAGGCTTTCGGGCGTGGGTGTGGCGTTCAAACTGGCGCACGCGACGCTGCGTGTGGCGGGCGTCGAGGCGGATCGAGGACGGGCGATTCTCGGGGATCTGCTTGATCTGGTGGCGCTCGGGACGGTGGCGGATATTGTGTCATTGCGCGGTGAAAACCGCGTGCTGGCGCGCTGGGGCCTGGACCGGCTTGGGCGGACGCGCCGCTCGGGATTGCGGGCGCTGCTCGAACTGGCTGGATGGGGCGAGAAGGCGCCGACTTCCTATACGGTCAATTTTATCCTGGCGCCGCGGTTGAATGCGGCGGGGCGGACGAGCGAGCCGGAATTGGGCCTGCAATTGCTCCTGGAAGAGGATCCGCGAGCGGCGGGGGAGCTGGCGCGCACTCTCAATCGGCTCAATGATGAACGCCGGTCGCTTGAGAAGGGGATTTTGCAGGACTCAATGGAACTTCTCCAGCGGCGGGGCGATCCGGAAACCGATACGGTGCTTGTGGCCGAGGGCGAGGGCTGGCACGAAGGCGTGCTGGGAATTGTGGCCGCGCGCCTGGCGGACCGGTTTGGGCGTCCCGTGATTGTGCTGGCGCTCGATCGAGACTTTGCGCGCGGTTCGGCGCGGTCGTTTTGCGGATACGACATCCATAGCGCGCTCGCGGCCTGCGGCGGCTATTTGCTGAGTTTTGGCGGCCATGCCTCGGCGGCGGGATTGCGCCTGATGCGAAAAGAAGTGCCCGGATTCCGCCAGGCGATCAATGAACACGCGCGCGATTCGATGAAGGAACGCATGGAAGCGGCCGCGCTTGAGGTGGATGTGGAAGTAACTGCGGCGGAAATCGACTTGGCGCTGGCGGAAGGGCTGCGGTCGCTCGAGCCGTTCGGACAGGAAAATCCGGAGCCGGTGCTGGCGTTGCGATCTGCGCGGCTGGCCAATACGCCGCGTATCGTGGGCGAACGCCATCTGCGTTTGGACATTGAGGCGGGTGGGCGGCGGTTTGGCGTGATTGGCTTCAATATGGCCGACGCGGCGGATGAGTGCGAGGCGGCATGGGAAAATCTCGATGTGGCCTTTGTGCCGCGCGTGGATGAATGGCGAGGCGGCAACAGCGTGGAACTTGAGGCCAAGGCGATGAGGGCGGGGGGGTGAGAGAGGAGCGTTGGGAGTTGGGAACAGAGAGTTGTGGGTTGTGAGTTGTGAGTTGCGAGCGGGAAGAAAGAAATGCAGGTGGTGGCTGGAAAAAAGTTAAGGACCCAAAGGACTAAAAAGACATAAGGGACCCTCAGGACTATGTTGGCGCGAAAGTTACAGATTTCCCCCCTCTTCGCTCACCACACACAACTCACC
>CAYUNT010000036.1:0-28144 GCA_964446285.1 uncultured Candidatus Sumerlaeota bacterium | reverse complement strand
ACGCTATTTTCGCGTTTTCAGCCCTTTCATCCACGACAGAATTGCATCAAAATATCAATCACAACCTTAATAATTTTCCATAAACTGGGAGGCGGGGCACTTGGCCCGCCAAAATTGATGGTCACGTTAACGATGTTGTCCTGAACGTTGATTATCGGATAAGATAGGTCCCGCCCGTGATGGCGGGGCTCTGATGTATTTTGTTTTTTCATTTAGCCCTCCTTGTGTTTGAAGTAAAGTATTTGTCATATTCAATAACCTTTGTCGTAAAAATGGAACTCGTAAAACACCAGATTTTTCTCTGCTTCTCACTTCTGCTCTTATCTTTATTGGGCCTCCTTTCCCCAAACGCCCGGCCAATCCGGGGAGAGCAGCATCGAGACCCATCCTAACCGAATGGTTACTAGCGTCAAGCACAATATGCCACTCCGAAGGCATTCGCCCACCCGGGGAATTGCGTCTCCAACAGCCCGGAGGGCAACGCTACGGATTGGCCCTGGACGAATTGAGTCCGCGAGCGGACGGAATTCGGGGAAGGCTTATCCGCTCTTTTATCCGCGCCTTGGCGTCGGGAACTCCTGAAAGCAGCGTCAATCCAAGAGGGGTTTATTGCGCAAACAACGGTTGCACGGACCTGGAGGTCCGCGCCACTTGCCACCTTGGGACTTCCTGGTGCGGGGCTGGTGTGGCCAATCGCAGGACAATCGCGCGGCGCGGGCGCACGACATAAGAAGGCAGGGCCGAACATGCGCAGTCCTATTACGCTACAGGAAATTGCAGCGCAGCTATCGCGAGTTTTCGGCGGCAGGAAGGCGTGCAGGTCCGGAGTCCGGAGGCGCATTGGGATTTTCATTTGACATATCGGAGAATGAATCCGTTATTTTCGGCGTCCGGCGGGGGAAAAATCCGCCCGTTTTCGCGGCCCGAAACCGGCATTCGCCCGTGTGCGAATCCGCTACGCCGCCGCCCGGCGGCCCCCCAAAATCCGGCAAGACCGCGCGGTCTTGCGATTTCTCGCGAATGGAGAGCCACTCGATTGAGCTCATTCGTCCCCACACGCATCTTCCTCACCAAGGGTGTCGGCATTGCAAACGAGCAGCTGACCAGCTTTGAAATGTCGCTTCGCAATGCCGGAATCAGCCAGTTCAACCTGGTGAACGTTTCGAGCATCTTTCCTCCGGGATGCAAAATGGTCACGCGCGAACAGGGTCTGAAGGAACTGCGTCCCGGCCAGATCGTCTATGTGGTGATGAGCCGCAACGCAACCAACGAACCCTATCGCCAGATGGCGGCTTCCGTCGGTCTCGCCATGCCGAAGGACAAATCGCACTACGGTTACATCAGCGAGCATCACTCCTACGGAGAAACGGACCAGAAAGCGGGCGACTACGCGGAGGACCTGGCGGCCACAATGCTCGCCACGATTCTTGGCGTGGATTTCGATCCCGACAAATCCTATGACGAGCGCAAGGAAACGTGGAAGATCAGCGGGCAGATTTACCGCACGATGAACATTACGGAAACGGCTCGCGGCAATACGAGAGGGAAATGGACCACGGTGGTTTCCGCCGCGGTGCTGCTCCCCTGACGCGCCCCGCGCCCCCGCGAGAGCCTGATTGATTCGGAAAGCATAAAACAGCGCGCGAGGCATTCTGGAACGCGGCGCCTCCGCCGGGCGCGCGATTCTGCTGCTCCACTGGTGGGAGGAATGCCGGCAAAGCCGCATTTGCGAACGCCTCATGGCTGATTACGAAGAAATTCGAGCAGGCAGGCGCCGGGATTGGTGGCGCAAGCGCCGTGAAGCGGCCAAAGCCGCCCAAGCGGCCAAGAACGTGACGCCGCTCGAACAAATGCAGGATTTAATCCGCAATGCGGATGATCCGTGGGTGGTCCGCCGGCCCGCGCCGGACAAATCAGCTCAGGAAGAATTGGCGGAAGATCGCCCCGAATCCGAACCCCCGCCAGACATTGGGCTGCCTGGTCCTCCTCCCGATCCGTCCCTGCTCGAATCCCCGGCGGATCGCGTGCGCGCGCAAGCGGCGGCGGAGGATAAGGCAGCCAAGGCGCACAGGGTTTCGCGAACGCGCGAAGAACAATGGGAAGCAGAACGCGAGCGCGACCGGGCGGAATTTCGCAAGCACAAACTCCAGGCGCTAATTGTTGGCGGGATTTTCATAGCCGCGATTTTGGGCTGGCTTGGCTCGAATTTGCTTGTTCATGCAATGACAAGCCGCGCCGATTACCGCGACTTGAATAACGCCATGAAGCGGGTGGATGCGGGCGAATATGTCTATGACCTTTCCACGCCCGGCCTGGCGCTGGCCTCTTACCGGGTTGCGTGGATTCGCGGCGATATGAAGACCCTGCTGGACATGAGCGCTCCGCAGGCGCGCAAGGCGGTGTTGTCTGGACAAAAGGAACAGGATTACCTGAAAAACCAGTTCCGCCTTTATTTTCAGGGGCGTTACAAGGCTTGGGTGGATGCAATGGCGGCGTTGAGAAATCCTATGTATGTCCGCCGGGCCGGCCGCCCCTGGCATGAGGGGCATCTTGCCGTTTTCCGCGTTCCCACGCGCGTTTCCCAGGAAGGGGATTCGGAAAGCACCGCGCAGTATCTGGCTTTCACGTATCGCGGAGGACGCTGGAAATACGCCAAGTCCGTGCATGAGTCGGCATGGAAGCCCTATTGGACAACGGACGAGCAGCTCTTCCCGGAAAAGCAGAAGAGCGCGCGCCGCGCCAGAAGCGCCAGCAGCGACGATTAGCCGGGCGGAGCGCAAGCGCAACGGCGCCAAGGTGGCGGCGGCCGCAAAATCAAAGATGGGACTTGGAAAATGAGCGATTTGAAAAACGGCATCCGCTCTGTCACACTGTTTGGCAGCGCCCTTTGCACGCCAGACAGCCGCGAGTGGGCGGAAGCCGAGGCAACCGGCGAGGCGCTGGCCCGCGCGGGGTATGAGATTGTCAATGGCGGCTATGGAGGGACGATGGAGGCATCGGCCCGAGGCGCGCGGCGCGCCGGGGGGCGGGTGACGGCCATCACAGTCGCCACGTTCTCGAAAACTCCCAATTCCTATTCGACGGAAACGGTAGTGGCCCCTACGCTGTTCGCGCGCCTGGAAGAGTTGCTGGAGCGCGGGGGCGCTTATGTGATTTTCCCGGGCGGGACGGGCACGCTGACGGAGTTCGCGCTGGCTTGGGAATTTGCGCTCAAGCGCGGCGGGACGCCCAAACCCCTTGTGCTGCTAGGGGATTTCTGGCTGCCGGTGGTCGGGTGCATTTTGCGCGCCTCGGATTTCGGAACGCTGGGCGAATGGGGCGCTGTGGCCAAGGCATGGCCGCCCTACATCCACCAGGCCGCTTCGCCCGCCGATGTGGTCGATTTTCTCGTGCAGAGAACCCAATGACATCTGGTCCCATTGGGTCGTCCGTGTCTCGACGCCTGATGCAAAGGGTGGTGGTCTTTGGCTGAAATCTGGCTGACGCCAACATGCTCCCTTCGCTGGGAAACCACCGATGAGCCATCGCAGGACAATTCCCTGGCATCCTTGCATGAATTGTTCGCGGCCGATTGGCGCGGGGGGCTTTTTGCCCTTGCGGCGCAGAAAATCGACCCCGGTGCCTCGCTATCGCTGCGGTTCTGGCAGGGAATTGCCGAGCACTTTCTGACCCGCCTGTGTCATCTTCCCGCGGATTCCGCGCCGACGCTCATTGAGCCGCCCACCGAGGCCGAGTTCGACCAGTGGACACTGATGGCCCCCCCGCTCCAGGGGGGCGAGTATCTGTCCGCCTCGACTTTGCTATCCATCTGGAACTCGCTTACGCAGTGGTGCGCCGAGGCAATTGGGGTCAACGGACAGCTGGCGTCCTTTCTTGAAAAACATGCGCCCAAGTGGCACCAGGTCGGGCGTGTCTGTTTCCATCTGGCCGAGAACAAACTGGACGCAAAGCGTCCGTTTGCCTTTATGGCCACTTACGTTTCCGGGCTGGGCGCCGGTGGCCGGCTGCGTCATCTCCCCCTGCGCCAGGCGCTCGAGCAATATGCGGGAGCGAAGAACCGTCTGGCCCTAATTAAACTTCTATCGCCGGTGCAGCGGGCCGCCGAGATATGCGATTGGGTCCGAAAGATGGTCGAATCGGGGGAAATATACCAGCCTCTAGCCTGGAGGGCGGAGCAAGCCTACCGCCTTTTGCTCAGTGTGCCCGCGCTGGAGGAAAGCGGACTGACCGTGCGCCTGCCCGACTGGTGGCAGCGGCGCGCACGTCCGCGTGTCTCCGTCAAGATAGGAAGCAAGACCCCCTCGATGCTGGGTCTGGAGGCCATGCTGGATTTCGACGTCAACGTGGCGCTGGGCGACACTGCGCTCTCTCCCCAGGAAATCCAGGCGCTGCTTAATGGAGGCGATGGGCTGGTCCTGCTCAAAGGGCAATGGGTGGAAGTGGATCGCGAGAAACTGAGCGAAGCCATCGCCCATTGGAAGGAAGTGCGCAAGCGTGTGGCCCAAGGCGGGATCACATTTATCGAGGGAATGCGGCTGCTCGCCGGGGCCTCGGAAGACCTGGAGGAAGACAAACAATCTGCGGCGGCGCGCCCGTGGGTTCACATCGAGGCGGGCGAGGGATTGCGGCAAATCCTGGAAGGATTGCGCCATCCGGACAATTTGGATGCGGCGGGCAATGACGCCGATCTCCAGGCAACTCTGCGCCCCTACCAATTCCACGGTGTGAATTGGCTGCATTTTCTCGCGCGTCTCGGCTTGGGGGCCTGCCTGGCCGACGACATGGGCCTGGGAAAAACGATTCAGGTTCTGGCGCTTTTGCTTCGCCTCCGCCAGGGCGGAAACGAGCCGCAAGCGCCCTCGCTGCTGGTTGTGCCCGCCTCGCTGCTGGGCAATTGGCGCGCCGAAGCCGCTCGATTCGCTCCCGCGCTTCGCCTTCTGTTTCTGCATCCGTCGGAAATGGATCGCGACTCGCTTGCCCGAATCGAGCAATCTCCCGGCGAACAACTGGCCCCCTATGATCTGGCCATCACGACCTATTCGATGCTGGCGCGCCAGGAATGGCTCCGGCATGTCGAATGGCGTCTCGTGATTCTGGACGAGGCACAGGCCATCAAGAATCCCTCTACGCGCCAGGCGCGGGCCGCCAAAACCCTCCAGGCGCGGGCGCGCATAACGTTGACTGGAACGCCGGTCGAAAACCGCTTGGGCGATTTGTGGTCCATTTTCGATTTTCTCAATCCCGGTCTGCTCGGATCGGCAACGGTGTTCAAAAAATTTCTCGGCGCCCTGGAAGCCCGCGAGCGCGATCAATTTGCGCCGCTGCGCCGTCTTGTATCGCCTTACATCCTGCGCCGCCTCAAGACCGACCGCACAATCATCGCCGATCTGCCCGACAAGGTCGAAGCAACACGCTACTGCAACCTTACGCGGAAACAGGTCCAGGTCTATGAGCAAGTGGTCAAGGCGATGGAGTCAGCTCTGGAAAACACAGAGGACCTGGAGGGCATGAAGCGGCGTGCTCTTGTGCTCCAGACCCTTATGCGGCTCAAGCAAGTCTGCAACCATCCGAGCCAGCTCACCGGCGACGGCGCCTACAATCCCGCTGACAGTGGCAAGTTCCTGCGTCTCGCGGAGATTTGCGAGGAACTGGCCGAACGCCAGGAACGCATTCTCGTATTCACTCAGTTCCGCGAAATCATCGACCCGCTGGCGGCACATTTGACCCGCTTGTTCGGCGCGCCGGGGCTGACGCTGCACGGCGATACCAGCATCCCCAAGCGCCGCGTCATCGTTGAGCAGTTTCAGCGAGAGGACGGACCGCCTTTCCTCATTCTGTCGCTCAAGGCGGGTGGCACGGGTCTGAACCTTACGGCGGCTTCGCATGTAATCCATTTCGACCGTTGGTGGAATCCCGCTGTCGAGGATCAGGCTACGGATCGCGCCTTCCGCATCGGGCAGCGCAAAAACGTCCTGGTTCACAAATTTGTCACCAGCGGAACGGTGGAAGAACGGATTGACGAGATGATCGCGGGCAAAAGAAAACTGGCGGGTGAAATTCTTGCGGGTGGCGGGGAAGTGGACCTCACATCGCTGAAGGATGACGAACTCATCCAATTGGTCCGGCTCGATATTGGCCGGGCATCCATCGAAGGAGCCTAACAGTGTCCCGCAGAAGAAATCGCTCGTATGGTTCCTATCGCTCCTATGGCTCCTCCTGGGGAGGCTTTGCGCCCTACGTTCCCGTGGCGGAGCGGCGCGCCAAGGCGCAAAAGGAAATGGCAAAGCTGAAACAAAAAGGAAAGAATATCCAGCCTGTGCAATTGGATGGGCGCACCATTGCGCGGAGTTTCTGGGGAAAAGGATGGTGCGCTCACCTGGAATCCTTTTCGGACTTCGAGAACCGGCTTCCGCGAGGCCGCACTTACATCCGCAATGGATCGGTGTGCCATCTGGAAATCAAGGCGGGCAGCATCGAGGCAATCGTCAGCGGATCGGAACTTTACAAGGTTCAAATCGAAGTAAAATCGCTTCCGGCCGCCAAGTGGAAATCGATTAAAGCCAAGTGCAAAGGCCAGATCGGATCAATGCTCGAACTCCTGCAAGGGCGCCTCTCGGATCATGTCATGGCTATCGTCAGCGATGCCCAGAATGGTCTTTTTCCGCTGCCCGGCGAGATCGAGTTGCATTGCTCCTGCCCGGATTGGGCGGATATGTGCAAGCATGTCGCCGCCGTGCTCTATGGCGTCGGCAGCCGCCTCGATGCCCAACCGGAATTGCTGTTTTTGCTTCGCGGAGTGGATGCGGCGGAACTGATTGCCGCCGAGGTTGCCCTGCCCGCGGGCGATGCGTCAAAAGACGTCTTGGCGGTGGAAGGCCTGTCAGCCATTTTTGGAATCGATTTGGAAACGCCCGTCTCGCCTGGTCAATCCGCATCGGAGGCATCGGCGGCGCGCTCAAAGGCAAAACATAAGCGCTCGGAGAAAAAAGCAAAGACCGTCCCATCCACGCGAACAAGCCCTTCACCCGGGAAAGGCAAACGCGCCTCCAAACCGGCGCGCGTTACCGTATTTAATCCCGCCGCGCCCACTGGCGAGGCCATTGCGCAATTGCGCGCCATGTCCGGCCTGTCAAAAAACGCTTTTGCCAAGACAGTGGGCGTCTCGCCCGCCAGTATTAACCGTTGGGAATCCATTCCAGGCGCACTTCGCCTTCAATCGAACGTCCTCACGGCTCTCTCAGGATTTCAAAAAAGACTCGCGGATAAAAATGCGGTAAACTGATGGGGATTTTCATGGCGGAGAGGCCGGGATTCGAACCCGGGAGAGCCGTAATGGCCCTACGCGCTTTCGAGGCGCGCTCCTTCAACCACTCGGACACCTCTCCGCGGTTGTGACGGCAACCGACGTCTTGTCGATTGCGCACAAATCGTTAGTGTCTCAACGGCTTGCGCGCAGGTCAAGGGTCAATCCTTCGCTTCGCGCCGCCGCGGCTTTCATTTTTTGCGGGTAAATTTATTCAGCGCACGGGAGGCTCGGTCCGGCCGGAAAGGGCGCGCGAAAGTCCGCTGGCGTCTGGCTTTTGCCCCCCAGCCGCGCCGGAAGAAGCCCCGGCAGTCCCGGCTGCTCCGGAAGTTGCGCCGGCTCCGATGCCTGCGGAGGCCGCCACCATTCCTCCAGCTGCTCCAGGTTCGCGTTTCTCGGGCAGTTTGGGATAGTCGATGCGCGTGTGGAAGCGCGAAATGAGCTGGTCGATAAACGCCTCGCGGATGCGCTGCAAATCGCGAAGCGTCATATCGCACTCGTCGAACTGGCCGTCGTTGAATTTATCCAAAACGGCGTCGCGCACCATTTTGTAAATGTCTTCTTCGCGGATTTGCGCGCCGGTCAATTTGGCCGTGGCGATAGCCTCGACACTGTCGGCAAGCATGACGATGGCCGTCTCGCGCGATTGCGGCTTTGGTCCCGGATAGCGGTAATCTTCCTCGCGCACCGGCGCCTTGGTTTTCCCTTCCTCGAATTGTTTGAGCGCCTTGTAGTAGAAGAACTTGATGAGCGATGTGCCGTGGTGCTGCGGAATGAAGTCGATGATTTTTTCAGGCAATCCAGCGTCGCGGGCCATTTCCATTCCGGATTTCACGTGGTCTCGGATGATGAGAACGCTCATCTGCGGGCGAAGTTCCTGATGGCGGCGTTTGTCTTCCGCGAGTGCCTGGTTTTCGGTGAAGTAAGGCGGTTTGCGGACCTTGCCGATGTCGTGGAAGTAAGCCCCGGCGCGCACGAGCAGCGGGTTCACGCCGACGGCCTGCGCCGCCGCCTCGGCCAGTTTTGCCACGTTGAGCGTGTGCTGCCACGTTCCGGGCGCTTCCTTTTCGATCTGGCGCGTCAGCGGGTGATCCAGACCGGTCAATTCGAGCAGGCGCATGTCCGTGACCACGCCAAAAAGCATTTCGAAAAGCGGCAGAAGAGCGATCGTAATCAACGGACAAACGATGCCATTGATGACGCCCACGGCCGCCAGCCGGAAGGGCATTCCCAGAACGTCGGACAGGAAAAACGCCGGGTCTTTGATGAAGAGAATAACGAGGATTCCGAGGGCGTTGATGATGGCGATGCGCAAACCGGCCGTAATGACCTCGCGCCGTTCGCGGATGGAATGAAGCGCGCCGACGGCGGCATAGGCGCCCAAGAGCGCCACGACCACGTATTCGAGCGCGAGATTGGCCTGGAGTCCGAAGAGCAACCCGCCCCATGTGGCGAGGATCAGCGCCAGGCGCACGTCGAGCAGCAAGACGCCAAGCATTCCGATGGCGGCCGCCGGGAACGCGAAACCTGCAAGATCGGTTGAGACCTCACTGCCTGCTGTCACAACGAGGAGAAGGCGCTCGATGGCGAGCGCAATAATTACCGGCAATCCGACGAGAAGTGTGTTATGGATGTCGAATCGGAAATTCGCGCCAAGCTTGAAAACATAAAACCCCAAAATTGCCGTTGCCAGCAGGATAAACGCCGTATCTCCGATCAGGCGGAAGGCGAGGAAGTTGCGCAGTGAAGAATTATACAGACCGACGAGCGTGCGTTCGCGCTCTGTGATCGTCTGGCCCGAGGCGAGCAACTCCTCGCCTGGCCCGATATGGCGGCGCGTCTCCTCGCGGCCTTCCATGTAACGGTCGCGTTCGCGGCGGCTGGCGTCCTCGTCGAAAAAGACATTGGGGCGGATCAGTTGCGTGAGCAGTTGGATGGCGGCCTCGCGGGGGGATTCGCCCGGGCGCTCGGGGAGTTTTTCAAAATACGCACGGCAAACTTTGAGCAGGTAGCGGTGGATTCCCTCGGGATAATCGAGGATTTGCGTGGGCTGGACCGGCTCGACGGGCGGATTGCTGGCGAGGGTCCAGATCATATTGCGCGAGTCGCTGCGGAATTTCGCCGCGTTCGACACGATGCCCGTTCGATAGGCGGCTCGTAGAATCTCCGCGATGTCCTGCTCGAATGACGGCACCTCGCGATATTTCAGCAAAGTCAGAAGGGTTTCATCGTTCAGGCTCAGGCCAAGCGGTTCGCCCGGCTCGGAGGAATTCTGGCGCAACCGGATGGCGATGCGCACGGCAGTGGCTGTGCTGTAAAGGTCTTCGTCGAGCAGTTGCGCCTTGCGCATTTCGCGGAAAAATGCCGCCAAGCGCCCGAGCGCCCGCTCCTCCTCGCGGCTATCGTAGCGATAGACGCGCTTGAACTCGCGGTTGCGCCTGTCGAGCCATTTGTTCAGCTCATAGGGGTCGTCGTAGGTGAATTGAATTTGCGACAACACGGGCTGCTGGACGATTTCGCCCTGGCGGAATCGGAGTTCACGCACATAAAAATACGGCGAAATCAGAACAAGCGCTGCGAAGATCAACGCAAGCAGCACGAGCCAGCGCCCGTATCGCTGCCCCCAGTGCGCGGACTCTCTTCCGCGCCCAAAAAGAGCGCTGAAGGTCCGGCGCAGGGTGCGGAAAGGTCTGGGCGTCATCGTCCGTTGGATTCCGGCTCTTGCTTGCGAATGGGCGGCGAATTCGATTCCGCGGCGGCGGGCACGGGTGTGGAGGGTGTTTCAGGAGCGCCGGGTCTGGCGGCGGCGTTTGCTTTCAATCTGGCTTCCGCCGCGGCGGCCGCTGCTTCCTGAAGGGCCATTTGTTCATACGCGCGGATGATCTTTTGCACGAGGTCGTGGCGCACCACGTCCTCTTCCTGGAACAAAATAAACTCGATGCCTTCAATGCCCGCCAGGACCGATTGGACATGCACCAACCCCGAACGCGATCCGCGCGGAAGGTCGATTTGCGTGATGTCGCCCGTAATTACCGCCTTGGACTCGAAGCCGAAGCGCGTGAGGAACATCTTCATTTGCTCGACCGTCGTGTTTTGCGCCTCGTCGAGGATTACGAACGAACGGTTGAGCGTCCGGCCGCGCATGAAGGCCAGCGGCGCCACCTCGATCACGCCCGTCTCGATCGCGTGCTTGATCTGATCGGCATCCATCATTTCGTAAAGCGCGTCGTAAAGCGGGCGCACATAGGGGTCGAATTTTTGCGCGATGTCGCCCGGCAGGAACCCGAGCCGCTCGCCCGCCTCGACCGCCGGGCGCACGAGGATGATGCGGCTGACCGCGCCGCTCGTGAGGCTGGCGACGGCCATCGCCATGGCGAGATACGTTTTGCCCGTGCCGGCCGGGCCGATGCCAAAGACGATGTCGCGCCGGCGAATGGCTTCGACATAGCGTTTCTGGCCGGGTGTGAGCGGGGCGACGGTGCGGCGTTTGAGCGGCACGTGAATCGCCAAGTCCACAAGTTCGCGCAGGCGCGGCCGCGCGGCGGCGGCGGCGTAGGAGGGCGATTGCGAATCGCCCCGGCGTGGCGAAGGGCTGTTTTCATCGGACATTGCATCGCGGATTGTGCCGGAACCATTGCGTTCCTCGCGAGCGCTTTCGGACAGTTGGACGTCGCGGGCCGCCTGCGTGGCATCTCGCGCGAAACGCAAAGCCGTGCGGAACTGCTCGCGCGGCACAGGGGCGCCTGAGCGCCGCTGCGCATCCAGAAGGTCGTTGATGAGTTCGTGGGCCAGGCGCACCTGCCCTGGAGCGCCGATGACGCGGATTTCATTGCCGCGAACGACGATGCGGGCGTCCACGCTCGATTCAAGTTCCCGGATTCGCTGATCGTTCTGCCCGCAAAACGCAAGCACCTCGCGCGGGTCCAGCGTCACCAATTGTTCGGCCACTTCATTCACGTCCCGCGCAACCTCCTTGCCACTGCGGCTATTTGCTGCATCCTGGATCATCGTTGAACGCTCAAATTGGCGGGAATGCGGAAAATCGGCCCATCCCGCCTTGTTCGCAACCACCGAAAAAACACTCTACCCCCTTGCCCGGCCAATCTCCAGCCTGATCTTTAGGAGTTTCAAGCGAAGGGTGCGCAGACCGTTGATAGAAGGTGAATTGGCCCCGCTGATACCAATCAAGAGGCGGGCTGGCCTTCAGGACGCGCAAGGGATGAAGAGCCGTTCGGCGAATTGTAAGGCAATGGCGCGGGGGGCTGGCCTGCGGGCGGAAGAGCGGCGGGCGGCAGAGTGGCGGGGGAAGGGGTGAGGGGCGAGAGGGCATTGTCGCGCGGGCCTTCGATGCGCAAAAACATGGTCAATTCCGCCCCGCCCTCGGGACGGTTGCGCGGAACGACGCGGCCGCCGTGGAATTCGTGGATAATCGTATGGACCCAGTTGAGGCCCAATCCCTCGCCGTGATCATTCGCCTTGGTGGTGAATCCCAGATTGAAAATCCGCTCCATTTCTTCGGGCGAGGCGGGCTGGCCATCGGCGTCAAGAATGCCGGTGCCGTTGTCCGCCACGGCGATTCGGAATTCGTCGCTTTGCTCCTCGCGAGCGACGGTGATGAGAATCCGCCCATCATCGTGCTGCGTTTCGCGGGGCACGACCTTGATGGCGTCGGCGGCGTTGGTGAGCAGGTTGAAGAGCGCCAGTTTCACGAGGCGCGGTTCGACGAGGCACGGCGGAATGTTCTCCTGGAAATCCGTCTCGACGCGAATGCTCCGCGAAAGCGAAAGGCGGAAAAGTTCGACGACGTCGTTCACAATCTGGCGCGGATCGACCCATTCGAACTTCGGGCGCGAGAGGAAGGCGAAACTGCGGTAGATATTGACGATTTCCTGGAGAAATCGCGTGTTGTTGAGGACGGCTTCGAGCGAGGCGCGGAAAATCTCGGCCTTTTCCGGCTGGTTCACCCACGCATCGGGCGGAAGCGAAAGAAAGCGCCGCATCGTGAGAAGGTCCAGTTTCCCGGTGGCGACGATGTTCGTCAGGTCGTGGCCGAGATTGCGCGTGAGCGAGATGTTCGCCTTGCTCTTTTCCTGAATGATGAGGCGCCGCTGCGAAGTCAAGTTGTCGAGCACGACACGGATTTGCGCCGTGGCCTGTCGGTAGGTGTCCTTCTCCCAGGGATTGGGCGCGGGCGAGTGTTTGTCATTCGGCGGAAAGACAACCAGGACGACGCTTGGCGGGTCTTCGCGCCGCGCAATGACGGAGGCAAAGGCGGTGACGGGCCGTCCCGCCGCATCGCGGAAGTCGATTTGCCGGTTGGTCCATTCCGTGCCCTCTTCCGAAGGCGGATAGGATGCGGCCTGGCGCTTAAGAACGCCAATCAGCGAGGCGTCGCCGAGGCCGGTGAATTGCGGATCGAGGGTTCCGTGGATTCGGTCGAGAACCCAAAACGGGCCGCCGCCCTCCTCGGCGCGCAGCGAGATAAAAATGACGCGCGAGAATCCGAAATAGGAGCGCAAATCTTCCGGGATGACATCGAGCAACTGGCGCGTGTCGAGCGCCGGATTTTCCGCGGCGCGGTCGCGAAGGCGTTCGGCGAATTTCGTGAGGCAGGCATCGCGCGCGAGGTTGTTGTAGGCGCGTTCGAGGAGCGATCCGGGGCGGCGGAGGATGATAGGGGCTGAGAGGTCCGCGCCTTCGAGGCAGGAAATCACGCGGCGAACTGGAAGCAGAATTCCCTTCAGGATGATGGCGTAAACCGCAATGAATCCAAGCGTGATCCAGAGGCATTTCTTGCGCCATTGCGCGGTTAGGGCTTCGATTTCGGGAGAACCGAGCGGCGTGGTGTAGCGAAGAACAAAGCGCCCGAGCGGCGGGCGTTGATCCTCGTCGTCAATAAAGAGATTATCCTGGCGGTAATAGACCTCGTCCATCGCCCGCTGGAAATCCTTGAGGAACAGGCTGTTGGACCAGCGGTTATGAAGGCGGAGTTTTTGGGGATTTTCGATTTGGATAATCGGTGGCGCATGCTCGGTCGCGCCCATGAGTTGAAAGGAAAAATACGGCCCCGGACCTTGCAGGAGTTCGCCGGCTTCCTTTTCGAGTTCAGCCAGGGCGCGCGAACGGTCGGGCGATTCGAGCGGCTGGGTGAGGATGCGCTCGCACATTTTTTTTAGTCGCGCGCGGTCGAGCGGTATGTATTTTTTCGGATTGGCGATGATGATTTTATATTTTTCGTATTGGTAATACTGGCGGTCGAGTTGGATAAGCGCAAAGGCGAGGAACCCCAGCGTTGCGAAGAAACTGAGAGGAATAATGAAATCGCGCCGCCATCGGCTGCGCGAGATGGAACGGTTCCTGTTTTCGCTCATGGCGTTTCGGGGGGCTGGGGTTCGTTGCTGCGGGCGCGCGTTTCGTCTTCCGCCGGGGCGGCGTAGGTGGCCTCGCCGTATTCGCCGGTCAGAACCTCGCGAACGATGTTGCGGACAAGTTCTTCCATGAGGCGGTCCCCGGCATCAACGTCAAGCGTGGCGTAACTGGCGCGCAGGTCCGAGGGATAAGAGAAATTTGCCTTGGCCGTTCGCACTCCGCCGAGCGGGGGCGCTTTGGGGATGTTTTCGCGGATCGTCACGGCGACTTCGATGGACATCTCGCTGAACGAGGGAAAATCGTCCGTTCCGCGCGCCACGGGTTTGTTTTCGTATCGGCGGATTTTGCATTCGATCCATGCATCGGCGAGGCGTTTTTGTTCCAGGCGCAAGCGGCCATCGGCCAGAAACTCGCGCTGGAGATAGCGAGTCACCTGTTCCTCCAGGCCGGGTTCCGAGGTCATGTTTTCGGCCATTGGAATATAGATCGAGCGTATAGTCGGCGGGAGCGTGCGGGCGCGCGGGATGGGCGTGCATCCGGATAAAAACACAATCGCCGCCAGCGCCAGGCAGGCTGTGGCAAAAGGCAGGCGCGGCGGGGCGGTGCATTGCGATGCGGCGCACGAACGGAGGCTCATTGCTTGATTTTCTCCGTTCCCTCCGGCCACGAAGGCTCAAACAAGCTGTCCTTGAGCGGCTCGTTGAATTTGACGTCGCCCAGTTGGATTTCTGTGCGGTCGCCGCTCGCCTCCTCAAGAACGATGGTCCGAGGCCGGAGCGATTCGCGGTCAAACGTGATTTCCGCGCGGAGGAATTGCATGGTTTCGTCAGGATTTTTCGCGACAAAGATCAGCGTGAACGCCTTTCCCGTGGGGCTGGCGGGGCCAAGGTCCACGCGAAAAAACTCCTGCGCCTTTTCCACCTGCACGCCGAACCCGAGAAGCACCTGGTTGATCTCGCGCTGGCGTCCGGTTTTTCCGCTCAGGCTCATGCATGTGGCCTGTTGGATGGAAGGGACATATTCCCACATTTCGTTGGCGAGAACAAGCACGGTGCTTTCGTTCTTTTTGCCTTCCTTGTCCGTGTAGTCGATGCGGAAGTTGTTGGGCTTTCGGTAGTAGAAACGGCCTTTGTATTGTTGTTTTTCGAGGAACATCTCGGAAATTTTCGTTTGGTCAAACGCGCCAACCATGCTTGTGACATCTTTGTTTTTCGCCTCAAGCAGGCGCAAATACTCGAGCGCGGCCGCCTCAGAGGCCAAAGCGGAGGCGGTTGAGACGGTTGAGGTCGTTATGGCGGCGTCTGCTTTGGCCGTGGCGGCGGCGGTGGTGGGGCGGTCTTGGCCGCTGGGCTTGGCGGCGGGCGCCTGGGCGAAAACCGGCGCGAGACCTAATACGCACACGGCGGCCAGAATCATCTGCGGGACACAACCACGAACTAGAACAACAGCTTTCACAGGAAGATTCCTTTCATTTTCTCTGCGGGCGGATAAGGAGCGGATAAGCAAGCGAATAAGGAGATTTTTCAGCGCGGCTCTGGGTTATTGCCCGGACGGAACATATTCCCACGCGCCGGGAATCCACACGCGCCCGGATGTGCCGGTGGCGCTGGCGGCGTTCGAAGCGCCAGTAGAAGTTTCGTAGTGGCCGGGAACCCAGACGCGCTTGACGATCGGATTGGCTTCGACGGGTCCGCCGCGGGCAATCGAATCGCTCATACTTGGCCGAGGCGGGCGGGCGGCGGGCGCTGCCAAGGCGATTCCCAGCGGAATCCCCACGCCCACGGACCAGCCATGATGACGCCCAGAGGCGTAACCGAGTGACACCGATGGCGCCACTGTCCATCCGTATGCGCCTCTCCATTGGCTGGCGGGCGGAGCATAGGCATAAGGGGGCGGATAGCCGTAATACTGATAACCCCACGCGCCCCAAGCGGGAGCGCCATGCCACGACACACCCCAATCTGCGCGAGAGTGGTGGCGATTGTGGCGGCCGTTACGGTAATATCCAGCGCTCCACCAGCCCGGATATGCAGAGTAATACGAAGGCCCCCAATACGGCGGGGGAGGATATGCGTTCCAATAATAAGGATTGGCCAGCGTCAGACCCAAAGCCCATGAAGACCCGCCGTGGTGACGGTGGCCATACCATCCGGAAAAGGAAGTTCCGCCCCAGGCCGGAGCGGCGCCAAATCCAATTCCCACGCCAACATTCGCATGACCGGCCCACGCAGGCGATACGCTGCCAAGACCCATGCCGAGTCCAAGCGCCAAAGCCAGCGCCAGCGCTCGCGTTTTTGGGCGGGGCGCGACGCCTTCCTGGCGGGTGTCGTTTCGCGAATTTTTCACAGTTTCTTTCATGGGACCAGCCTCCCAGAGAAGCCTTGCCGGGGAAGCGCAGGCGTCCCTTGGACGTCTCATTCGGAATTGGGAATCAAACCGCGCCGCCACGCAATCTGAAATGGAGAACGGGCGGCTCTTCGCTCTTCTATAGCATAGGACTGGCCTAAAAATCGAACGGTTGGGGTGGCGGCATTTATTATCAGGTGGGGCCTGACGTTTTTCGAGAAAGGTTTTTGTCCTTATGTAAATCGTTTTGGCACAATGGTGGCACTTTAGTGTAATGGCCGCCGCAAAAGGTCTCAAGTAGAGACGATGCGGGCCACATTCCCGCCGAGATCCCGAAATTCACCCGAAGTTGTCTCACGTTGAGACAGTTCAGGGTTCCAAACAAAGGCAAGTTCATGGCATCCCCAGCGTTTATAGCCCATCCCGGTCTTTTTCTATTCTCGAACGGCTCTTCTATGGGCGAGATCAAAGATGTTGAGCCTATTCTGGAACGCTTCGCTCAGGCGATGTCTTTTCATTTTCAACTCCTGGCAATCCCCTTTTCTGAGCAGGTGCTCCGCATTCAAGCAGCGATAGCCAGACGGAATCAGAGCCACGCAGAGGGAAATTCCAAAAGCAGCGGGGAAAATCGTCAGAAACAGTCGTCGTCTTCCGAAAATTCCGGTCCTGGCAATTCTGGCAAGGGTTCGGGTTTGAACGCTTGCGGCAAACCTTCCACCTCCGCCAAAGCCGCTCGGATTCTGGTTGCGGATGACGATCCTGTAAATCTGCGCGTTATGACCATTATGCTTGAACGTGCAGGAATGAAGGTCGTTACCGCTTCCAATGGACAAGAGGCAGTGGAGGTCTTTGGCAAAGGCGGGGTGGACCTGGTTTTGATGGACTGCGAAATGCCCGTCATGGACGGCTGGACGGCTGTGCAGATCATTCGCTCCACCGGATCGGGCAAGCGCTCCATTCCCATAATCGTGATGACCGCCGATATTGCGCCCGAGGATCAGCGGGGCTGCTCTCATCTGGGAGTTCAAGAGATATTGGCCAAACCATTTAAGCGTGAATCGCTGCTGACTGCTGTAGGCCATTGGCTGCGCCAAAAAGAGATTCGGCCTTCTTTTCATGGGCGCGCGGGCGGCTGCGCCGTTGCCCCTTCAAATCCATACGGCATGGAATCGAAGGATTACGTCGATATTCTCGTTTTGCATTCCTTGCACTCCCTGACATCTCAGGCCGATCCGGAAATGATCCACAGCATTGTGGAGAGATTTTCTATCGAGTCCGCCACTCTTCTGGATGGCATGAAGAAGGCGCTTGGGGAGTCGGATTTGCCAAGGATGGAGTATTTATCGCGGCGGCTTCTGACACTCTCCTTGCACATTGGCGCACGGCGGCTGCATGCCCATGCGATGCGAATTCTGCAGCGCGTCCAGGAGAAGCGCGCCGAAGGATTGGACATTCTGCTGGACGCCCTTCACCGGGTATATGATTGCACCCTATTGGTGTTGCGCGCCTATTGCCAGGGATTGCGGGAATACAAAGAAGGAACAGAACAGGCCGGATAAAGCCAGCGGATGCGCCAATGCTTGCCTTGGGATATATTAAGGCGCAAATACACCTTGCGCGGCTTGGGTGGAGTCGGAATGGAATGAAGACAGGCCACGAGGAGCCTTATGGCCTGAAGGACGAAAAGGACCCAAAGGCAATACGGTGAGCTTAGGCGCAAAGACGCCCCAATCCACTCAATGGAGGTCATTGGAGATTCTTCTATCATTCGGCCCGGATTTCAATCCGGGCGCCAACGGCAAAAAGGGCGTTTCAACTGTTTCAACAGTTTTTGTTTCTCGCGCGATGAAAAAACCGTTGAAACGGTTTCGAGATTCTCCGCCCATTGAACCCCGCGATGAATCGCGGGGCGAATGATAATGGACCAAAACTCACCGTATTGGACCTAAGGGACCGAAAGGTTCTGGTGAGAATGACAGAATGGCCTTGAGGCAATTGCCGATGCCCGCCGGCCACTGCCCGCTGATCACTGATCACTTCTTCTTTCTTCACTCACAACTCACCACTCTCCCTCCACAACCCACAACCCACAACTCACAACTCACCACTTGTCACTCCCCTTCATGGACTACTTCATTCTTTTCGTTTTTCTGTTCGTATATCTTGGAATGATTCTGGGCGAAATTCGCGGTCTGGCGCTCGACCGCACAGGCATTGTTTTGCTCGGGGCGATCGCGCTTGCCGCGTTTGGACGCGTCACTCCCGAGGCTGCGTGGAAAGCGGTGGATGTGCCGACGATCGCCCTGTTGTTTGGATATATGGTGGTTTCGGCGCAGTTCCGCATTGGCGGATTTTATACGCTGGTGACGCGCAAAATCGCCGCGCACGAATGCGCCCCGCATTGGCTTTTGGCGCAAGTGATCGCGCTCGCCGGGGCGCTTTCCGCTGTTCTGGCCAACGACATCGTGTGCCTTGCCATGGCGCCCATTCTCATCGAGGGGTGCGTGCGCCGCCGCCTGAATCCCATGCCTTTTTTGCTGGCGCTCGCCTGTGCGTCGAACATCGGCAGCGCCGCCACGCTCATTGGGAATCCGCAGAACATGCTGATCGGACAGGTTCTTCGCCTGTCCTTCTCGAAGTATCTGCTTCTGGCCGCCGTGCCTTCGATTCTTGGGCTGGCGGCGGCGTGGGCGGTGATTTGCGCGCGTTACCGGGCGCGCTGGACCTGCGACATGCCCGCGCTCGAAGTCGAGGCGCCCGCGTTCGACCGCTGGCAAAGCATCAAGGGCGGAATGGTGCTCGCGGGGCTGATGGGTGTGTTTTTGTTTGCGCCTTGGCCGCGCGAGGTGTCCGCGCTGGCCGCCGCCGGCGTGCTGCTCATGAGCCGCCGCATGGCATCGCGCCGGTTTCTCAATCTGGTGGATTGGCAGCTGCTGGTGTTGTTTATCGGCCTGTTTGTTGTGAATCACGCGCTCGAAGCGTCTGGAATGCTGGAGGCGGGGCTGCGCACGCTTCGCGCGGGCGGAATCGAACCCAATCACGGCGCATGGCTCTTCGGGCTGACGGTCGCGCTGTCAAATCTGATCTCGAACGTCCCTGCCGTGATGCTTCTTTTGCCCTCGACGACGCATCCGGAGGCCGGGCTGATTCTTGCGCTGGCCAGCACGCTCGCGGGCAATTTATTCATTGTCGGAAGCATCGCGAATATCATTGTCGTCGAGCAGGCGGCGCGGCTGGGCGTGCGGATTGGCTGGCGCGAACACGCAAAAACTGGCGTTCCCGTCACGCTGATTACGCTGGCGATCTCCGCGGTGTGGCTGATGCTGATTGCCGCGCGCGCCTAGCCAGCAAATTCGTTTTTTCGGAAACAGGCTGCTCGGTGTTCGGAGGCTGTGTCCGTTATGTCGGGTGCCTTCACGGAGTTTGCTCCAACAGGTTCGAGGGGCGGAATGGCTTCGCGGCAGGAGGCCACAGCCAGCGGACAGCGCGGATGAAATGCGCATCCGGTCGGCGGATTCAGGGCGCTCGGGGTTTCGCCCCGCAAAGGCGCGCGCTCTCGGCGGCGCTTGGGGTTCGCCAAAGGCGCGGCATCAATCAGCGCGCGCGTATAGGGATGCGCCGGATGGTCGAACACAGCGCGTTTGGGGCCGATCTCGACCAGGCGGCCGAGATACATTACCGCGACGGCATCGCTCATATATTCCACAACCGACATATCATGGGAAATGAATACGTAGGTCAGCCCAAGGCGGCGCTGCAATTCCGCCATCAGGTTGAGCGCCTGCGCCCGCACGGAAACGTCGAGCGCCGAGACTGGTTCGTCCGCCACGATGATTTTGGGATTCAGCGCCAGAGCGCGGGCAATGCCGATGCGCTGGCGTTGTCCGCCCGAGAATTCATGGGGATATCGATCTATCATCTCGCGCGACAATCCCACCTGTTCGAGCAGCGCCGCGGTTTGTTCCAGTTGCTGGGCGCGTCCGCCGATCTTGTGGATGACGAGCGGCTCGCGGACAATTTCACCCGCCGTCATGCGCGGATTGAGCGAAGAATACGGGTCTTGAAAAATCATCTGCAAATCGCGCCGCAAAAGAAACAAATCGCGCGGTGTGCAGGCGAGGATGTCGCGCCCCTCGAAAAATACGGATCCGCGCGTGGGTTCTTCGAGGCGCAGCAACAGGCGCCCGAGCGTCGATTTTCCGCATCCGCTTTCGCCGACGACGCCGAGTGTTTCGCCGCGGCGCACTTCGAAAGAGACGTCTTCCACGGCGCGCACTTCAGCGAGCTGGCGCGCAAAAATCCCGCCGCGGACAGGAAAATGCTTCACAAGATTCAATGCGCGCAAAATCACCCCGCCGCTTTGCGCCGCGGTGGCGGAAGTGGGGCAGACCTCCAGGTCTGCCTTCTTCTCCGAATGTGGCGCTAACTCGCGGCGGGTGTTGTTCATTTCCCCGACTCCAGAGGAAAATGACAGGCGGCCGCATGGCCTGGGCGGATTACGCGCTCGGGCGGATATTGCTCGTCACAAAGCGCGCGCCGCCGGGGGCATCGATCAGCAAAACGGCACCCCTTGGGCAGATCGATCAGCGAGGGCACGGTTCCTTCGATTGTCGCGAGAGGCGTCGTGGCACGCGCCAGGCCCGGCATGGGCAAACTGGCGAGCAATCCGCGCGTGTAAGGATGCGCGGGGCGTTCGAAGAGTTCGATCACCCCGGCGCGCTCGACCACGCGCCCGGCATACATCACATTCACTTCATCGCATGTTTCCGCCACGACGCCGAGATCGTGCGTGATGAGAAGAATTGTCATGCCGGTCTGGCGCTGGAGGTCTTTCATCAGGCGGAGGATTTGCGCCTGGATTGTGACGTCGAGCGCCGTGGTCGGTTCGTCGGCGATCAGCAGGCTTGGGCGGCATAGAAGCGCCATCGCGATCATCACGCGCTGCTTCATTCCGCCGCTCAGTTCGTGCGGATATTGGAGGAGCCTGTCCGCCGGATCGGCAATTCCTACCTGAACAAGCGCCTCGGTGGCGCGTTCGCGCGCCTCCGCGCCGCGCATGGCAAAATGCCGTTCGAGCACTTCGGTCAATTGCCGCCCGATCGTGAACACCGGATTGAGCGAGGTCATCGGGTCCTGAAAGATCATCGCGATTTCGCGCCCGCGAATGGAGGGCATATCGCGCATGGGCAGCGCGAGCAAATCGCGCCCGCGCCAGAGGATTTCGCCCGCCTCGATGCGTCCGGGCGGATCGGGGATGAGACGCAAGACCGAGAGGGCGCTTACGCTTTTTCCGCATCCCGATTCGCCCACCAGCCCAAGCACCCGCCCCGCCGCCAATGAAAACGACACGCCGTCCGCCGCGCGCACCACTCCGCCGTCCGTGCGGAACGTGGTTCGCAGCTCGCGCACATCGAGGATGGGCGGGGTTGCGGAAGGGGCCAAAGGAGCCGGCAAGGCCGATGGCGCCGCAGGCGGGGGTTCGATGAGTCCGGGCACAGGCATGGGATTCGGCGTCATTTTTCCTTGGTTTCCGGCTGGGCTGCCGCTTTTTCCATGCGGGCCTTTACACCGTAGGCATCAATATCCACCACGGAATCCGGCTCGAACGCGCGCCCCTGGGTCATTGCCTCGCGCAGGCGCGCCTCGCGAACCGGGTCGATCCAATATACCTGCCAATCGGACAATTCCTCAGTCCGCCGCGGCAGGAAATTTTCCGGGTATCGCACATAATCCCAATAGAGAAAACGCAGATACGGCGCATCCCAAAACGGAATCCAGAACGCCTCGTCGTGGAGGATTTCATCGAGTTTGAACATGGCGTCGAGGCGCTTGGACTTGTCGAGGTCGAAGCGGTAGATGTCGATCAATTTGTCGGTGTCTTCGCGCCCGAAACTCCAGATGTTGTTGTTGTTCGTATTTTTTTTGAAGATGGAAGCATAGTATTGATGCGGTTCGGGGTAGAATCCAGACGTGTAGTTGATGAGGGCCATTTCATATTTGCGTTCGAGGAGCCGGTTGAAGGCCGTGGCGCCTTCGAGCCGCTGAAGATTCATTTCGACGCCCGCCTTCTGATAAGTCTGTTTGATAACAGTCAGATGGCGCTCAAGCGATTCGGAGCCATAGGTCAGCGTGAAACTGGCGCGCTGGCCCGATGCATTTTGCAAAATTCCATCCGGGCCGCGTTTTGTGAATCCAGCCTTTTGCAGGTGTTCGCGCGCCTTTTTGGGGTCAAATCCATAAGGCTTCAGGTTTGGATTTGCATATTCCGTTCCCTCGAACGACGAAGTCATGCGATAATAGGCGTTGAACATCATTTTGCTATTCAGCGTGTCGAAATCGAACAGATATTGAAGCGCCTTGCGGAAATCTTTGTTTTGAAAGAGCGGGAATTCGAGATTCATCGCGAATCCATACACCCCTTTGGGCATCTCGACAAATACGCGCTTGCGATGCGCCCATCCTTTTTGAATCGCCTCGAAATCGGTTTCCGTGGCCCATCGCCGCGCGGAGGTTACAAGATACGTGCTCAGTTCGCCCCGCTTGAAAAGATCGAAGGCGCGATCCAGGTCCGGAATTACGCGGATGTAGATGCGATCCACATTATACAAGCCCGTGAAATACCTTTTCTTGTTTCCCCACCAGTTGGGGACTCGCGAGAAAACAACGCGCTCGCCCGCGACGGTTTCCGTGATGGTGTATGGCCCCGCCGCCACTTGCGGTTCGTTGTTCGTGCGCTTCACCCAGTCGGCATCGAGATGGATTGCGTGGCGCGGCATCGGATAAAACGCATAGTCGTCGAGCGGGCGCCAGCTGGTCTTTTTGCCCACAATCCGCAGGGTGTGCGGGTCGATCGCCTCGACCTTATCGAAGTATTCATCGGCGAGCGTGTTGTAGTAAGGGTCCACAATGTGCGGGCTGCGCAACATCTCGAGCGTGAAAACGTAGTCGTCCGCCGTGATCGGCTGCCCGTCGCTCCAGCGCGCATCCGGGTCGAGCCGGAAATAGAGCGTCTTTTGATCGGGCATCACCGCCCAGTGCGTGGCGAGGCAGGGAATGAATTTGTCCGTGGTCGGATGCCGCCAGACCAGCGTGAAATACATGGTATAGGCGCGATTGTAGCCGGCGAAGGCATCGTTCGAGTTTGGCCCCATCAGGCGCAGTGTAAGCGGATAAGAGGGAATGAAGTCGTAGTAGGTCCCGCCGCGAATCGCCTTCGGATCGCCAATGAGCGGCTCGTCCATGTTTGTTTCCCACTTGATATCTGGCGGCAGCGGGGCGGGCGAGGCTGATTGCGCGGACGCAGAGGTTGAGGAGGTTGGCGCGTCCGCCGGCGCGGAGGAAGCGGATGCGGAGGCGGATTGGGCGGCGGCGCGGCAGAACTGATCCGCGCCAATGGACACGGCAACCCATGCCGCAATCAGGGCAAATCGAGCGATAGAACGGCGGTGTATTGTCATCCTTCCTGCCTCGAAAATAGTTAAACAATTTTGCGGCGTAACAGAGCGATGCGCTACTATCGGATCGCTTCCGACAGGCAGGCTCCAGCCGCATCTACTTCGAGGAGGAGGGCCTTGGACTTGTCAACGGAGAATGTTCCGCGGGCCGGGGGAAATGGGATTGAGAGAGGTCTGCTTTCTGGCGTAGAAATCGCCCGGCGGTGCATTTGCAGGGCGTTCCTTTCAACGAGGCGCGCCTTCCGGTTCATCGGGCAGCCTGGCGGCGCAACGCCGCAATGCCGCGCTGTCGTTGGGTTCCACCTGTTCAAATTCAAGGAAAACATCATGAAAAAGCATTTTTTCTTGTCCGCGTTGCTTATGGCGGGATTGGCGCTGGCTGGATTTCAGCCTGCGAAGGCACTGGATGTTGTGGTGGATAACGATGAGGGCGCGCCCACTTTCACAACCGCAGGAAGCTGGACCCGCAGCTCCGCCACAGGATACAACGGCGGAACGTATATTTACGCCAATGCCGGAACCAACGCCACGGCCACATGGACGCCCAATCTGGAATATGGCGGGCTATACAACGTATATGCCATTGTAGTTATGGGTTCCAACCGCACGACCGGCGCGCCATACACCATCCAGCACGCGGGCGGCACATCCAGCGTCTCAATCGACCAGCGCGGAACGCCTGAGCAGTATTATCAACTTGTGGAGATCCCTCTCGGTTCCTGGACATTCCAGGCGGGTTCGAGCGGAAGTGTCTCGCTGTCCTCGAACGGCGCGTCGGGAGTGCACATCGCCGACGCCATTCGCTTTGTTCTTCTTGTGGATATGCCGCCGCTGATTTCCGACGTCAGGACAATGCCCTATTATCCCGCGGCGTCCGAAAGCGTGACGGTGCGCGCGCGCGTGGTCGATGACGTATCGCTTCAATCCGTCCGGTTGCTCTGGAATGCCAGCCCATCGGGCGCGTCGGGCGATGGACCAATGTTCGACGATGGCGCCCATGATGACTTGGCTGCGGGCGATTCCACTTTCGCGGCCGCCATTCCGGGATTGCCGAGTGGAGAACAGGTGGAGTTTCGCGTCTTTGCCACGGACAACGCCGATAAAATCTCCAGCAGCCCGCTTGTTATGTTTCAGGTGGGAAGAGTTCCGGACATCCATTTGGTCGTCAATGAATTTCTCGCATCGAACGTCAAGGGCGCAACAGACCCGGATTTCAGCAATACCGCGGATTGGATCGAAATTGTGAACCTCGGTCCGGACATTGCAGACCTTGGCTCGTTCGCCCTTTCGGATTCGCCCACATCGCCGACGCGCTGGCGTTTCCCGCGCGAAGCCGCGCTTGCTCCGGGACAGTATCTGGTGATTTGGGCCGATGGAATGAATGTCATAGCCAAGGCCATGCACACAGATTTCAAACTTTCCGCCGATGGCGAAAGTATTATTCTTTACGATATGCGAAATCACAGGGAGGCGGACCGCGTCGATTTCGGCCCTCAGGTGTCGGACATTTCCCAAGCTCGAATTCCGGACCAGACAGGCCTGTGGATTGCAACGGAAAAGCCGACGCCCGGAGGCCCGAACATCTATGGAAAAAGCGGCCCGGCGCCGGTGATTTCCGTGCGATCGGGCATCTACGCGGCGCCTTTCCAGGTGGAAATCACCGCCCCCAATGCCACGGAAATTCGTTATACTACCAATGGTTCCGCGCCCGGCCCCGCGTCGGCGCTTTACTCCGGACCGATCACGATTTCCGCCACTGCTCCTTTGCGGGCGCGCGCTTGGTATTCCGATCTCGACCCCAGCCCCATCGCCTCGGCGTCTTACTTCCTGAACCCTCCGGCGGACCGGACAATCCCGATCATGGATGTTGTTATTGATCCCGCCGATTTCAATGGCGCAAACGGCATTTATACAAATACGAGCGTGCATGGGCTGGATTGGGAACGCCCGGTGCATGTGATGATAACGCCGCCCGACGGCTCGCATGTGTATGAGGTGGAAGCGGGGGCGCGCCTGCACGGCGGCTACTCGCGCGCGCTGGCGAAAAAATCGCTCCGCCTCTATTTCCGTTCGATCTACGGCCCGACGCGCTGGTCTCTGCCGTGGATGACCCGCACGCCGCTCGATGGATGCCAGCAAATTGTGCTGCGAAGCGGCGCAAACGACAGTTTCTTTGGCGGTTCAACAATTCGCCCCACATATTTCCGCGATCAGATTATGCGCGACTGGCTGGATGACAGAGGGCAGCGCGCCGCTGACGGCTTCTTTGTGGCTCTCCACATCAACGGCGCCTATTGGGGCATCTATAACGCCACGGAGCGCATTACCGACTCGTTCATGGAAGACACCTTCGGCGGCTCGGATTGGGACGTGGTGAAGGGTTCGTGGGATTCCGTGCGCAAATACTTCATCGAAGCCGTGGATGGCGACCTTGCCGCATGGAATCAGTTTATCGAATGGATTGAAAACCATAACGTGGCCACGGACGCCGATTTTCAGACGATGCGCTCCATGCTCGACTGCGCAAACTTCCTCGATTACTTCTCGCTGAATATCATCTGCCAGAACCACGACTGGCCGCATAACAACTGGATTGCCACACGGCGGCGTGGCGATCCCACGGCGCGATGGACCTTCCACGAATGGGACGCCGAGTGGTCTGCCGGCCTGAATCCGACTGGCTGGCAGGGCGATACGCTCACCTGGGCGCGCGGCAACAACTATTACCTCCAGCGTCAATATACCATGCCGCCGCTTTCGCTGATTTTTGCCGGCAACGACATCGATCCGAACATGACGGTTCCAATCAACGGACTCCTCGACCGCCCGGAAACAAGGCGCGATTTCATTGCCCGCGTTGAGGAAACGCTCAACTTCGAACTTCTTCCCGAGCACGCAATCGCCGATACAGACCGCTATGCGGCCATGTTGCAGACGGAAGTTCCGCGCGAGGCCGCGCGCTGGACTTCGTCACTCGGAATTTCCGCCGCAACTCTTGTGAATAACTGGAACACGGGCGTTTCGAATATGCGCGCTTTCCTAAACAACCGTCCCACCTATATCAGAAATTCGATTTCCAGTTACTTCGGGCTGGGCGGAACGCAGACCATTTCCTTCACGGCAAGCGGTTCAGGCACGGGCCGCCTTCTTGTCAATCGCCGCGCCGTCAATCTGCCCTGGAGCGGCGTATTTTTCCGCGGATCGACCATCGCGCTGCGCCCGATTCCCGATGCGGGCATGCGGTTCGACGCATGGAGCGGGCTGGTTCAATCCGCCAATCCGCTGCTCGACTATACAGTGCAATCAACCACGGCCGGCAAGATCGACGTGAAGTTCGAGCCAGCGGCGCAGCCGCTTCACCCGAACGATGTTATTTTCAACGAATACTGGCTTAATGACAACAATACCCCTTATGCGAGCATCGAAAACCGCGCCATTGATGGCGACTGGATTGAACTGCTCGTCATTCGCGACGGCATCGACCTGCGTGGATGGCGCATCACCAACAACGCCACACTGGCGGAGGGCGGACCTGACTCGACCGGCGGATCGCTGATTTTCCCAAGTATCGCAGCGCTGCAATCCGTCCCGGCCGGCACGTTCATTCTCATCGTCTCGAAAATCAGCGGTGTGAACGCCTCCTCCTTCCCGGCCGATGAACTCGATCCGGCGGCCAGGCGGATGATCTTCTACGCTGGCAATGGCAACCTTGACATTCAGACCGATCCGGGATTCTCGATCCCGACGGGCAATGCCTCGCTGGCGCTCCTGGCGCCGGGCGCGACCGCGGAATTCTCGGACGACATCGGCATCGACTTCATTGCCGAAGGCGCGGACGTCACCCCGGCTTCGTTTGGCATTGCCGCGCACGGCGTGGTTTTCACGAATCCATTCGCCGGAATTGGGGCCGATGACGGCGCGATTTTCATCAACGACCCGAATGGCGGCTTTGTGAACGATGATGGCGCGGATGCCAATCGCGAGGATTTCGTGGCGGGACCTGGCGGCTGGGTTTTGGATCCGCCCAAATTGTTTACGGGCGACGATCCAGCAGCTCCGGGCGCGGTGAATTGGCTCACGCCCGGCGCGCGCAACCACGGCCAGAACGCCTGGCCGCTCCCCAAGCCATGCGGATGGATATTCTTTTAGCCGGGAAAGAATCTTTCTGCCGCGAAAAACGTGAAAAGAACGAAATCCAGATAGATTTTTGCCGATCCTCCGCTATGCGCCCGGAGTTTTGCCCGGATCGCCGCGCTGTGCGCACGCGACAGCCACTTCGGCGTCGCTTTTCACGCCCAGCATTCGCAGAATATCATCCAGCAAGCACCAGCGCGTCAGCGAGGACTGAAACAAATTCGCGCCGACAAACGCTCCCAGAATCAGCCACCATTTGTTCACAAACGCCCCAAGGGCCAGGCTGATGAGCACCAGAGTTCCCGCCACCAGTCGTATGATTCGTTCGCGCGTCATGGGCCAGCATTCCTCCTGCCTGATCACGGCGATGCTTTCATCGCCATTATGACAATATGCATTTCCACCCGGCAAAACCATCCGCACAATTACTAATTTGCGTCAGAATTCCCAGTCAAGAATTACTGCCGGTTTTCGCCCAAAGGTCCCAGGACAATTCCGTAAACCTTCTATGATTAGCAGGGATTGCAGGATATAGCGT
>CAYUNT010000035.1:0-28732 GCA_964446285.1 uncultured Candidatus Sumerlaeota bacterium | reverse complement strand
AGCCCTATGCATCCCCTTAAAAACCCGTGAGAAGCATTTACGGAATTGTCCTGCACCGCATCCGCTAAAACATGGTATCCTGGAATTTCAGCGAGCGGGCAGAGGTTTCCAGAGGGATGAGAATCTGCAGATGGGCGCCCTTTTCCTCGGAATCAAGAAGGCGAATCGTGCCGCCATGCAGCGAGGCGAGCGCGCGCGCCAGATACAATCCCAGGCCGGTTCCACTGGACTGGCGGGTCATTGTGTTTTCGGCCTGCACAAAACGCTCGAAAATTTTATCGCGCATCTCGGGCGGAATTCCCGCGCCCGAATCGATCACGTCAATCACCGCATTGTCTTCCTGCGCTCCAGCGCGCAAGGTCACGGTCCCGAAAGACGGTGTGTATTTCAGGGCATTGTCCAGAATATGATTGAGAATTTGCGCCAGGCGATCCGAATCGCCATACACGGCAAGCGCGTGGTCGCAGGGCTGGACTATAAATTCGATGTTTTTCTCGCGGGCGCGGGGAATAAAATCCGCGGCGCAACGGCGCATGATGGCGTTCAAATCCTGAGGCGTGGCCTCGATGTGCATCGTATTGTTGTCGAGCAGCGATATATCAAGAATGTTATTTACGATGGCGACAAGGCGCTCCGTGTTGTTGCCGATGATTCGAAGCAGATTGAGATGGGTTTCGTTTAGCGAGGCGGCATAATAGGATTCGAGCAAGTGGATCGAACCACGAATGGAAGTCAGCGGCGTGCGCAGTTCGTGGCTGACCATGGCGATGAAGTTGGATTTGAGTTCATCGAGCCGCCGGAGTTCCTGCACTTCGCGCCGCAAAGTCAAGTCCTCGACAAGCAAAACCGCCTCGGAGAGCGCGCCTTTGGGCGTGCCGATGCGCTGGCATGTGAGGCGCAGCGGCACAGTGGCGTCGCGCGCCGGGCGTTCGATTTCGTGCTGTTGCGAAATCCCGGCCCTCATCGCGCTTTGCAGCATCGCGGCCACCTGCGCTCCAAGCGGACGGTCCATGCATTCGAAAATCCCCCGCCCGCCTTCGAAAGCGGAGCCGCACAAGCCAAGCAGGCGCACTGCCGCCGGATTCGCCGTCAGAACCATTCCATCCTCGCGCAGCGTCAGCACGCCAATCGGCAGACTTTCCATCGTCCGGCTTGTGTGTTCGTGAAGCATCTCCGTTTCGGCATGAAGGCGGTTGGTCATCACCGTCAGCGCCAGAAAGCGCGAAACCGAAAGGAGCATCTCCAGGTCCTGGGCGCTCAGTTGTCCGCGATCAAACTTGTTCGTGGCGTTGATTACGCCATAGGTCCGGTCCTGGTGGCGGATCGGCACGCTGATAAACGACGATGTCGTGTAGCGTTCGTCCGGCTTTTCTCCCATCCCCTGCGAATCCGAATCATCTACATTCTGGCTGAAAACCGGCTCGCCTGTCTGAGCCACGCGGCCCGCAATGCCATCGCCCATGCGGATGCGAATGCGTTCAAGCACATCGCCTGGGATGCCAGCAGCGGCGCCGACATGCAGATTATCGCTCGATTCGTCCACAAGCAGGATCGAGCAGCGCTGCACTTGCAGGAGCCGCTGAATCAGGCGCACCGTCGCATTCAGAATGCTCTTGAGATCGGTCGTTGAGGCCACGACCTCGCTCAGAAGATTCAGCAGGTCCAGATAATTGTCCGCCGCGATTCCCTCGGGACGGGTGATTTGCGTTTTGCTTTCGCTCACTACGCACAATCTCCGCGAATGGGCTGGTTTGTCTGCTCGATGTCTGCGCCCCGCTTGCCCCTATTCCGGCGTTCCCCTCCCGGCGGGATCGTCATGCCCCCTCATGCAAAAGTTTTGCCCCATATCTGCGCCTTATGCGCGGTGCGACGCGAGCAAGGCGCTCCTGACATGGGAAAACATACATCCTCGCCTCCCCCGTAAAAACAATGATCCATTCTGGCACTCTTCGCAACGCTCTTTTTGAAAAAAACGCCAATCGCAGGCATTGCGGGAATCCGGGCGAAAGGCGAACTGGGAGCATTTTGCAAGATTTGAAAGAAATGGGCGTTGTATGAATGGGGAAAAAGGGTATAGCCTCCATGTGTGGAATGGAATTCGCAGATTCGGGAGGCGGTCTCGCATGGCCAGCTTTCAGGTTCAATTCGGTTCATGGGATTCGCCCCTCGGGCGCGAGGCCCTGAACATCCGCATCGAGGTTTTTGTAAAGGAACAACGCGTCCCCCTCGAAGAAGAGGAAGACGCCCAGGACCCAGCCGCTTGTCATGCGATTGCATACGACGCCGATGGACAGGCGCAAGGCACGGGACGGCTTTTTGGCGAACCCCGCGATCCCCAATGCGCGCGCATCGGGCGGATGGCCGTCCGGCGCGAAGCGCGGCGGACCGGATGCGGATCGGCCCTGCTCGCTGCGCTCATCGGCGAGGCGCGGCGCCGGGGATTCCAGCGGGCTGTGCTATCGGCGCAGGTCCACGCCATTCCCTTTTATGAACGCCACGGATTCCAAGTAATTAGCGAAGAATATCTCGACGCGGGCATCCCCCACCGCGCAATGGAACGGGTTTTCGACGATGCCGGAGCGGCGCAATAGCACAATTGAACTGGGCGGCCAGGCAAATGGCGCGCCGGGCGAGACGCCGGGCGAAAAGGCATCTCAGAATTTGCCGCACGCGAGACATCTCTGTCCGAATGCATGGGAGAATCGCGATGGATGACAAGGAAATCCTTGTGAATTTTGCACAAGTGCTTCGCTCGGTGGACAGAGAATTCCTTGCCGAAGAGGCGCAGCTGGACTCGCTTGCCGGTGCGGTGGTCCATGCCAATGATGCTGCAGACGGCGCCGATAGGGTGATGCCGCATCTGACAAGGCCCGGCTGCCTTGCGGACCTGTATGGCCAACTCGGACTGGCCAGCGGCAGCCGCCTGCGTTTTGCTCCTTTGTTTGAACGCCTCCTGCTAAGTTACCGCTGGGTGGGCGATATCGACCTGGACAATTTCCTGCTGTTCAAAAATCCCTCCGGCGAGGATTTGGGCGGCTTCCGAGACAGGCTGGAGCCGGGCAACGCTTCGTGGCAGACGCTGATTGCCAAAGGCTATTTGCAGTTTGCGCGCGGTTCGGAATACGACCATGACCCGGTCTGTTTTGACACACAGCGCCGCCGCAAAGATCGCGACTGCCCCGTCGTCAAAATCTTTCATGAAACGCTATGGATTCGCGGCAAGATCAAAGTCGTCCAGGAGATCGCGCCCAGTTTTCGCGCGCTCGTCCTCGACGCCATCCAACGATTCGGCAAACCTGCGGCATGAACTCAAAATGCTCTGATCCCGATAATAGAATCCACTGAATCCTGGGAGGCCGCCGACATGCCGTTCTGGGTCTATATTGTCTATGCTCTTCCGTTCGTACTCTGGATCATTCCTTGGGCATTTGCCGCCATGTTCATTGACCTGCTGATCCGAGCGCAATTAGTTGGCAAAGTCTTTCTCCGTTCGTTCGTCTCAGCCCAATTCCCCATGGCGATTCAAGCATGAATGCATTTACGGACCCAAAAGCGGATTCCGAATTGAGCGGTCCCTCCGCGGAATCTGCTTCTTCACCGCCGCCTTGTTGCCCCTTCCTGCCGCCCTTGCGGAACTGGGCCGGCGTATGGAAGTGGGCGGTTCTGGCGCTGGCGCCGATGCTTGCCTATTGGCCTGCGTTGGGCGGTGGGTATTTGTGGGATGACGACCTCGCTGCCGGGAATCCGATGCTGTATCGCGCGGACGGGCTGTGGGAAATCTGGACACGCCTTCGCGGGATTTCCGCCCACGACATCCGCTATATGCCGCTCCTCTACACGACTTTCTGGCTTGAGGGGCGCTTGTGGGGCGATCACGCGCTCGCGCATCATTTGGTCAATGTCCTCATCCACATCGCCAGTGGACTGATTCTCTGGCGGATTTTGCGCCGTCTGAAAATCCCAGGCGCGTGGGCTGCGGCCATGCTCTTCGCCCTGCACCCGGCCGGGGCGGAATCCGTCGTCTGGGTGATCGAACGCAAGGGGCTGCTTGGCGCGTTTTTTGCCCTGCTGGCCGCGCGCGCCTGGATTGAATACCTGGAAGAAGCGCCGCGCCCTCAGCGGACCTGGTTGCGCCCCAAGTGCATCTGGTGGTGGCTTTCCTTTGCGTTGTTTCTTGCCTCGTTGCTCTCGAAACCCACAGCGCTCCTTTTGCCCGCCGGATTGTTCGCGCTGGCGTGGTGGCGGCGGGGATTGCGATTCGGGCCGCCAGAGAACAATGCCGAAAGCGATGCCGAAAAGGAGCAACGCAAACCATCATTTCGCCGTGCAATCCTGGAACTCGCGCCGTTTTTCGCGCTCGCGGCGGCGGCGGCTTTTTTCAGCGCGCTCATGGCCCGCGGTCTCGATCCGTTTCATTCCGGATTCTCGCTGCCGGAGAGGATTCAGTTTTCCGCTCGCAACTTCGCAATATATATTCGGATTGCCTTATGGCCTACAAACCTCCAGGCGGTCTATCCACCCTGGCTGCCCGACGTGCATCTTGTCAGCGCCTGGGCGCCCGCCTTTATCTCCACACTCGCAGTGACAGCATGTGGGGGCGCGCTATGGACTTGGCAAAATCGCGCGGGAGCTGCGCCTCTCCTCGCGCTGGTCTTTTTCGCCGTGCCGCTCGTGCCAATTCTCGGCCTGATGGATTTCGGATACATGGGCATTTCGCCCATCGCAAATCGGTATGTGTATTTATCCATCGCGCCGGTTTGCGCTCTGATCGCGGGCGGCGCCGTCCGGGCAGCAGACCGGGCAATTCACGCCCGCCACTTCGTTTTTCTGCGCGCCTTGGCCGCCGCGCTGTTCCTGCTGCTTGGCGCGCTCACCTGGCGCCAGGCAGCGCTTTACGCCGACGCCGCCACTCTCTACAGCGCGACGGTGCGGGCCAATCCGCTTGCATGGGCTGCGTGGAACAACCTCGGAACCGAACTTCTGCGTCTGGGCCGCACCGACGAGGCCGCGCGTGCCTTCGAGAAAACGCTGGGGATTCACCCGCGCTATCCCAACGCCCTCGTGGGGCTTGCCAATGTCGATATACAAAAGGGCAATACCGAGGCGGCCATCGAACGCCTGCGCGCCGCCATCGAAATCGAACCGCAATACGCCGATGCGCACTACAATCTCGGTTTGGCCCTTGCGATGCGGGGCGATTCGCGGGCGGCGCGCGAGGCGCTGGCGGAATCCCTGCGCCTCATGCCCGAATCCGCCGAGGCGCGCTATAATCTCGGAACGCTCGAACTCATGGACGGCGAATATGCCCGCTCTGTGGAATCATTTCGGGCGGCGATTGCGTTGAATCCGAATCATGCAAAAGCCCACGCCAACCTCGCCTTTGCCCTGGCGCGGCTGCGACGCTTTGACGAAGCCATCGAATCCGCCTCGCGCGCTCTTCGCCTCGCCCGCGAACAAAACAACAGCGCGCTTGCCGCCGCCATGGAACGCTTTCTTGCTTCTTCCGTTCCTGTTTCCTCAACCTCCGCCTCCTCCGCAAAAGGCCCCGGCTCCTGATCCCGAAAGGAGTCTATTCGGGAATCGTATTCATATATTTTTCGTTCTTTTCTTATTTTTCGTGGTAAAAAATGCTTTTTCGGCCTCATGCAATTCCCAGCGATTGCGTCATCCAAACTCCTTTTCCTTGCCCGCATCCGCCGAAATAAACTAAACAACAAAATCTTATGCGGGAAAATCCTCAGAAGGATCCCGCCGGCAGACTTTTCGCACTCAGGAGTTGTGCCCTATGCCGTCCCCCCTCCCCAAGGAAATTGGAATTGGTTTGATCGGATTTGGAAATATCGGAACCGGCGTCGTGCGCTGGCTTCAGCAAAACGGCGACCTGATCAATTCGCGTCTGCCGCGTCCCATTCGCCTTGTTCGCATCGCCGATATCGACCTCACGCGCGACCGCGGCGTTTCGGTCGATCCTATCATGCTCACATCCGACGCCTCCGAACTGATTCGCGATCCGAAAGTCCATATCGTGATCGAACTCATGGGCGGCACGGGCAAAGCGCGCGAAATCGCCGAAGAAACCTTGCGGGCGGGCAAGCACCTCGTCACGGCCAACAAAGCGCTTCTGGCCAATTTCGGCGCGGACCTGATGGCGCTGGCGCGCGAAAAGGGCGTGGCCATCGGTTACGAGGCAAGCGTCGGCGCGGGCATTCCGCTCATTCGAGCCATGCACCAGTCGCTTGCGCCCAACCGTTTCCAATCGGTTGCGGGCGTCATCAACGGCACGACGAATTTCATCCTCACCGAGATGGATGCGACAGGAAGACCTTTTGCGGACGTCCTTGGCGAGGCGCAGCGCCTTGGATACGCCGAACCTGATCCGACGTTCGACATCGAAGGCACGGACGCGGCGCACAAACTGGCCATCCTGGCGTCGCTGGCCTTTGGGCAGGACATCCGCATCGGCGATGTGTCGTGCGCCGGGATCAGCCGGCTGCGTCCCGAGCATTTCCGCTGGGCCGAGCGGCGCGGACTGCGCATCAAACTCCTCGCGCTGGCGCGGATGCGCGCGGATGGCGCGGTCGATACGCGCGTCTCGCCCACTCTCGTGCGCCGCAACGGCGAAATCGGCGGAGTTATGGGCGTTTTCAATGCGGTCATCTTCCAGGGCGAACCGATCGGGCGCGTGTTTGTGTATGGGCGCGGCGCCGGGCAGGATTCGACCAGCAGCGGCGTGCTGAGCGACGTGATGGTCATCGCCGCCGCCATGGAAGCCGGCGGAATCGCGCGCGAAGCGGTTCTGCCCTGGCCGCGCGCCAACAAAGCCCCATTCGACCCAAGCCAGTCCGAAGGCGAATTCGTTCTCGCGCTCGAAACCTCGCCCGTGCCCGGATCGGCCTCGGGATTGCCCGGGATGCTCGAAAAGGCCGGATTGCGTCTGCGCTCCTGGGAGTGCAACGCGCCCGAAGCGTGCGAAAAGGCCGCTTCTGCCGCGGGCGCTGCGAACGGTTCGCGCCAACTTTGGATCGAAACCGAGACGGTCCGCCGTGGCGATGTGGATCGCGCGCTCGCCCTATTGCGCGACGGCGGCTACCTGCTCAATCCTCCGCAGATTTTCTATCTGGAACGCGAAATCTGACGCCAGGCCCCAACCATCGCGGTGTTCGTTTTCGCGGGCCGTTGTCCCATCGGTCCCATTTGTCCTATATGTCCCATTGTTTTGTGGCGATTGGTGAGCCGCCGCGCCGGACGCGCGTTTGCCAATTCACTCGCCAGGATCGCCGCGCCTGAAAACCCACCGGCTCGCCGGCCAAAACGCAAAGGGCAGATATCCTGAAAGAGCCAGCAATAATATAACTACCAGAGCCACGCTGGCATAGTCAGCGAGCGAAAATCCCATCAGAAAGAAATAGGCTGCAAAGAGAGACGGCTGCACCTGGGAAAACTGTCTGCTCATTAGAGGCATCTGTGATGCTATTTGTCTGGCTCCATATAGGATCACGACGCTCGATAAAACGCATGAGCCTGGCAATCCGATCACAAAGAACAACATGCCGAGGACTTGAAGGCCATCGGTCATCCACCACGAATGGACAAACGCGAAAGTCCCATAGAGAATCAGCGGAAACAGAAGTCCCAGCAGCGCCCAGCCTGCAACAATCCCTCCCACACCTTTCATCCCAAAAGCGGTTTTTGATGAATGATATTGCATTGGCCTGCCGCGCCCGCCCCGGTGAACTCATTACATATTCTGCATATTACGATGACCAATTTTGCGCCGAGCTGCTTTTCATCATTTCAATTATCCAGGACAAGTCGCCATCGCGATAGCCATCGACTCGCCGTAGTTCATCGCGCAGCGGGATCGCATAAGCGCGGCGTCTCAGATAATAGCCAAGAAGCCACTGCTGACGGAAACCAATCCAGGAATATCCTTTGCGCTGAAGGCTGTTCCAAAGCGCCCAGCCGCGTCCAACGCTCACAAATGCGCAGGCAAAGAGCGCCATCGTCGCCACAAAAATGAAGACTTTCCATTTTGAATCGAGAGGAAATATATTGCACAAAACGAGCATTAATCCGCCTGCACACATCGCCAGCGATACGCCAAAGACGCAAAGCGTGCCGATTCTTCCAGTATCGCGCAGGTCTTTGAGATTCGTTTCACTCATCATCGATTTATCCTACCCAGATCAGGACGGCTCCTGCAAATCCGGAATCCTGACAATCCGCAAATGATTCATAAGATGATATTCTTCGCCGCTCGCTTGTTTTTCCTCGGTTAGCCCCCATCCTCCCCAGGAAGGAGTCAGGAGGTGGGTATGATCCTTTTCGTTCGGGTGCAGCTTTTCCAATTCGCGGATCAGGTAATCCAGCCCCTCTCCATCGAAGCATATGGCCAACTCCGTTGGGGGTTCCTTGCCATCCCAGTCCACTTCCGCAGTAAGGATCATGATGTCTTCTCCCAGGGACAATCCATGAACAAACAAACACCGGGCACAAGAAAGAAACAATAGGGAAGATGTGGTTACAAGTGAAAACGAACCGATTCCTTATTTCGCGCCGCAAGGCTCAATCGGGTTTGTCAGTTGAGGCCGGGCGCGCCGCGCAAAGAATCGTTGCCGGCGAGGAAGCGGCGCTCCAGGGCGAGCGGGCAAAGTCGCCGAATCGCTCGACGCGGACAAAGAATTCGCGTGCGGTCTGTTCGAGAAAATCGCCCCGCGCCGGATAGAGAAGCGTTCGATTGCGCACGACTTCCACCGCGCCGCGCCTCAGCGTGGTTTCAAAGGGAATCCGCCCTCCGGATTGGCCTTCGCGCCAACTGGCCAAGTCATAGCGGCGTTCGAAAATAAGCGCGCCACCTTCGCCGGGCAGCGGACGGCGAATCACAGGAAATTCCCAGGCCGGGTCCGATAGCACGCGGTCGAAATTCACTGTTTGGGCAATCAACACGCCCTCCGGCCCGAGGCGCGCGGCGGCATTGCGAAAAAATGCGCGGATTTCGTCTCCATCCGCCACGTGCGCCAGCACGTTTCCCAAACAGGTGATCATGCCGATTTCCGCGCTCGCAGATTCCGCCGCGCCCCTCCACTGCGCATCGCCCCGGCACTTGGTCTCACTTCGCCCCTCTGTGCCGCCCACATGGAAATCGCGCACCGAACCCATCGCGCCCTCTCTGATTCGCACCTCGGGGCGGTTCATCCGGCGCACGGCTTCGCGCACAAAATCTCGGTCCGGATCGATGCCCCAGGCGTCCACGCCCTCGCCAAGCAGCCACTCGACAAGCAGCCCCGTGCCGCATCCCACATCGAGCCACGCCGCGCCGCAGGTTCTCTGCCGCGCCCGGCAGACATCCGCAAACGGATGCAAAAATCCTTTCAGCGCCTCGGAAACCGGAAAAAGCAACGCGTAATCGCGCGCCATTCCTTCATAGCCGCCGCCGGACTCCGCGCCGCTCATTTTACCTCGATCTCCCGAATTGCCTTCTCAGGACAATGAACTTGCCTTTGACCCGCGCCTGCGGATTCATAGGCTGAACCGGGGTGCTCGTTGCCCAGCCGCGTTTTTCGCGCCCCAGGCAATTCATTCCCCGGCCAAAGTCATGCCCGATTCCGCATTCATGCGCAATCCAACTCCGCAAGCGCCCGCCGCTCCCCCGCCGGTTGTGCTGGGGGTCATTGGTTTGCCGGTCTATGGCGGTCGGCGCACGCTGATCGACTCGTGCGACATCGAAATTCGCGCCGGGGAATGTGTCGGATTGCTCGGCCCAAGCGGATCGGGCAAATCGCTGTTGCTCGACCGGCTGCTCGGACTCCTCCCGACGAGCCACAGCGAACCGCGCATTGGCTACTACGATCCGCGTCCGCGCGGACCACAATCGACCCCCTCCTCCCCCTCCTCTCTCTCCGGCTCCCGGCGCGCCAAACCTCCCCTTGCCGCTGTGTTCCAGACGAGCGCGCTCTTCGACACACTGACTGTGCGGCGCAATATCGAGATGGGCGCGGGCCATGCACTTTCCGATGAGGAAATTGCCGCCGCGCTGCTCGAAGTGGGCCTCGACCCCGCGCGCGACGCGGATAAATACCCTGCGGAATTGAGCGGAGGAATGCAGCGCCGCGTGGCCCTGGCGCGGGCGCTCGCCGCCGATCCCGTTGTGCTTGTTCTCGACGAACCGCTTGCGGGACTCGATGGCGAAAGCCGAGTCATTGTGCGGAAAACACTCGAACGAGCCATCCAGCGCCGACGCGAGTCACTGGCAATTCTGGTCGTCGAACACGACTACGATTTCACATCGGCATTTTGCGACCGCCTGTTATGGATCGACGCGCCGCGGCGGCGGCTGATCGAGCCAGCGCAATGGAAAACAGCCGCGCCACAGCAGCGCATCGAAATCATTGAAGGCCTGTTGCGAAGCGGGAAATCCAGCGCCACCGCCGCCGATGCCGCCTCGGAAGCGGTCCATTCCGCACACTCGTCCCTCAGCATTCTCAATGGAATCGTGCAGGAAAGCCTGCGCGATTGGGCCAATAGCCTGTTCGCATTTCTCGCCGGACTCTTCGCTCTGCCCGGCCTGATTGCTGGGTTTTTGCGCGGTCCGACGGCGGGCGCGCGGCCGGGGCGTGATTTTTTCGAGCACTTTCTCCGCGCGTCGATCCTGGCCGCGCCCTATGTGGCGCTTGTATTTTCGCTGCTCGGACTGCTCATGGTCCTTCAAACCGAACGCCTGCTGGCGCACATCGGAATGGGCGCGGGGCTGGCCTCGCGCATCCCCGACGCTGTCACACGCGGAATCGTCCAGGGGATCGGCCCGCTGCTGCTGGCGCTGCTGATGGCCGGGCGCACGGGGTCGGCAATGGCATCGGATTTGGGGGGACAACGCCTCGGGCGCCAAGTGGACATGTGGCAAATCCTCGGACGCGCACCCGAGGAAGTGCTTTTCGCGCCGCGAGCCTGGGCGCTTGTGCTCGGGATGCCGCTGCTGCTCGTGCTCGGCCAGTTGACCGGCATTGGCGCGGGATGGCTTTTTTACAATCTAGCGCCAGTGGCCGGATTGACCGCGTGGGCGTATTGGCAGGGTGTAATGTCTTCGTGGGAAGTCGCCTGGACGCTCGAAGGCATGGCTCGTGTCGCGCTCGACGGATTTGTGCTGGCCGCGATTAGCTTTTTATGCGGAACAGCCACAAAACGATCGACAGAAGAGATTGCCGAAGGCGCGACAAAAACCGTCGTCTTTTCCGCTGTCGCCTTCCTGCTGATTGAAGTCCTCTGGACCGCGCTGGCCGGGCGGATGCAATGAGCAGCGCCTAAGGCAAGTGCACGTCCACTTGCAGGACTTGTCCGGCCACAACCTCGATGGGCACCTTAACGGTGGTAGAGCTCGCCGTCGCTGCGGCCTGCAATATCTGCGGTCCGGGCGCTACGCCTTCAAGCCGGTATTGTCCCATTGGATCGGACACCGCATACACCGAGCCGACCCGGACGCCAATCGCGGCGGCAGGATTTCCGCCCGCATCGAGCACACGTCCGGTGACGATTCCCCCTTCTTCGATCGACAGGTCGCCCGTTGGGCGTGTTTCGGCCTCGACCGCCTCAAATCCCTCGAAAATCTTTTCGACGCGTTCGCTGGCCGTCACCTTCAGCCGAAGCGCCCCCGCCGGAAGCGGACTGAGCGTAAATCGCCCGTCCGAAGCTGTCACTGTATAACGGTTAAGTTGATTTAGAATATGGTCAGACGGCGCGCTGGCGGGCGGAATGGCGAGCACCTTCGCGCCCTCGATTCCCGCGCCGCTTTCCGCCGCCACGACGCGCCCGCTCATCGATGCGCCCTGCCCAACCTGAACCACTCCGGCGTCGTTCACGCCCTCAAGCGGAACCACAACATTCTTGAGTTCTGCCACGCCCACGCCTTCGACAGTCACCGTGATTTGCACGGTTCCGGCCACAAGATTCTGCAGCAGCGCCTCGCCATCCGCAGACTCAAAGGTCGTTTCATACGAAGCCGTGATGGAATTGTAGGCGGAGTCCTGCAACTGGCCTGAATTCGACTGCACAGCCACCCGGAACCGCCGCATGGGCTGGCCCGAGGCGTCCTGCACCTTGATCTTCACCTGTCCGCTCAGGTCAAACGTCACATAAAACATGCCGCCGCCGGGTTTGAGGCCGGTCAGGCGCTGATTGAGAACGATCCACAAACCGCCCACCCGCAGCGTCGATGTGGCGATTTCAAGACGGTAATTGCCATCGGGCAATTCGCGGAAGATGAAATGCCCCAGTTCGTCCGTCGTCTGGAACGACGTGTAGGGCGGCGAGCAATTGCTGCAAAACAGCGTGCAGTTTGCGCGGGCATACCTTACGCCCAGTTCGTCGATAATCTGCCCGGTCAGAACGCCTGGCCCCGCCTCGTCCTCGAGCTGCAATACGACGTCCCCAATGTCCACTTCCGGCGGCGTCGCCTGGATGGTTTTTTTCTGGCGCAAATAGTCCGTGGCCGAAAAATCTAGTTCGATCGAGCCAGACTCCAGACCCACGACACGGAAACTGCCATCGGCCGAGGTGGTGGCGCGGGGCAGTTCGGCGTTGAATCGCTGGAGGATCACGCCCGTGTTCGGGAAACTGTCGCTGCTGGGAAGCGTGACCAGGACGCCATCAATCGGCTCGCTTTTCGAGTCCACCACACGCCCTTTTGCCGCCACGCCTGTGCCAATGGTGATTGTGGGCACATCCTGCTGAAACGCCTCCGGCATTTGAAGAACGGAACTGAACACCGGCGCGTGCTGGCCCTTCCATACTCCGACACGGAAGGTCGTCTGCACTGTCGGAACGTTGGAAATCACATACGCGCCGGACGAGTCGGTAATCACCGGCGCAATCGAGGCAAAGGGATCGCTGAATGCGGAAGAAGCCTGCACGGTGAACAGCCCGACCATCGCCTGCGACGCCGGGCCTCCAGCCGCATCCATCACCTTGCCGCGAATTGTGTTCGCTTCTTCGAGTTCGATCTTGACGGGTTGCATGGCCTCAGAAAGGTCTTCAGGAACCGTAATGGTTGATTTTTTCGAAATATATCCCGACGCCTCGACATACAAAACGTAATCTCCCGCTTCGGTCGAGGCGGTCTTGAAGGCCCCATCCGAAGCGGTTCGCACCTCGAAAAGATACTTCTCCGAGGCGTTATTGATCACTACCCGCGCGCCCGCCACGCCGTTGCCCGAGGTCTCCCCGACCACTATTCCTTCGATTTCATGCCCCACGGGAATAATAAAATCCTCGTTTGTCCGCATTTCATCGGCCTTGAGCACGACATAGCGAACCGAAGAAGGAGCCTTGGGTTTTTCAAGGGTTAAACGGTAAGTTCCCGGCGAGACAGGATCGAATTGATAGCGTCCGTTTTCATCCGTGCCCGCGCGCAAATTACTCCCTTCGCCTATCAGCGTTAGCGATGCGTCGCTAATTCGAACCTCGCCATGCAAGACCTGGCCGCCAATAATAGCCATTCCGGGAGCAAGTGTGGCTTCTGGATTCGGCGTCGCCGATGCTCCCCCGGCTGCCGCTTGTCCGGAAGCATCTCCTTCGCTAGCGGCGGAATCTGTTGCGCCCGGTTTGAGGCCGTCCGCGGACGGCGCGCCTGAACCTGTTGTGCCGACGCCATTCGCGGGATTTTTTCCATGCCCCGCAGCCGCTCCTGCCGTGCCCGGGCCTCCCGGGATCGTGCCATCGCGTCCAACCAGACCGGCTGTGGTGGCGCGTTCCGACGGCAATGTGGAAATTGGCGTCTGACCCGGCGGGGTATTGGCCGGAGTAAGCTCCTGGTTGGCGGCGCCCGGCTTGCCCCTGCGCTTGCCTGCATCTCCGGCTGCGTTCTCCGAGCCGGATTTGCCGCGAACAGTCCGAACCTGCGATGAAGAAGAAGACGCGGCGCGCTCGGAGGAAATTACCCGCGGGGCTTTTGCCTGGCGAACGGCGACTGCAATAACAAAAATCACCACCGCCGCCGCCAAACCCGCAATGACAGCTATAGAACGCGATTGCATAGATTTCTCAGCGATTTCTCAAACATTGCCGCCCGGAATGCATACAATCCCCCGGGACCTTCCTGGAACCGCCAAAGGGACGCGGACCCGCCGCTGGGAAGGCCCCCAAGAAAGGACTGTGCCGTTTGCGGCAGGTTTGTTTGATGGCGTTCAACTGCCCTTGATCGAATCGATCTTTTTTTGAAGAGCCTGGCCGACGAAGTCCACTTTAGAGGAGATGTTTTCTCCAAAGCGCTTGGCAAGTGTCTTGCGCGACTCCGCCAATTGCTCGCCAACCACCTCTTCCACATTCTGCCCGTTCTTGACCGCTTCCTGAATCTGCCCGCCGAAATACAGGAATAGATCATCGATCATCACCCTCGCCGTGCGTTCGGCGCGACGCATCTGAGCATCCTCGCTCAGCGCCGGTGCGCCAGCGCCTGCGGCAGCCGACTCGGCCACGGGCGGCGATGTTGCTGGAGCAGCCGGCAGACCCACTCCCACCATTGTGGGAGCTTCATACAGGCTGGGAGCAGGTGCCATTTCTTCCTGAATAACAGGAAATTGGGCCACTGCCGCCGCCTGCTCGCCCGCTTTTTCAAAGAGCGGAGCTGGCAATCCTTCCGTAACAGGCGCCTGGGCAGTCGGCGGGGTTGGAGCCAGTTCCTCCACGACCTTCGCCTTGGCGGCGCGGCGCGCCACGGGAGGCAGCAATCCTGCATCGCGCAAGAAAGGCCGCGACGCCGTCCAGCGCAGTGCCTTGCGCGCGGGGATTTCAATCGGTTTTCCCGTGCGGGGATTGCGCCCTCGGCGGGCTTTGCGGTCCACTTGCTGGATTTTGCCAAATCCGAGCAGATGAATCGCTCCGTTTTCCTTCAACTCGGCGGCAATCGCGCTAAATACCGAACGAAGCACTCCATTCGCCTGCGACACGGTCATCCCTGTTTCCGCGGCCACCCGGGAGGCCAATGAATGGGCTTTCATAATGTGATTTTCCTTTCACATTGGTTTCCTTCCCCGGTCCCCAACCTGCCGGGATACCAGAACGCCTACTACAGCCCCCCATGCCTTGACAACACCGGAACACAAGGCGGGCGTAAGAAAAATCACCTCGGCGTCGAGCCGGGCAAACCAGCCCTCTCCGCCTACTTCTCAAACACCTTCGAGTCGGCTACAAAGGCGGCCATGCCCTCGTCGCTCAAGGGATGATCTGCCACGCGCATGAGCAGATCGCTAGGGACCGTCAAAATGTCCGCCCCCGCCTTGAGCGCCTCGCTGATCTGCGCGAAGTTGCGGAAACTGGCAGCAAGAATTTCCGTCTGAATGTCATAATTGGCGAAAATATCGACAATTTCGCGAACCAGGCGGATACCGGCGTCCTTGCGCGCCCCGCCGCACGCCACGTATTCCGTGTTGGCCACCACCTGGTCGCCCTTGGCGTTTTTATGGTCCTCGATGAAGTGCAGCGAATTGCCCGGCGCGCGCTCGGGGAGATCGTGCTTGTAAAGGTAATCCGCCATGCGCCCCAGGAACGGCGACACATACGTCGCGCCCGCGTTGGCGGCCCAAAATGCCTGCGTCGAGTTGAAGATCAAAGTCGCGTTTGTTCGGATGTTGCGTTCCCAGAGCGCCCGCAGGACCTTGAGTCCCGTAAAGGCATCCAGCGACGGATCGATTCGCTGATACCCCCCCACCGGAACCTTGACGACGACATTCGAGGCGATGGCGGCGAGTTTTTCCGCCTGGCGGACCATCGCATCGAAAGTGAGTTCCGTCAGTTCGAGCGAAACGGGGCAGGGCGCGATAGCGGCACAAATCGAGGACATGATCTGCACAGCCTCGCTCTGGCTTTTTGCCCCGGCGCGTTTAAGCAGTGTAGGATTCGTTGTAACGCCGCTGATGATCCCGGCCTGATACAGGGCCTGGATTTCGCTCAACACTGCCGTATCCGCAAAAATGCGCGGCGCAAGCGGCGCGGGATGCGCCAGCGGCTTGCCAGCGGGCGTCGGATTCACAAGCGCCATCGAACGGCGGCGCATCAGCGGGGAGGACGAATACTGATCCGAAGAAAACATGCGTGGGTCTCCTATGAAAAAAGCCTGTTTCGCGAGACACAAAAGTCTCTTGGCGGCTTTGTGGCCTTATGGAGTAATGCTTATTGGCAGAACGCTTTCTCAGTGGTTTTCCAGCCGGTCATAAAGATCGACATGAGCGATGACGCCAATGCGCGCGTTTTGAAGGGCCGCAATCGCCTCATTGATCCGGTCCACGCTAAAGACCAGCACGGCTTTGTCCCCGCGCCGCAGCGTAAAGGCATACATATATTCCACGTTGATGCTGGCGCCCTCGAATACCTTGAGAATCTCGACCAGGCCGCCCGGACGGTCCTCAACCTCGATGGCAATGACCTCGTTCACGCGGACGGCGCACCCGGCGCCTTCCAGCACAGCCTTGGCCTTTTCCCAATCGCGCACAATCAGGCGCAATATGCCAAATTGCTGCGTATCGGCCAGCGAAAGCGTCAGGATATTAATCCCCTCCTTGGCCAGAACTTTGCAGGGGATGCCGAGTTTCCCCGGGCGGTTTTCAATAAAAATGGACAGTTGCGGGATTTTCATGGCGAGCCACCTGTATGCGGAAATGGAGGAGAAAGGAGCAAAGACGGGAGCGGATGGAAAACCTCAGTTTTTCGGAACCTCGTCGAGATTGCGCTGGTCAAGAACGCGTTTTGCTTTGCCCTGGCTGCGCTCAATCGAGTGCGGTTCTTTCAGGCGAACCTGCACGTGAATTCCAAGCGTGCGCTCGATGGCGTGGCCCAGTTTGGCCTGGAGGCTTTCGAGGACTCCCACGCGGTCGCTGAACACTTCGGGCGTGACCTCGACCTGGACTTCCATGAGATCAAGGCCGTGTTCGCGCCGAAGCACAATCTGATAATGAGGCAGCGTGCCATCCACCGAAAGCAGCGCGGCCTCAACCTGCGACGGAAACACATTCACGCCGCGGATGATGAACATATCGTCGCTGCGGCGCCCGATGCGCTGGATGCGGCGGATCGTGCGTCCGCAGCCGCAAGTGTCCTCGATAAGCGCCGAAACGTCGTGCGTTCGGTAGCGCAGCAGCGGCATCGCGCGCTTGGCCAAGGTCGTAATGACCAATTCGCCCTCTTCGCCAGGCGCGCAGGGCTTGTTTGTTTGAGAATTGATGATTTCCGGGTAAAATACATCCTCGAAGATATGCAGTCCGGCCTGGCATCGGCACTCGATGGCGACGCCCGGCCCAATGATCTCAGACAGCCCGTAAATGTCGTAGGCTTTGATGTCTGCCTGCGGCTCGATATACTGGCGCATGCGTTCGGTCCAGGGTTCCGCGCCAAATACGCCGGCGCGAAGCGGAAGTTTGCGGACATCGACCCCCAGCTCGCCCGCGCGTTCGACAAGATGGATGAAATAACTCGGCGTGCAACAAATCGCCGTCACGCCGAAATCCTTCATTACTTTGATCTGGCCGGCTGTGTTGCCGCCCGAGATGGGAATTACCGTGCCGCCCAGGGCCTCCGCGCCGTAATGCGCGCCCAATCCGCCCGTGAAGAGTCCATATCCATAAGCATTCTGGATAATATCGCCCCGGTGCAGGCCGCACGCAACAAAACTGCGGACCATCACATTTGTCCAGACGTCCACATCCTCTTGCGTATAGGCCACAACGGTCGGATTGCCTGTCGTGCCGCTCGAGGCATGGAGCCGGACGATTTCGCTGAGCGGAACCGCAAAAAGACCATAGGGATAAGCGTCGCGCAGGTCCGACTTTTCCGTAAATGGCAGGCGGACGATATCGTCAATCGAACGGATGTCTTCGGGTTTGATCCCAAGTTTCTTCATCCGCTCACGCGTCAGCTCCACATTGTCATACGCATTGCGGACCGTGGAGATAAGGCGCTGCGTTTGCAGATCGCGCAGTTGCGTCTTGGGAAGGTAATCCAGCGCGCTGGCCGGATGAAATCCACTCATTTGACCATTCCATGCGGTTTTCATAAAAATCAGTTCTCATGTGGAATTTTGCCCGGCCCCGCCCGCAGTGGCGGGATGGGCCTGGCTGGAGGAAGCCGCCTCGCGCCCCAGGGCGAAGGCGTGCAAATTCGGTTCGATATGACGGCCGGGAAAATGATGGCAAAGCGCTCCGCGCCAAGCCTCGTCGGCAATCTCCAGATGACGGCTGAGAACGCCAAGAAGCGCCACATTGAGATGGCGGCGGTTGGGCAAAAGCGACTCGCCGATGCACTCGGGCGCAATGATTACGCCCTGCGGCGTAAGCCGGTGGCGGTTTGGCTCCGCCTGATCGGACGCGAGCAATACCAGGATGTGCGCCTGCCCGGCAGGGATCATCGGACTGAGCACCTGCTCGCCGAAGCGCACATCGCTCGCCACCGAACCGCCGCGCTGGCTCATGCCGTGCAGCTCGCTCTTTTTCACATCATATCCGGCGCGCAACGCCGCCTCGGCCAGGATGTCCGAGGCCTTAAGGACCCCCTGTCCGCCCAGACCGGCGATGACGACGTTCATGACCTGCTTATTCAATACGGCGCGCCTTGAAACGAAATGCCCGCATTCCGGAACAATCCGGAACCGCCTGCGGCTGCTTGCCTGTGGCTTTTGTCGCTCGCCTCCGCGAAAGGCAAGGCCAAAAGAGATGTGACATGAACGTTTGAGCACATCCGGCTCGGTTTTGCCTCTCAATTTTTCACGGACGGAAACACTGTTTGGTCATTCATGCTATAATTCCCAACGCGGGCGGCGGACACACGGCTGTTTGGGATGGGACACTCACAATTCGCAACCTTGCTTCCGCCTCTTCTTTCCGCGCGCGCGGCATAATACTGCTGGACGCCAGGAGCATCGTTGGATACATAATGATCTGCATGACGAAAGGGATGCGCTCGCTCAAAGCGCAAGGAGCCAAAATCATGCGGTTTTTGTCCGGCGCGGCCATTCAAACCGGATTGTGAATCCCATGACATTTTTCGTTATCTGCTTCGGAATCGGAATTGTTTTTCTCGTCATCACCGCCGTGTTTGGGGGATTGCTCGATGTTTTCGACATCCATCTCGACGGCGGATGGGGGGAAATGCCGGGCGGAGGACATCTTTCGCCGCTCAGCCCGACGTTTCTTTCCTTCTTCCTGACGGTTTTTGGCGGAGTCGGCGGCGTTTGCATGGAACTGTGGGAGATGCAGTTCCGCTCCAGCCTTCTGATCGCCCTGGTTTTGTCACTCGCCATGGCCACAATTGTGTATCTGCTTTTGGCGAAAATCTTCGAGAAAACCCAAGGCGGCGTCGAAGTGAACGTCTCGGACCTCGAAGGGCGCGAGGCGGAAGTCATCACCTCGATTCCCAAAGACGGCATGGGCGAAGTGGCGCTGATTACCGCGGGCGGCCGCACCAATGGCCCGGCCCGTTCGGAAGACGGAAGCCCGATCCCGGTTAACACAACGGTAGTGATTGCGAAGATCGTCGGAAATTCTTACATTGTCCGCAAGAAATCCGCGGCGGCGCCCCAAGCAGCTGCGTCGGACGCGGCGCCTTCGCCCTCTTCCTCTTCCCCCGAGCCGCCCGCTTCTCCCTCCAATCCACCAGACTCACCGGCCTGATTCCAGGATGGCCGGGATCATACCACACAAACCCAATTGCAGGAGGATAGGATGATGATGACTTCCTGGCAGACTGCTTGGATGGCGGCCGCGCAAGCAAACGCCCCGCTCGCCGCGTTGATGATCGCGGGCATTGTGGTCGCGCTCGTATTGCTCGCGGTCTTTTTCGCGTCGCGCTACCGCAAAGTCGGCCCGAACCAGGTGCTGATCGTCTCGGGATTCAGCCACCGTTACCGGCTCCCGGATGGAACCGTCGGACGGCGAGGTTTCCGCATCATCCGCGGCGGTGGCACGTTCGTGTGGCCCGTATTCGAAAAGGTGGACATCCTGTCGCTCGAAGTTATGACGCTCGATGTGCAAACCCCGGAGGTCTATACGAGCCAAGGCGTTCCAGTCATCGTGGACGGCGTGGCGCAGATCAAGGTAAAGGGCGATGACGTTTCGATCCAGACGGCGTCGGAGCAGTTCCTATCGAAGGGCAAAGAGGAAATCGCCCACATCGCGCACCAAACGATTGAAGGCCACTTGCGCGCCGTGCTGGGCACGTTGACCGTCGAGCAGATTTACCGCGAGCGCGAGGATTTCGCGCAAAAGGTGCAGGAGATCGCGGCGGCCGACATGGCAAACATGGGCCTCCAGATCGTTTCGTTCACGCTCAAAAACATCACGGACAACCAAGGCTACTTGAACGCGCTGGGCGCGCCGCGCACCGCGCAAGTAAAGCGCGATGCCATCATCGGGCAGGCCGAAGCGGATCGCGATGCCACCATCCGCAGCGCCGAGGCGAATCAACAAGGGCAGATCGCCCGCTATTCCGCGGAAACGCGCATCGCCGAGGCGGACCGCGATTACCGCATGAAAGTCCAGGAATACCAAGCGTCCGTGAACCAGAAAAAGGCCGAAGCGGATCTCTCCTACGACATCCAGAAGTACAAAACCGGCCAGGAAGTAAAACGCGAGGAAATCCAAATCGAAGTTGTCGCGAAAGAAAAGTCCATCGAGGTCCAGGACCGCGAAATCAAGCGCAAGGAACTGGAACTCGACGCGACGATCCGCAAGCCCGCCGAAGCCGAACAGTTCAAGGTCAAGACGCTGGCCGAAGCCGAGCGGTTCAAACTCGAAACCGAGGCAAATGGAAAGGCGAGCGCGCAGAAATCCATCGGATTCGCGGAGGCGGACGTTGCGGCGCGCAAAGGCGAGGCGGACGGCTCGGCCATCAAGGCGCGCGGTCTCGCGAGCGCGGACGTTATTCGCGCCGAGGGTCTCGCCGAAGCCGAAGCCAACCGCAAGAAGGCCGAAGCGTGGCAATACTACAACGAAGCGGCCATCGCGCAATTGCTCATCGAAAACCTCCCGGCGCTGGCTCGCGAAGTCGCCGCGCCGCTGGCCCGCACGGAAAAGATCACGATCGTCAGCACGGGCGGCAACGGCGGCCAGGGCGCCGGAGCGCACAAGGTCACGCAAGACGTCAGCCAGATCATCGCAACCCTGCCGCCGATCATCGAGTCGCTCACGGGCCTCAAAATCGACGAGTTGCTCAAACGCATCCCCGAGATGAAGAAAGACAACTGGGCCACGCCGCCGGGCGCGGCTTCCTTGCCGGCCTCCGCTGCGGCCCGACCTCAGCCGCCCGCGCAACCTCCCAAGGCTTGATATACAGCCTCAAATCATGCAGACAATGGGCGCAGGAGCGCGTAAAAACGCTTCTGCGCCTTTTTCATGAAGGCATTCCTCAACCAGATACACGTTAGCAACGATGCATAACGGCCAATTTATGACAAATTTCGATCCCAAATCCCCGATGGCGCCCGGCGAGTCGCTAGGCGAATCGGATTTGATATTTCCGCTTCTGATGCGTCCGCATCTCGATCCGCGTCCGTGGGGTGGGAGGCGTTTGGCGGAGGTTTTTGGCAAGGAACTCCCGGCGGGCGAAAAAATCGGCGAATCGTGGGAAGTGTCGGCAATTCCCGGGCGGGTGTCGCGCGTCGAGGGCGGACCGCTCGATGGCCTGGGCCTGGATGAGGTCATCCGCCGCTGGCCGGTCGCCTCGATGGGACGGCTGGCGGGGCGCGAATTTCCGTTGCTTGTGAAATTCATCAACGCCGAGGACAACCTCAGCGTGCAGGTGCACCCGGACGACACGGCGGCGCAGCGGCTCGAGGGATTTCCGCGTGGAAAATCCGAGGTGTGGATTATCCTCGATACCCCGCCCGACGGCGCGGAACTCATTCATGGACTCGCCCCCGGCGTCACGCGCGCGGACGTCGAACGCGACGCCAATTCCCCCGCCTTGGCGCGCCACTTGCGCCGCGTCCCGATCCATCGAGGCTCGGTTGCGCCTGTCACGGCGGGCACGGTCCACGCCATCCTCGCGGGAACGCTCCTTTGCGAGGTGCAGCAATCGTGCGATATAACATATCGCTTATACGATTGGGACCGCCAGCCCCCGCGCCCGCTCCATGTGGAAAAATCCCTCGAAGCCATTCATTTCGGCTCTGAACCGCCCGCGCTTTTTGATCTCCCGGAGCCGCCGCAGCCGCCGCAAACAGGCACGGCCTCCGCAATGGCGCGGCGCCCGCGGGCGTTTTACAAAATGCCTTATTTTTCGCTGTCCATAATCGACCTCGATGCGCGGCGCGCTCCGGATGCTGTAGTGGACATGGGCGATGGCGATTTTGCCTTGGCGATTTGCCTGGAAGATGCAGGCGGCGAGGTGGAAATCGCCGCGCGCGTCAGAGACGAATCAGCGCAGGCGTCTATCCGTTTGCGCGCGGGGCAAAGCGCCTTTCTTCCGGCGGCTTTGCGGGGCATCACGATGGCCGCGCCGTCTCTGCATGGGTCTGATTCTTCCTCGCTTGCGCCGCCTTGCTCCCCGGCGGCCCGCCTTCTTTGGGTGCGTCCGGGACCCTAGGGAAAATACTGATTGATTCCAGGAAATGTCCTGACTAGAAATACACGAGGCAGTTGGAAAATAAATCCTGGGCGGGGACGGGAATACTATTGCCGGGCGATGTTGCATCACAGACTGAATCTATGTTTTCAGCGGATCGCTATCAGCTGATTTCGTATGTAAGCCGTGCGGTAATCGGCGAGAAACCCCTACGGGAAATCGTGGATGAGTTGGCCAGGGGAATAAAGTCAGCAATGGCCGTGGATGCCTGTGTTCTTCGGCGTCTGGAAGGGAAGCAACTAACGCTGCTCGCCCAATGCGGGGTTCCGCAGGGCTGCCTGGCCGAAAAGATGTCGGCCGATCAAGGCCTTGCCCAGGAGATGATTGCCACTCAAAAGCCCATCGCCGTTTTCGACGCGGACACGAATGCGGCCACGGCGGCTCTTGCTGCGGCGGCTCAAACAAGCCCGGGAACATTCAAGTTTCGTTCCTTTGCGGGAGCGCCGCTGATCGCCTGCGGAAGAGTCATCGGGCTGCTTGGAGTTTATAGTTGTGAAAAGCCGCGCCAGTTTTCGGAATTGGACCTGGAGCATCTTCAGATCATCGCCAGCCACGTGGCCGTCGCTATAGAAAATGAAAGGCTGTATCGCGAAATTCAGGAAAAAAACCGCCAGTTGGAACAAGAAGTGGAACAACGCCAGCAGGCGGAAAAGCGCCTATGGAGTCATTCGTTTAACGACGGCCTTACGGGCATTCCCAATCGCCAGCTGTTTTCCGAGCACATCAAGCATTCCATCGACCATGCGCACCGCAGCGAATTGAGTTTCAGTCTTCTGCTGCTCGATTTGGACCGTTTTAAGGTGATAAATGACAGTTTGGGCCATGAAGTGGGCGACAAATTGCTCATCGCCGTGGCAGGCGCATTGCAGAAGATGCTGCGCCCGGGCGATATTCTGGCCCGGCTTGGCGGGGATGAGTTCGGGTTTTTGCTCGAGGACTTCAATCAACGAACTGACGCCCATACCTTGGTGGACCGTGTTCAACGCGTCTTATCGCAACCCTTCCGCATTGACGATCGCGAGGTCCGGACTTCGGCAAGCATTGGCATTGTGGACTTCGACTCCCACTATACCAAACCGGATGAAATGCTCCGCGACGCCGAAACGGCAATGTATCAGGCCAAGGCGCGAGGGCTGGGAAAACACCGCGCCTTTACGCCGGATATGCGAAAACACGCGCAAAGGCTGTATGACATCGAGGTGGAGTTGGGCAAAGCGCTGGACCAAAATGGGATATTCCTTGAATACCAGCCCATCATTGAAATCGCCTCCCAAAAGATGGTGGGATTTGAGGCCCTGGCCCGATGGAAATTGAATGGCTATGGCCTGATACCCCCTGCGGATTTTGTGCATATTGCTGAGGAAACAGACCGCATCGGAACTCTGGGCGAGCATGTCCTTTTTTCCGCCTGCCGGCAGGCTGCCGGGTGGAAGTATCCAGCCTCCAAGGCAGAAGCGCGATTTGTCACCGTGAACATCTCCGCCCAGCAATTGATGCCTGGCAATCTGCCCCAACTTGTGCGCCGCGCCCTGGGCGATTCTCAATTGAACCCGCAATGCCTATGCCTCGAATTGACAGAAAATATCCTGCTTGTCCGCCCCGCCGACACCATTGAGCAGCTAAATGCCATCCGCGAATTGGGCGTGAAAATTTACATCGACGATTTTGGAACGGGCTATTCTTCGCTCAGTTATTTGGATTGCCTGCCAATCGACGCGGTCAAGATTGACCAATCGTTCATCGCGCAAATTGGCGGCGTTCGGGGCGGGCAGAAGGAACTGATTCCTGCCATTGTGAATCTGGCTCACAGCCTGGGCTTTCCAGTGATCGCCGAAGGCGTGGAAACCCCCGGGCAGCTGCAGTATTTGCGCCGCCTCGATGTGGATTTCGCGCAGGGAAACTTTGTCAGTCCTCCCATGCCATGCGATCAGGCAGGAGCGATATGCCGCAAAACCCTTTTGGCTCCCGAAAACCCCCCATCGCCGGTTCCCGCTCTGCCAGCGTAATGACCCTCAACAAATTTCCGCGCCAGGAAGCGGCGGCCCTTGCCTAAATGGCCAGTTGGAATTTTCCCTAAAATGATGAGGACACAAGGGTCGGCCTTTTCCCAATAGAAGTGCAATCCGCCTGCCGCTCGTCCGCGCCAACAAAATCATTTGATTCGGCAATGCACATTGGCGAGGTTTATATGCCTTTTAGGGGCCAATCCCCGGGCTGGCGGCTGTTTTTTTTCGCCGCGCACTGCGAAAAAGACAGAAGGAGAGGAAGAACTACTGCATGGGACCGAAATGTCCCGCGCAAATCTGTGGACAGGCGTTTGGAAATGAAACAAGCGCCCGCCCCGGGGGGCAAAGAACAACCATACCATTATACAGGGTGCGATCATGGCCTATCGAACATGCAAAAAGTATTTTTGCAAGTGGCTGGTTCTGAGTTTGACCGGAGTTCTGCTGCTTGCCAGTTCTTATCTTTGCGGGGCGCAACCCTCCCCTCGCATGGACTTCGCTTTTGTTTATGACTCCGCCCAACAACGCACTTTGCTGTTTGGCGGCTATGGAGAGGCAGGAACAACCAACGATACATGGAGCTGGAACGGAAATGCATGGACTCATCTTTTTCCGGAGCATTCTCCCTCGGCCCGCCTTCACCAAACGGGAGCGTTTGATTCCCAGCGCAACGAATTCGTCATGTTCGGCGGAATTGGTCCCGAGTGGAGCAGCCTGAACGATGTCTGGATTTACTCGGGCGGCGATTGGACCCAGGACACTTCGGTCACCGAAATCGCCAAGGCGGATGGAGAGATGGCTTATGATTCGAATCGCCATGCATCCGTCCTCTTTGTGAGCGAGGCATTCAACACTCCTCAGGTCGTGGAAACCTGGGAGCGCAGCGGAACAACCTGGAGCAAGATCACAACGGCCAACTCCCCTCCTGCTCGAATCGATACAGGGATCGTCTTCGATTCGCATCGCAATGTGTGTGTATTATTCGGCGGCGCGTCGAACAGCGGATTGCTCAACGACACCTGGGAATATGATGGAACCAATTGGGTTTCCATCACCACGGCCCACGCGCCAAGCCCTCGCAACGGATTTGCCCTGGCTTACGATTCCAGCCGCCAAGTGACAGTCCTTTTCGGCGGCATGGTAGATGGGAACACGGTTGTGAACGACACTTGGGAATATAACGGAACGGACTGGACGCAGCGCGAACCGCCCGACAGCCCGCCGGCGCGCTGGGTGACTTTCATGACGTTCGATTCGCAGCGAAATCGCTGCGTCCTCTTCGGGGGCGAACAAATCACTCAACCTGACTGGAACTCCTCACCGCTTGACGACACATGGGAATATGATGGCAGCACTTGGCGCCCCGGCGGCGGCGGAGCCGAAACGGCCACCCCCAGCCCGAGCATTTCTCCTTCCCCGACCCCGCCACCCTCACCGAGCGATAGCCCCACGCCTGAGCCTTCGGAGACGCCTACGGAGGAACCCACGGCATCGCCCAGCGAGTCGCCAACGCCCATAGTCTCCCCCACTCCAAGCCTTACTCCGCAGCCATCCGAATCTCCCACGGCCACTCCCGCGCCAACGGCAAGCCCGTCACCGCAGCCGTCTGATTCTCCCACAGCGACACCGAATCCATCCGAGTCTCCTTCGCCAACCCCGGAGCCATCCGCCACGGAAACGCCGGCATCCACGCCAACCAGCACTGCAATTCCCTCGCCGACCAGCACCCCCGCAGGCTCCTCATTGAACGGATGGGTTGTGCTCGGGCAGATGAAAGCACCTGTACCCTGACGCCACTGCCCCCTCAACAAAAAACGGAGTGACAATCACACCTTTTTAGGATGGCCACCTATCGAAATGGAATCCAGGGAGGTTGATATTAGGGACGCCAAATCACTGTTCAGTTCCCTGTTCTGATATATCCAATTCCCCCCGAAGGAGTTGGGGGGCGTGGACGGCCAGGATGTGACGCAATTCACTCAGGGCCTCCTCGTCTGTCATGGACGAAGGAACAGGCACAATCACCAGAGAATTCAGATAGGTGCCTGGCGCAATGCCTGCCACCGCGGCCCCGGTTGTGTCGCAAGGCGCCAGCAGCGACCACCGAATTTGCGCCACGTTCTCTTTCAGCGAGAGGCTGATTTGATTCCCAGGACGCCGCATTGGAGGAGATTCCCCGCGTTCCACACCCACTTGGCGCTGCCAAAATGGGCAGTAGAGGAGAAAACCAGCTCCTCCCGATGCGTCTCGGACAATCATCCAGGCATCAAAATCTGAGGAGTGTTCCCGCAGAAGCTGCCCGGTTTGCGCGGGGCCGCCACTGATCTTTTCCAGAGAGGCCGCCTTGTCTGTGGCGGCTTCCCTGGACGCGCCAGAAAATACCCAAAGACTAAAGCCGGCATAGGCGCGCTGTAAAATGGCCTTTTCTCCTTCGCGAATTTCCGTGATCTGCGTGGGAGAAAGCCCCCAGGAGACGCGCGCATTGTGGAGCGGTTCGACGGCAAGGCTGCACAAATCCGCCTGTTTGCCGCTCAGTTCCAGATATAAGCGGTTAACGGACGTGAGAACGGCCGCTTGGCAATTGGGAAGAAGTTGCACCGCCACCTTTCCAAGCCAGGGTCCCAAACCCTGCCGGGCGCGCACAGGCCAGGAGCCGCTGACCCACGGATCGCCGGAATAGCGCACGCAGGCAGACCATTCGCCCAGGCGCCATTCCTGCCAGCCTGTGGCCGCTCCGGACGAAAGGCTCCCGCGATTCCAGGGCAGCATGGCAAATCCATCCGCCGACAAATCCGGAAACTCCATCAAGGGATTCACATTGGCGGATAGATCGGATGACTCCAGGCGAACCAGCGCTGAACGTTTCGAGAACAAAACCCGAAGTCCGTGGCATTGCAGCGTGTTGCTCCACGCATCGGGGATTTCTTCCATGCGCGGCTGCGGCCGCCAGCGATCCGTATGCACCGAAGACGTGGTTCCCAGGAGAGGGGGATGGCTTGCGGGGCGCAGCAAGAGTGGATCCCAAAGAGGTTCTGCCTCAAACCAGTCGGTTTGCTGGCCATAGAGCGCCACGGTGGAAGGCGTGCCCGGGAGTAGCAGGAAAATAGAAAGAACTCCAAGAATCAGCGCCAAAATTCCAAGAAAAATTGGCGACGGGGAAAGGCCAGGCCGTGCTTCCTCACAGGGTTTGAGTTCCTCGCGCAAGCGATCAAATCGCTCGCGAATGGCTATGGTATCCGGACGCGACAATGAGGAAGCAGCTTGTTTGGAAAAGCCTGCGACCGCAGGCGGCGCCGAAGAGGCGGGCGGAGTGGAGGGAGCAGAGGGGGCAACCGCAGGCTGAGCATCCTCCGCGATTGGGGAAAGATAAATAACCTTCGGATTCCGCCAACTGCCCCAGGCAAGCGGAGGCGGTCCTACCCAATCCAGCCTCCGAAGAAGCATCCCGAGCAAGGCTGCCCAGGAGACGATGGGAACAACGAGAAGCGAGTAACTTTGGGGAAAAAACGCGAATCCAAGAATTCCGTGCACAGCCGCCGCCGCAGCGAAGGTCAGCGACATGCGCCGGGGCGGATACTGACGAAAAGCCCACAAAAGGCTCAGCATCAAGCAGGCCCCAGCCCAAAGCCATGGGATGACCTGATAGCCCATGAAACCGGCGCTATCTATCGCATATACACGCGCGGTTGCGCGCGCTATGGCCAGACCCAGCGCCATCGGAATCAGGAATAAGATGGCCGCCAGCAACCGCCCAATCGAATTCAAACCTCGTCCGCGGGGGGAGGGCGTGGCGGGCGTGGAAGGCTTTTTCAGCCGCGACGGCTGGCGCCTTGCGCCTTTTCTTGTTCCCGGACGAAATCCCCGTCCCATTGTGCTTTTTGTCCCGCAGGCTGGTCAAATCTAGCAGTTTCAAGAATCCATACAACAGTTACATGTAAGAGCGAAACACCACTTGCTCATCTTCGCACTATGCCAGAGCGGAACTGCCAAGGTCAACTGAGGAGGTGGCGCGGTGACGCGGTGAGGGAAGGACAATTCCGCAAATGCTTCTCACGGGTTTTTAAGGGGATGCATGGGGCTTTGCAGTTCAGCAACTCGTGAGCCTGTGCACAAGGCCTGAAGGGCTGAAA
>CAYUNT010000034.1:0-28832 GCA_964446285.1 uncultured Candidatus Sumerlaeota bacterium | reverse complement strand
CCGTGCAACACAACCCCCGCAAAACACACCACGCCAGGGGGGTGACGGATTAGGGGACCAGAAGCGATAATGCACTGTCCGGTTGACGTGCGCAAACAGGGGGCATTCAATACAGCTTTAGTGCGGCGATTCTGGCGATGGAAAATCCGCCGCAAAATCGCATTATTCATTCCGCCGCGGCGCGCGCGCCTGCTGGCGGTCAATATGAAGTTATGTGGAAAGGATTTTGCTATGAGCAGTCCGTTGATCGTCAGCGTGTCGGGGATTCGAGGAATTATCGGCGATTCGCTGACTCCGGAATCCGCCCTGGCTTACACTCGGGCCTTCGCGGCGGCCATCAAAGGCGATCGCGTTATAGTAGGAAGCGACTCGCGCCCCTCGCGCGAATGGCTCGTTCCGCTGGTGATCTCGGCGCTCGTCGCCTCGGGAAAACAGGTGTTTCATCTTGGCATTTGCCCGACGCCGACGGTCGGACTCTCCATCCGCCGCTTGAAAGCCGCGGGGGGCATCTGCATTACGGCCAGCCACAATCCTATCATATACAACGGGCTGAAATTTTTCCATTCCGGGGGCGAGTTTTTCACAAACGAAGACAATGCCCGCATGATCGACATCTTCAAGCGCCAAGCCTGGCTCAATCCGGCCGTGGATGGAATCGGCAGCGTGACCGAGGAACCGAAGTGGCTGGAATGGCATATTGAAAAGGTGATGAAGACGCTGGGCGCGGCGGCGATGGGCGCGGGAAGCGCAAAATCCGGCGCGAAGAACTCGAAGGGCGCGAAGGGCGTAAAGAGCGGGCGCGGCGCGGCGCTTCCGAAAAAACTCCGCGTTGTGGTCGATTGCTGCAATGGCGCGGGATGCGTGATCGCCCCCGAATTGCTCCGCCGCCTGGGATGCGAAGTGATTCCTATTTTCAATGATCCCACAAAGCCTTTTCCGCGCGAACCGGAACCGCTTCCCGAGCATCTAGGCGCGCTATGCCGCGCAGTGCGCAAACATAAAGCCGATCTCGGATTCGCGATGGACCCGGACGCCGACCGCCTGGGTGTAGTTGACGAAAAAGGCCGCCCCATTGGCGAGGAACGAACGCTGGTGCTGGCCGCCGACGCATTTTTCTCTATGGCGAAGGGCGCGGCGAAAAACTCGCCTTATGTGGTCAATTTGTCATGCAGCCTTGCCAACGACGAGGTGGCGCGCCGCCACGGGGTCGAGATCATCCGAACGCCGATCGGCGAAGCCAACGTCGTGGCGGGAATGCACGAACACGGCGCGCAAATGGGCGGCGAGGGGAACGGCGGCGTGATTTTCCCGGCGGTTCATGCCGGACGCGACGCCGCCACGGCCATTGCGTGGATTTTGATCGCGCTGCGGCGCGCCGGAATGCCGCTCTCGGAACTCAACCAGACCATTCCGAATTATGTGATGATTCGCCGCAAACAGCCTCTCGGGGCTATGCCGCTCAAAACGGCGCTTTCCAAAGCCGGACATGCCTTTGCCGGCGCCGCGGAGATGAATCGCCAGGATGGCATCAAGTTTATATGGGCCGACCGTTGGTTCCACATCCGTCCCTCGAACACGGAGCCGATTATCCGCATGACAGCCGAAGCCCCGACTGCCGCCGACGCGCAGGCGCTCATGGACCGCGCCGTCAAGGCCATGCAGGATTAGGCGCATTCGGCAATTATAGATAAGGAAAATACTTTAAATTTGGATTATTCCGTCTCTGCATCCGCCACGGTGCAGCGCGCCAGGAGCACGCCTTCGCGCCAAATTTCGAGCCGGGCGCCCGCCGGGATGCGAATTTCCGCGGCGGAGTCAGAGAATGCCAGAAATCCTTCGCCAAACGCGCCCGTCACAAAGGGCGCCACTCGCACGCGCGCCGAAAACCGTTCGCCTGTTTCTTCAGCTAAAACCTCGATGTCCCCAGCTTCCAGCACCTCGTCCGCTGGCTGCGCACACTGCGGATCCGAGAGGCAAAAGAGAATGCGGCGCCATTGAGTTTGCATTGCTAGCGGTCCTGCGTTGCGGGCGCCCCTATTCTGCCGGCTTTTCGGGCGGACTTTCCGGGGGCTTTTCTTGAGGCTCGCCGGCAAGGGCCTTTTCGATCTGGCGAAGATTTTCGCGCGCGGCGGTCTGCGTGGGATCGAGGCCAAGCACAATCTGGAATTCGCTGCGCGCGGCTTGGTATTTGCCCTGCGCCATGAGCGCTACGCCGAGATAATGATGCGCGCGCGGATCGCCAGGCAGCAGCGCGACCAACTCGCGCGCAGCCTGTTCGGCGATTTCCGGCTGGTTGGCGCGAAACGCAATCAGCGCGCGGTGCGCCAATTCATCCGAAATCACATCGCGATGGCGCGGATAATCGCGCCGCAAAAGCCGCAGAAGCATGGCGTTCCAGCGCAATGCCTCATCAGACCGCTCGCGGCGCGACGCCACAAGCGCAAGCTGGTTGATAGGTTCAAGGCGGTTGGGGGCGGCAAGATGCGCCTCCAGAAAATTCCCGCGCGCTTCTTTGAGCCATTTCGAATCCGGCTGGGCGTCTTTGCCCGCCATACCCAAGTCCGCCGTCCCGAGATTGACACGCGTCCAAAAGTCTTCCTGGCGTTCGTGCCATGCGCCAAGAAAGGGAGGACAAGTGATTCCCGCCGCCACAATCGCGAGCGCTAACGCGCCCGCCGCCACCAGACTCCATTGCCTGGCGCGCCAGGCAATGAGCCATTCAGAAACATAAGCGCCGCCAAATAAAAACAATACGCAGGCGGCGGGCATCCGGTGGCGTTCGGTCACGTGAACCAGCGCCACCCCAGCAAGATACAATACCGCATATCCAAGCAGCATGATGCTCGCAAGCACGCGGTCTGCCCGCCAACCATCGGGAGAAAATTGGAGAAGAGCGAATCTGTTTTCTGCGGAGGCGTTGCGCCAAAACGTTTTTCGCACAAAGAAAAACGCCCGCACTCCAAACAGAATGGCGCCCGCGAGGCCGATGGTTCCTAAAAGCGCGAACCCGGGCAGAAAGCGCTGAACAGGCGAAATGCGCACGCCCTCGCGGATATTGCATGGGATGGCGACCGCCTCGCGATTGAGTGTCTGAATGCATTTGCGCGCGTATTGCCCGGCGAAACCCAGCGGATCGCGGCGGACATATTCGAGAAAACGCTTTTGCCACCACGCCATTCGCGCCGCGCGATCCGCCCCGATGCCATCTTCCACGGCAGGCGCATCCACAAACAAACGCCACTCCAGACCCGGGCTGCATGTGAAAGGCGATAAACCCCGGTCGTTATTGCCGAAATACAGATTCACCGCGCCGTTGCTTCCGACCCAAATCCATTGTCCGGAGGCGAGATAATTGCGCGCCGCGTTGGGAAGAAGCGTGGCGGGGATCATCGCCAAAAACAGCAAAGGCGCAGCCAGAAAGGTGCGCCAGGAACCGCGCGAATCGCGAGAATCCACAGGCGTGGGCGAGGAATCCGGCGCGTCCAAAGAATCCGGCTTGGGAGGTTCATTTGCGCGGCCGCGGGCAGCCCGCCGCCAAACCCAGGCCGCCGCAAACAGGCACACCGCCATCCACGGAACTGTGATCTGAACCGTGGGCCGCGTGAGGATCATCAGTCCGGCAAGGAATCCGGCCCAAGCCGTCTCGCGCGGAACGACAAGCGCATTGCCGCCGCCGATACTGCCGCCGTTGCCGCCGCCCGCGACATTTTGCGAGAGAAGCCGCACGGCGCGAACTGCCGCCAGGAGCATTGCGGCCTGAACAAGCAGCGCGAAACTTTCCATATAGAATGTAGCGGAAAAATGCACCGCGGAGGAATACGCCAGGCAGGCCAGAGCGCCCCAAAACGCCGCGCGGCGAGAGAAAATCTGGCGCGCCAGCACCCACATCAAAGCCACGGCGGCGCTGTCCATCGCGGCGAGAATCACATGAATCGCCGTCAGACTGCCTCCGGTGATTTTGAGCAAAATCGCCAGCACATAAGAAAAAAGTTCGGGCCGGAAAAACGCTCCCCAATCGAGACCCGCCCAATCGCCGCCCGCCAGGTGGCGGGCCAGACGCATCAGTTCGAATTCATCGCTCGTTGGAACACGAAACAGTGGTGATGATGCTGCAAACGCCAAGTGGACCAGCCGCACCGCAAAGGCTGCGGCAAACCAGGCAAGCGCCTGAATCCAGAATCGGCGTTTGGGAGGCAAAATCATATTATGAACCGTTCCCGATAACTTCCCCAAACAGCGTATGCGCCTGGCCTTCAGTGATTTTAACGCGAACGAGTTGGCCCGCTAGCGAATCGCCGCCGGAAAAAACCACAACTTTGTCCGTGCGCGTGCGGCCCATCATGCAGCCGCGTCCGCGCCGCGCCGCACCCTCCACAAGCACCTCGTGGACGCGGCCCACTTCCGCGCGGTTGAGTTCAAGGCCGATTTCCTCTTGCCGCCGGATCAACCGCGCCAGGCGATCGAGTTTCACCTTGTGCGGCACATCGTCCGGCAAGTGAGTGGCGCTATAGGTTCCGGGGCGCGGCGAATAGGCAAACATGAACGCCGAATCCCAGCGCACGCGCTCGGCCAGATCGAGCGTATCGGCAAATTCCTCGTCCGACTCGCCACAAAACCCAACAATCAGGTCTGTCGTCAGGCTCGAAATGGGATTCCCCTCGCGGTAAATTGCCACCTGTTCGAGGTATCGCTCGCGCGTGTAGGAACGCCTCATGCGCGCCAGAACGGAGTTGCTGCCGGACTGCACGGGCAAATGCAGATTTTCGCATACTTTAGCGCACTCGGCCACGGCGCGGATGTGGCGGTCGCTGCAATCCTTCGGGTTCGATGTCGTGTAACGGATGCGCCAAAGACCGTCGATTTCGTTGAGCGCATAGAGCACATCGGCGAAATCGCGCCCGTCCGGATCGCGGTAGGAATTCACATTCTGGCCAAGCAGCATGATTTCGCGGTATCCGCCCGCGGCGAGCGCACGCGCTTCGGCCACGATGTCCGCAAGCGGGCGGCTCCACTCATGTCCGCGCGTCTGCGGCACGATGCAAAAAGCGCACAGGTTGTCGCACCCATACATGATCGTCACATAGGCCTTGAGCGCGCTCTGGCGCACTGGAACCACGTTGACCGAAAACGGCTTGTCGATGTCGTCGATGACGGCCATGCGTTCGCCGCCGTTGCGCCGCAACTCAACCAGGTCGGGCAGTTTGACGTAGTCGCGCGTGCCAATCACGAGGTCGAGATGGTCGTAACGTTCGAGCAGGCGGGCACTATATTCCTGCGCGATGCATCCGCACAACACGATGACAGTCGATGGACAGCGGCGCTTGATGTTGCGAAGCGATTCGAGACGCCCGAGCGCGCGGTTCTCCGCCCCTTCGCGCACGGAGCATGTGTTCAGGACATAAAGATCGGCGCGATCTTCCGACGAAGCGCCGCGTCCCCCCGCGTCCTCAGTCCCATTTGCTCCTGCCCGCACCCAGCCGCGCGACACGAGCAGTCCCTCCATGATTTCCGAGTCGTGCTCGTTCATCTGGCAGCCGTAATTGATGAGAACGTAGGTGGGGGCTTTCATTTCGTGGGCCTTGTGGAATCTGGGGCGAAATGCAAATGCAGTGAAAAGAGCCGCAAAAATCCTCCCGTGGTCGTTCGGGGGAAAATCAGGCCCGCGTCGCTGGGCGCTGGTTCCCATCAACTGACAATGCATACGCCCCCAGCAGTCAAGGCGAAGCCGACAAATGCCGAGAGGCAACCGCCAGGCAACCTGGAAATGATACGGCGGCGAGGGTTCCTCTTGAGTTCATCCTGCGCCGTCCTCAAACTGGCCAATACGACGCGGCAAGGAGGCGTTGCATTATGAGCACAACTTACCATGAATCAGGACTCTCGGAAGACACAAAAGACGTTCACCGCGCACTGGCGACGCTGATCGAGGAACTGGAAGCAGTCGATTGGTATCATCAGCGCATGGACGTCACAAAGGATGCTGACCTCCACGCCATCCTCGAACATCATCGCGATGAGGAAATCGAACACGCCGCGATGGCCCTCGAATGGCTGCGGCGCAGGCTTCCGAAATTCGATGAAGAGCTTCGAGCCTATCTTTTCAAGTCCGGCCCCATCCATTTGCATCCGGAGGCAGCAGGCGAAGAGGCGGCGGCGGATGGCGCGCAGGCCGAAGGCGGCGCATCCCCTTCCCTGGGCATCAAGGACATGAAGTAGTTCGGATAGAATCGCTCCCGCAAAACAATTTCGCGAAAGACAATGCCGCAGAAAGCACATACAAAGGAGATTCTCACCATGGATAGACTCAAACGTTCCCTCGCCCCCATCGCAGATGAAGCGTGGAAGGAAATCGACGAACAGGCGCGGCGCACGCTGAAGGGAAACCTCTCGGCGCGCAGCCTCGTGAATTTTAGCGGTCCGCACGGCGCGCAATTTGCCGCGGTCAATTTGGGCACAGTCAAATTACAGCCAAGCGGCGCAGACAAAGAGCTGCTCTGCGGAGCGCGCGATGTTCTGCCGCTGATCGAGGTGCAGGTTCCCTTCGCGCTGAGTGTCGCGGAACTCGATGCGATCAGCCGCGGCTATAAAACCCCCAATCTGGACCCGCTTAAAAAGGCCGCCGCCAAGATCGCGTGTTTCGAGGAAGCCGCGATCTATTTCGGCTACGAAAAGGGCGGAATCCAGGGCATGGCCAAGGCGACGCCCCACGCGCCTCTCGCGCTTCCCAAAACGGCGAATGGGTATCCCGAGGCGGTCGAATCGGGCATCATTGCCATTCAGAAGTCCGGTTTGGGCGGCCCGTTCGAGCTCGTGCTCGGTTCGAGCGCGTATCAGGTGGTGATGGGCGGCGTCGAACAGGGCTATCCGCTGGCAAAGCGCATCACATCGCTTCTGCACGGAGGCGAGATTCGCTGGAGTCCGGCCGTGGCCGGGGCGCTGCTTTTCTCGCGGCGCGAAGGCAACTACGAACTCACCGTGGGCCAGGATTTCGCCATCGGATTCTCGGCCGCGGCGGGCGATTCGGTTTCGCTCTATATCGCGGAATCCTTTACCTTCCAGGTATTTGAGGAAGCCGCCGCGATCGAATACCGCGCCAAGTAATTCGGCCATGAGGCCATTCGCAGGGGCGGCGTTCGGTGTGATTCGCGCGGCACGTTCCGCCGGATACGCGGTCCGCCGCCCTCGCATTCAATTCCGCTTATTTAGATCGTTGTTCCATGCCAGCAAACCTCTCCGCCGCTGATTCCTCGTCCGAACTGCCGCGCGATGCGCTTTGCGCGGTAACGGGCGCGGGCGGTTTTATTGGCAGCCATTTGGTGGAAATGCTGCTCGCGGAAGGCTATCGGGTCCGCGCGCTCGTGCACTACAATTCGCTGGGGCGGCGCGGTAATCTGGACGAGGTGGAACGCGCCGGACGCGAATCGGGCGCCGCATGGTTTCGCGAAGGGCGGCTGGAAATCCGCGCGGGCGATGTGCAGGATTCCCGCTGTATGCGCGGCCTTGTGCGAGGGGCGAATGCGGCATTTCATTTGGCGGCGCTGATCGGAATTCCCTATTCCTACACCGCGCCGCAGTCGTATCTGAATGTCAATATCGGCGGAACGCTGAACCTGCTCGAAGCCTGCCGCGAAGAGGGTGTGGCGCGGGTTTTGCACACATCAACCTCCGAGGCGCTTGGCTCCGCCCAATATACTCCGCAGGACGAGGCGCACCCGCTCCAGGCTCAATCCCCTTATTCCGCAACGAAAATCGCGGCGGACAAACTGGCGGAATCGTATTACCGCGCCTTTGGATTGCCCGTAACAATCCTGCGCCCGTTCAACACATACGGCCCCCGCCAGTCTGCGCGCGCGGTGATTCCCACGATCATCGCCCAAGCCCTCGATCCGGCCTGCCGCGTCATCCGCCTGGGCGCGCTTGATCCCGTGCGCGACCTCACTTACGTCACCGATACGGCGCGTGCGTATATGTGCGTGGCCCGCGCGCCTGTGCAAACCGTCGCCGGGCATTTATATCATCTCGGAACGGGAAATGCCGTTTCGGTCGGCGAACAGGCGCGGCTGATTCTGAAACTGGCGGGAGTCGAAAAACCCATCGAGCAAGACCCGGCGCGCGTGCGCCCGGAGGCGAGTGAGGTGCGGGTTTTGCACAGCGACAATGCGCGAATCCAGCGCGAAGTGGGCTGGCGGCCCGAGGTCGATCTGGAAACGGGCCTTTTGCGAACGATCGAATGGGTTCGCGCCAATCCCGCGTTATTCCGCGCCAGCGAATACACACAATGACCTCAACTCCTCCTCCTTCCAAACCACCGTCATCCTGGCCGCAGCCCACGCCGCTGCCTGAGAATTTTTCCCAATCAACCTCCGCCGCTCAAGCCATGCCCGCCATCCCGCCGGACACACGTGTTGTAATCCTCGCGGGCGGCAAGGGAACGCGCCTGCAGCCCTACACAACCGTGCTGCCCAAACCCCTTATGCCGATTGGCGACCGCCCGATTCTTGAAATTGTGATTGAATGGATTCGCCAGGCCGGGTTGCGCCGCATCACGATTTCCGTGGGGCATTTGGCGGAATTGATCCGCTCGTTTTTCGGCAATGGCGAGAAGTGGGGAGTTGAAATAGAATATGCGGTCGAAGATACGCCGCTGGGAACGATCGGACCGCTTGCGCTGATCGACGGGCTGGGCGAGCAATTCATTGTGCTCAACGGCGACGTGCTGACGGACCTCGACCTTCGCGCGCTCTATCACGACCATGCGCAATCCGGCGCAGCGCTTACCGTGGCCACCTGCCGGCGCGAGGTCCCGATTGATTTTGGCGTTCTGCGATACGATCCCGAATCGCGCGTGGTCCGCGCCTTCGAGGAAAAACCGGTCATCCGCTACGACGTGTCGATGGGCGTGTATGTGCTTTCGCGCCGCTGCCTCGGCTACATTCCGCCGCGTCAGCATTTCGGTTTTGACAACCTTATTCTGACGCTGCTCGAGCGCGGGGAAATGGTGCGCTCCTTTGTGCATGGCGGACGCTGGCTCGACATCGGACGCCCGGCGGATTTCGACTTGGCGAATCAAAACGCGCGCGAACGGACGGCCAGTGCCTAATAAAATAGCGGCAAGTTTTTGTTTCCTTTTCCCTGATCACTTTTCTTTCTTCCAACCTGCAACTCTCAACTCACAACTGCTATTTTCCCTCAGGGAATGGACGCTTGTATTTGCACAGGCAGCCTAAATTATGAGCCAATTCGATTCGCGCCCAATTCTGCGAAACCCAAATTAATCCGTTTGACTTGCAGTTGAATGGCTCCCAACATTAACCTAGTCGTTTGTTAGGACTCTGTGAGGAAAAGAATTCATTTGGGAGCAAGAAAAGTGATTGGAAAGTGTGCAAATCGCCGCCGTTTTACCCGCGAAATCTTCGCCGGCCTGGCCGTTGTCCTGCTGGCCTGCATCCCCCTGGCAGGGGCTGCTGTTTCTGTTGTCTCTCACGTTCCGTCACGAATGGCCAATCACGTTTCGCCGAGTGCGGATATCGCGATTACTTTCAGCGATGATATGAGCACTCCGACGCTGAACAACACGAACATTCTCGTGCATGGAAGTTTGACAGGCGTCGTATCTTCAAGTTCATTCCTTTACAACGCGGCGGGAAAAACTGTGACACTTCACCCGGACAGGAATTTCAACTACGGAGAAGTGGTCACCGTCGCTTTGCTGGCTGGCGTAAAAGACCATTTGGATACTCCGCTCATTCCTTACCAGTATAAGTATCGAATCGGAACGGCTTCCGAAGCCGGCCGCATGGATTGGAAAGAATACCGCAATTTCTCGGCTTATGCGGATCCTGTTAAATTGATTCCGGGTGATTTCGATCACGATGGTCAGATGGATTTTGTGGCCATCCTTGGCAACTTGACTTACAAACTGGCTTTCTATCACAACAACGGGGATCGGACATTTACCGAGAATGTGAGCAGTTTCAATCTCGGAAGCGTATCGGGCCGGCTGGAAGCGGCTGACTTTGACCGCGACGGCAATCTGGATGTGATGGTTGCGGGAAAAAGCCCGAATCGAGTGGATATTTACCGGAACAACGGCTCGGGGGTCTTCTCGCTGCTGAGCAGTTCCACCACGACGGCAGAACCCAAAGAATTGAGCGTTGGGGATTTCGATGGAGACGGCGCCCTGGACTTTGCTTTTACGGGATCGTCCAGCTATGCTGTTTATGTTTATCGCAACAATGGATCGAACTCGTTTTCACTCCTCACATCCAAGAGCCTTTCCAGCAATGGCCAATACGCGCTTTTCGAGGATGTGAACAACGACGGCAAACTGGATGTCCTGGCTCAAGGCGGCACCGATCTCTTTGTTTTTACCAATAACGGGGATGGGACGCTTACCCAGCTATCCCGAAGCTATTACAATATCGTCCAGCGTTTTGCCGCCGCGGATGCCAAGCAGGACGGAAACGCCGATATTTACATGGGAGTCATTAACTCTCCCAATCTCAACATGCGGGTGTATCAGGGCGACGGGGCCGGCGCCTTCACGCAATCCGACAGCAGCATCATTCCCAGTAATTACCAGCCTTTTGAATATATGTCGGACGATTTCAACAGCGACGGCTATCCAGACGTTCTGATTATCAATGCGTTCACGAACACTCCGCTTACCGCGTGGAGAAATGATGGCGCGGGAAACCTGGTCTTCCAGGGTTCCTACCTGCCCAACCGCACCAACTATGTGGCGGCCATGGCCGATTTCGACGGCGACGGCGACCTGGACATCATCGACGTCGATTACAATACGAAGAAACTCGTCCTCGCCCTGGATGATGAGCCAACTGCCTTTTCCGCCGTTGCGGCAAATCCCACGTATGTCGAGGATTCCAGTGCTGTCACGCTGTTCCTGAGCGCAACCATAACGGACGGGGATGAAACAAACCTCAGGAACCGGCGATTGACGGTTTCGCTTCAAACCAACGGCCAAACCGGCGACAGCCTGGCAATTCGCAATGAAGGCGCCGGGCCGGGCCAGTTGGGCATCTCTGGGAGCGTCATTACTTACGGCGGGGTCGAAATCGGAACCTTCTCTGAAGGCAACTATAGCACTCCGCTGACAATAGACTTTACGTCCGATAATGCATCTCTGGAAGCGGTGCAAAGCGTGATGACCCATCTGACCTACGAGCACACAACCAATAACCCCAACCAGAACACAAGAACCATTAGCTGCATATTGTCTCATTTGCTGGCTGGAACCCAGGAGGGGACCGCGTCGGGAGCTGTCGTAGTCCAGGCCATCAATGACCCGCCGGTGGCGGAGGCCGACTCCTATTCAGGTACGGAAGATCAGCCTCTCAGCGTTGCCGCTCCAGGGGTTTTGAGCAATGATCACGATCCGGATAATTCTTCCATTCAAGCCATCCTGGATACGCCGCCCTCTCCGGTTGGGTCCTTTCAATTGAACAGTGACGGGGCATTCAACCTCGTGCCAGCCGCGAACTACTCGGGAACGATTCAATTCACTTATCATGCCTTTGACGGAAACAGCCCAAGCGCATCCGCAACAGTTTCTGTCCAGATCAGCCCGGTAACGGACGCCCCGCTTCTCGCGGTTTCTCCCGCCTCGGGTGCGATGGATACGTTTATTCCGCTGTCTATCACGGCCTCATTGCAGGATACGGATGGCTCGGAGCAACTGACGATTACGATCGATGGCATACCTTCCGGAGCCCAACACAACGCAGGCACGCCGGGGGGGCCTGGCGCGTATGAAATCCCTTCATCGAGCCTGGCGGGGCTGGCCATCAAGCCTCCCTTCGGCAATCCTTATGATTTTTGTCTGCGCGTAACGGCATCGGCCCGCGAAATTTCCAGTTCAGAAACTCAGCAGGTCATGCGTCTCCTGCCGGTGCAAGTGATCGGTTCAAGCGCCGGGCCATTTTCTGGATTTGCAGACAGCGGGCAACGCCTGAGCACATCCAACGTCTCGGGCGTTTCTCTGGCGGATCTTGATGGGGATGGAGATTTGGATGCCTTCCTGTCTTGCCTGGCTGGCGGCTATGATCCTCCCAATCGGGTTCTGCTTAACGACGGGAACGGATTCTTTTCCGATAGCGGCCAGGCGATCGGATCCAATGCCGCGAACCGGGTTGTGCTGGGCGATCTGAACGGCGATGGCTTCCCCGATGCCCTTGAAATCAACGGATTCGGGCTGGGCAATCGAGTCTATTTCAACGACGGCACAGGCCATTTTGCAGATTCCGGTCAATACCTGGGCAATCAGAGCGGGTCCGACGGGGCGCTCGGAGACCTGGACAATGACGGCGACCTGGATGCTTATGTGGCCAATATCGGTCCTGGTACCTCGCGCCCGGATATCGTGTATTTCAACAACGGATATGGAGTGTTTTCTGTCCACCAGCTCCTCGGGAATTCAGTCAGCAACGCTGTGGCCCTTGGCGACGTAGATGGCGACGGGGATATGGATGCCGTCGCAGCCACCTCGTCTGGTCACAATGATGTATGGATAAACGACGGCTCCGGCAACTTCTCTGCCGGCGCCCAGGTGCTGGGAAGTTATAGCGCCACAGCAGTGGCCATGGGCGACGTGGATGGCGATGGTGATTTGGACGTTGCCCTGGGCGGCGCGGCTTTCCAAAAGCCGGTTTTCCTGTGGATCAATGACGGAACCGGCAACTTTTCCGAATCGAGCCAGTTCCTGGGCAGTTCCGTGGAAAGCGAAAATGTTCTCTTCAAGGACATCGATGGCGATGACGATGAGGACCTGATTGCCGTTACCTATTCGTCCTCTGCGCGAAGCACGATATGGCTCAACGACGGATCGGGGAATTTCTCCCTGTTCCTTCCGCCGGTTGCAGGGGGCATCGACATTGCATGCGGCGATTTGAATGGTGACCTCTCTCCCGACCTGTTTATTGCCGAGCCGTATGGAAGCGGATGCCAGGTGTGGATTAACGGAGGACTGGCGGCCCCGACCCTGACGGAAAATGAAGACCTGACTGTCCTTCGCGGCGAATCCGCCGCCCTTACGCAACGGCAGCTGCATGTTCTCGATAGTGACACGCCGCCTTCTGCCATCCAGTATTCGATTGTCGCGCTGCCTTTGCACGGAACCCTTATGCGAAACGGAACGGCAATGACCACCCTGGATAACACGTTTACCCAGGAGGATATTAATATGGGGCGCATCTCCTATCGCCATGCGGGCTTCTCGAACGCTCAGGATATATTCTCCTTCACCGTAACCGCCGATAGCCAGTCGCTTACAGGAAATCACTGTCATATCAACGTGATTAACAAAAACCAATGGGGCAATTCGATCTGCATAAGCGATGGACTCGGTATTCTATGCGTGGACCGCGTGACCGGAAACCGAGCCGTGGTTTCGGATTGGCGGCGCGGAGAAGGACCTCCTTTCTTTTGCACCGCCGGGCTGATTTGGAAGGCCCCGGATACTTTGTATCTCTTCGATGCTCCGACGATCGAAACCGGTCGAATTTTCCGCGTGGATATTCGAACCGGTAATCGGACCATCATCGCGGCCACCAACGACGGGTTGGGACCGGAATGGAAGAACGCCAGGCACGCTGATTTGGACGAAAACGGCAATCTTGTCTTCCCCAGCACGAGCCTGTCGGAGGTTATTCTCCTAAATCCGGCAACGGGATACCGGCAAATCATTTCCTCTGACATCATTGGAACCGGTCCAACACCCATTTCCGGTCTTGATGCGGCCGTTCAGTCAACCGGTTCGATCTACGTGGCCTCAAGCAAGGGACCTATGCTTGTGGATCCTGCAACCGGAAACCGCACCCTGATCGCCTCGCTTTATAATCTTTCCGGGCTGGCGATTAACTGGGATAACATGCTCCTGGCCTATCTGCTTGCTGGTGATTATCCGGCTCTTTATCAAGTGAATCCGCTGACGGGCGCTGTGACGCTGGTCTCGGGAGCATTCACAGGCGGTCGTGGGAGCGGGCCTGCCCTGCCTTCCAGCAGCGATGTCGAAATCGGATATGACGGCACTCTATATGCAGCAGGCAACAATACGGTCATTGGCATTGATCCGCTTTCGGGCGATCGCCAGATCGTTTCTTCCAACAGCGTTGGATCCGGTCCGCTGTTCCGCTCTCCGCTGCCAGGAGGAGGTTGGGGAATATCCCTGTATCCCGAACACCCAACCCAGGCTTCCCTTACATGGAATTGCTATCCATGATAGAATGACTGGCAGGTCGTTTCACCCCAAGAAGAGGAACCTGGCGCATTTTGGGCGTGTCGCTGCGTTCGGTGGCTCTGAAACGCGCGAAGGGAAAGTTGGTGAAGAACAGGTTTGACTCTTCCAGAGTCATCCGCCGCGCAAAAACATTCCTTTACACGCACGGCGAATTATGGGAATATATCTATTGGCGTGGTGCAGTATTTTCAAATGGGAGCGGTTGGCCATGAACCGCAGGCAAATCGTCCGGACAGCAATGTCAGCCTCAGCGCCGTTCGCGGTGTTAATGGCAGCGGCGGTTTGCGTATGGGCGGGCGTTCCACAAGGCGCTGAGCGCCGGAAAGGGGAACCTATGAAAATCGCAGTCACCAGCCAGGCATTCAAGGAGGGCGAAACGATTCCGGCCAAATACACATGCGATGGGGCAAATGTGTCGCCGCCCCTGGCCTGGGACGTTCCGTCCACGGAATCCATCCGCGCGTTCGCCCTGATCGTGGATGATCCCGACGCGCCCGTGGGCGTTTGGGTTCATTGGGTGCTGTGGAACCTGCCCGCGGACGCGCGCAATCTGGCGGAAAACGTGCCGCCCGAAAAAACCCTGCCCAGCGGCGCGCGTCAGGGCACAAACGACTTCCGGCGAATCGGCTATGGGGGGCCATGTCCGCCGCCTGGAACCCTGCATCGTTACTTCTTCAAAGTTTACGCGCTAAACCAGATGCTCGATCTCGCGCCCGGCGCCACAAAGGCGGATTTATTAAAGGCCATGCAAGGACGCATCGCCGGCGAAGGCCAGATCATGGGCAAATATGGGCGCAAACGCTAGCGGGCAACAAGGCGGGTTTTTTACCGCGAAAAACACGAAAAATTGGATTCCCCATTGCTCGTTCTTTTCGTATTTTTCGTGGTAAAATCCGTTCCTCGCCTACCGATTTTCTTCGATGCTCTTCAGAAGTGAGCGCGCAAGATCGGCCACTGGCTGATTCTCGTCGCTTTTGAGTTTGCGCAAGAGTTTCTTCGAATCCTGGCGCGCCATATACACGTGAAGGCGCATGGCCGTCCGGCGAATCAGCAAATCCTCCATCGGATCGAGCGCCACGGTTTCAAGTTCGGGGAGCGCCTGGCCGCCGCGCTCGACGATGAACTGGCGCGCCTGGAATGATGTGGCATAATCCCCTTCGATGTCCGCCGCCGCCACGAGCAGAGCGCGAATGCTGTTTGGATCGGGCGCGGGCTGGGGCGGCGGATATGGAGCGGCGCGGCGAGCGCGAACCTCCGCCGGAATCGGTTTGTAATCCACGCCGGCGATTTTCCACCACTCATCGAGGTCCTTGAGCGTGGCGCGGGCACGGGCCTTGGAAATCGAAGGCGAAAATGGATAATAGCGGCCCGTGATCGTATAAAGCGCGCGCGCGGCCCCGGCCTGTTCGTCGGGCGAGCTCTTGCGCAGGAGTTCCACAACGCCCGGCAACCCGCCCGAATCGCCCATCATGGCCAGCGCGATGGCACCCTGCGTGGTGAAGCCGCTGGCGGATTCCTTTTGCATCACCTCGCGAATGGCGGGGATGGCGCGCGAGTCGGCAATCCAGCCCAAGGCCACAACAGCGTTGAAAACCACGACGCGTTCGAGGCGCTCGCGCTCCTGCATAATCATTGTCGCATCCAGTCCGTCCGTGTCCATGCGGATCACCTGGCGCACACCGGCGGGGAATTCGCGCCGCGCAAGGCGGATGACCGGTTCGACAACCTCGGGCGGGCGGGTTTCTCCAAAAATCTGGAGGATGTAGTTGATCAATTGCGTGCGGGTGCGGGGTTCGGCGGGGAGTCCGCGCGCGAGCATGGCTTCGCTGTAGCCGCGTTCGAGAAACGCCAGCATAGCCGCCGTATCGGAATTGATGCCGTTTTGCAAAAGCACTTCGCGCGGATTGGCGGAGGCAGCAGCGGCATCTTCGGAGGGATTGGAAGCGGCATTCGAAGCCGCGGGGGCAACGGAGGAGGAGGCGGCGGAAACGGCGGCGGAAGAAGCGGCGGTCGAAGGCGCGGCGGAAGAGGACGGGGCGGCGGAAGAGGACGGGGCGGCCGCGGAGATTGTGGATTGCCCCCCAATCGCTTGCTGTCCCAGCGCGGAAGCCGGCAAAGATGCAGCGAACATAGCGGCAACGATTGCCCCTTGTGCCAGCCGCCTTGGAGCAAAAGAGGACCTGAGAGAATTGCGCATCCACCTGTTGTTGAAGACCTTCATGCCTCTATAATCCCTCCAAAGACAACGCCTTGGCGTATTCCTTCCCTTTCCGCTCCCCACTCCCTTACTGACTAGCATGACGGGCGGAAGGTTGGCAAGCGGACCAAGATCAGCCATGCGAATCGAACAAAATCACGCAGGTGATGGAGCGGCTTTACTTTTGCCCGCCGCCAAATTTGCGAAGAAGCCAGTCGAGGACGGCCTTCTGATCGTCAATCGTCGCGCGGCGGACCTGAGCCAGGAGCCAGATTCTGTCTGGCTTGGGAAGGGCCGCGTTTTGCAGCCCTTCATTGCAGTTTGTGCAAACCGCGCGCAAATTCGACAGGGAATCATCTCCGCCTTTGGACTTGTCGATGATATGCCCCATTGTCAGACGTATCGAACGGCCCGAATGATACGGGTCCGGATCCCCTGCCGCCACCCCGCACATCTGGCAGGTGTATCCGTTCCTCTCCAAAACGGCTGCTCGCGTTTCTTTGGAAATATCGCGATGAAAAGATGGACGGCGCTTTTCCGTTTCAACTAAATACTGGCCAGGTTTCAGGTCAGCTCGATCCTTATGTGACAAGATTTGATAGCCTTCTTCATCCCTGAGTTCTCTGACACGCCGTGCCCATTCCGCCACCCATCCGGATGCCTCTTGAATTTCACGGCTTTCAATGACGCGTCCCTTGTTGGCGAGCAGGAATTCCAGTATTTTTCTTTTTGAGGATTTCTTTCCCTGCATTGTTATCCCCCACAGTCATGCTTATGGCTCGCTAACTCCCGCGAAAACCTTTTTTTCGACAGCCGTATAGATTTGGTGTGCAAGCGCCCGCCGCAAGGCCATACCCATCGCGCTGGCCAGCAACGGCGGGAACGCGTTTCCAATCTGGCGGTAAGCAATCGTTTTGCCGCCCATAAAAGCCCAAGTATCGGGGAAGCTTTGGATTCGAGCGGCCATGCGCAGGGTCAGGCGGGGCAGTCCGTCCTTCGGAAACGACTTGTCCGGCGCCTTGTCGGCAATGCCCATGCCATCCACTCCCAGTTCGCGCCATTGGCGCTTGGCTCGGGTGGGGCCAAGGTCTGGCCCGCCGTGCTTCTTTGATCCGCCAACAAGAGTTGGCGCGATTCCCGCCGCCTTGCGCGCCCAATAACCCGCTCCGGGCCAGCCGTTTGCGCTCATCAAATCCACAAGAGTCTCGCCAACTGTGCGAAATGCCAGGGATGGCGCGGGCCACCGGAAGAATTCGGCCTCGCGCGTACGGAGCGCCACCAGCACAAAACGCGGGCGGAGCTGCGGGACGCCATAGTGCGCGGCCTGAAGTACTTTCCATGCGGGGCTATATCCGAGCCTGCAGAGCCGGGCCATCAGGTTTTGGCGGTATTCTTCAAACTTCGCCGCCGCCAGTCCGGGAACATTCTCAAACATAACAGCGCGCGGGCGGATTCGCGCAACGATGTCGAGCGCCGCCGGAAACATATCCCGGTCATCTTCCGCGCCCAGCTGCTTGCCTGCGATGCTGAACGGAGGACAGGGCACACCACCGGCCACCAAATCAATGCCAGCATATTCCTCACATTGAAATTCTCTTATATCCTTCAAAAGCACATTCCAATGCGGGCGGTTCGCACGGAGCGTGGCGCAGAAGTGTGGTTCATATTCCACAAGAGCTTCATGGCAGAAACCGGCCATCTCCAAACCAAGGGCTTGGCCGCCACCGCCAGCGCAAATCTCGATTGCCGAAAAATTCATTGGCTGCTCGCTCTACATCAGAACATGATAATCTGCCGCATCCCTCAGCCTGCATTCAGTGCCCGGCGCACTCGCCCGGCCACCCATTCTTCCCGCCGAAGATCATGCTCCCAAATCCTTAAAACATGCCAGCCTTTCTTGCGAAGCGCGCGACCCGCCTCCGCGTCCCGTTTGCGGTTGCGCTCAAGTTTGGGAAGCCAGTAGTCGCGGTTGGAATCCGGTTTCCGGCCGTGTTTGGGGCAGCCGTGCCAAAAGCAGCCATCCACAAATACGGCTAGACGTTCCCTTCGGAATACAAAGTCGGGCTTCCCAAGCAGATTTTGGCTCCGCCGCCAGCCAGTTATCTTGTGGGCGCGAAAAATGGCGGCGAGCCGAATCTCAGTGTCCTTGTTGCCTTTCGACCGGATGGCCGACATTACCTGCGAGCGTTTTCTTTTAGAAAACACGTCGGCCATAAAACTTCTCCGAAAAAAGCTGCAAGTGCTCAATAATTGACAGCAGATTTGCCGCCGCCTAGCGCGCGATTTCTTTCCAACTGCGGTTGAGCAGGAACACAATCCCCGCGCCGCAGATTACAGAACCACAAAGACATGCGATCGCTTTTCCATACTGGCCAAACAGCAAATACCCAAGGCCGGGCAGGGTAAAATACACAAGCGCAATGCCCAGCAGAGCGCACGCAATCGAAAGACCCAGGTTTTGGTCGCCCTTCGCATCGGGCGGCTGGCGCGCCACCGGACCCCATCCCGGCCCCCCGGGGCGCGTTTTGCGGAAGAATTGTTTGAGAGTCTCCATCGGCTCGGGGCGCGTAACGAATGTAACCACCAGCCACGTAGGCACGGTGAGCGCGGCCACAAGCGCCAGCAGATACTCATCGGTCGCCAGCACCGCGGGCAGGGCTTTCGGACCGCCAATTTTCACCAAAACAAATCCTAGCACCTTGAAAAACACAAAATACACGAGTGAGGCCACCATCGCCGCGATTTCGGACCAGGCGTTGATGCGCCACCAGAACCATCGCAGGATAAACACGGCCCCCGCGCCCGCCCCGAGCGCCGCCAGGAATTTCCAGGCCGCATCGACCGAGACGTTCGCCTTGACCATCCACAGCGCAGTGGCGCCGCCGCAGACGAGCATCAGCACTGTGGCCCAGCGCGACATCTTGCCCAGCTGTTTCTCGCTCGCGTCCGGCCGCACAAATCGTTTGTAAAAATCGCTCACCAAATACGATGCGCCCCAGTTGATCTGCGTGGCCAGCGTGGACATAAACGCCGCAAAAAACGCCACAAGCAGCAATCCGCGCAACCCCGCCGGAAGCAGGTCGCGCATCAGCATCGGGAAGCCAATTCCCGGATCGTAACCGGGGTCCTTGATCCAGTTGGTTCGCAGTTCGGGATGCATCACGAGCGCCGCGAACGCTACCAGAAGCCACGGCCACGGGCGCACGCAGTAATGTGCCACCTGGAACCATAAGGTGGCCAGCAGCGAATGGCGTTCGTCCTTGCACGACGCCATGCGCTGCACCACGTATCCGCCGCCGCCCGGCTCGGCGCCCGGATACCACGAGGCCCACCAAATCACGAACAGATAGATCAGAAACATCTGAAGCGGCATCCATGCCCCGGATTGGGAGAAATCGGGGAAAAAGCGAAACGCCTGATCGCCGCTGCCGAAATTCGTGGCCACTTGCGATTGCAGCGCTTCCATTCCCCCAACGCGCCGCACGGCAAGAACCGCCAGCAGAATGCATCCGCCCATCGCCATGATGAATTGGATAAAGTCCGTAATGGCAACGCCCCACAACCCCGAAAGCGCGCTGTAAATCCCCACGACGATCAGACAGGCGGCGATGATGAGAAGGTCTTTGTCTCCCGATGCCGCCGCGGCGGAACCGGCAAATACCGTCACCTTGAGCACCTTTACCATCGCGCTCGTCACCCAGCCCATGATGATGCAGTTGATGGGCAGAGCGAGATAAATCGAGCGAAATCCGCGCAGGAAAGCCGCGGGGCGCCCGCTATAGCGCATCTCGATCAATTCCACGTCGGTGAGCACCTCGGCGCGCCGCCACAGGCGCGAAAACACAAACACAGTCAGCATTCCGCCGACGGCCATCGCCCACCAGAACCAGTTGCCCGCCAAGCCGAATTTGGCCACCAGGCCTGTCACGGCCAGCGGCGTGTCGGCGGCGAATGTCGTCGCCACCATCGAGGTGCCCGCCACCCACCAGGGCAGTGAGCGTCCCGAAATGAAATACTCCACAAGGCTCGATCCGGCGCGTTTGCTGTAATACAGACCCACCGCAAGCGAGATCACAAAATAGGCAACGATGACCACCCAGTCGATCCAATTGAGTTCCACGAGGTGCATCCCTTTCCATTAAGCGGCGCCGCCAGGCGCGCGGAAATCGATACGGTCAGGCGCAAAGGCCGTTTCACTCAAAACGGCTAGAGGGCGCGCCTGGGGGCGTCAACGGGAAAGGCGGCACAAGGCACGCAAGATGAAAGAAAAGAGCCTGCCACGCGTTTTTGCGGGTTCCCCAATATGCCATAAAGATAAAATTCCTGCAAAATTCGCGGAATTGAATGTATCCTGTCTTGCGTGGCGCCCCCTCAGTGATTTATAAGCATGATTTGAGATGGATCTATGAAAGGATCCCGGCTTCCCCCTCGCTCAGACATTTCCCTTTGGCCAATTGGCACACCGGACACAGGCGGAGGCGCCGGTTGTGAGTCTGCGCAGAAAAACGTTCGTGATATTCGTTGCGGCCCTGGCCATTCTGGGCGTGGGGCTGTATTTTATCTCCCGCCAAGTTCTGCTGGGCAGTTTCGCCAACCTGGAAGAACAGGAGATGCGATATGCCGTAGGGCAGGTATTTGAATACTTTTCTATCGAACAGAAAAACCTGATGGCTACGACAAAGGACTATGCCAACTGGGACGATACCTACGCATTTTTGCAAAGCCGGGATGAAACGTTTATTCAATCCAACCTTTCAGGCGCAACGCTTCTGGACCTCCATGTCAATTTCGTGATACTTTTCGACCAATCCTTCGCAAGCGTCCGAGCGCTTCAATTCGATAGCGCAACCAGGGAAGGAGAACCGCAAGAGGCGGAGGAAGCGATCATTCGCGCTGTTCATAGCGCGCTCTTGCGGCGCTCCAAGGGGGCAGCCAACAACGCATTTTCTGGTTTGTTATCTGTTCACAACAAGACGGCGATGCTAGCCGCCTGCCCGATTCTGACCTCCAAAAAGAAGGGGCCGCCCCGGGGTATTTTTGTCATGGGGAGATGGGTGGACGATGATGAGGTTCAGCGCGCGGGCCAGGCGATGCGGATATCGCTCCGGGGTTTTCCTTTCGCCAGCCCGCCATTGAATATGGACGAGGAAATTTTGAACCGGCTGAAAGGGCGCGAATCGATCCTTATCCTTCCCGTAACGCCAAATGAGGTGAGCGGGTTTGGTGTAATTCGCGACGTGGAGGACAAGCCCGCCCTCCTGCTGATGGCCAGCAGAACTCCGGCCATTTACATAGAAGGCCGGACCACCTTCTGGTCTTACCTCCTTCTATTGGCGGCCATTGGCGTGCTGTTTGGAGTATTGGGAATTGGGCTGCTCGAACGGCTCGTGCTCGCGCGCCTGGCGCGCCTGAGCGAGGGTCTGGGACGCATCGCGCGCGAGCGCGACTTTTCTGGCCGCGTAGAAGCGGAAGGCAGTGATGAACTGGGCCAACTGGGCGAATCCATAAATCATACTTTGCAGGGTTTGGAAGAAGCGCGCCTCGAATGCGAGGAAGTTCGGACCATGCGGGAGAATGACGACCGTCTGCGCCGCCAAGTCCCCGCCCTGGCGGAATTTTCCCTGCGCACGCTGCGCGAAAGCGGCAACCTCGATGATATTATTCATCAACTCACGGAAATGGCCGCCCGCACCATCGAAGTGCAGCGAGTTGGCGTCTGGTTCTTTTCAGACGATCACACCCGTCTTGTTGGCAGGGACCTGTTCGATTCCGGAGTCAAGGAACACACCCATGCGCCCGACCTGATAGTGGATTCTTTCCCCACCTATTTTAAGGCGCTGGAATCGGAACGCGCTCTGGTGGCTTCGGATGCGCCAAACGATCCGCGAACTCAGGAATTCAGTGCTGATTATCTCATACCTTTGGGAATCGGCGCCCTCATGGACGCGCCGATTCGAATTGGCGGGCGTGTTGTGGGTGTTGTGTGCCATGAACATATCGGACCCGCTCGCAAGTGGACCCTGGCGGAGCAGGAATTCGCTGGCTCTGTTGCCGACCTGATTGCATTGCATATTGAGGACCGCGACCGCAAAAAGGCGGAAGAAGCCCTTCGCTACCGAATACAATTCGAGCGTTTAATTACCTCTATTTCCACCCGGTTCATCTCCGTTCCCGAGGAGCAACTGGATGCGGAAATCGAACAATCGCTCGCGAAAATTGGCGCCTTTGTCCAGGCGGATCGGAGTTATATTTTTGACATTCTGCCTGGCGGAGAATCTATCGGCAACACGCACGAATGGTGCGCGGAAGGCATCGAGCCGCAAAAAGAAAATCTTCAGGATATTCCGGTAAAATCCATTCCCTGGTGGATGAGCCAATTGCGCTCAGGCAGAATCATCCTTATTCCGCGCGTGCCGCAAATGCCCGCGGAGGCCAGCACGGAAAAAGCAATGCTCGAAGCGCAAGGTGTGCATTCCCTGGTTGCTGTGCCAATGATCACGCGCGGCAACCTGGTTGGATTTTTGGGATTCGACGCGGTTCGCAGAGAGAAAACATGGCCGGACGATGTGGTGGCGCTGCTGAAAATTGTCGGAGAAATACTGACCAATGCGCTGGACGCGGCGCGCGCGGACGATGCCCTGCGTGAGAGCGAGGCAAGAAACCGCGCCTTGCTCCATGCCCTGCCGGACATGATGTTTTTAATGAGCGCGGATGGCGTATTCCTGGACTATCACGCTCGCAACGAAGAGGACCTCCTCATGCCAGCCGAGTCGTTTCTGGGCAAAAACTTCCGGGAAATCTTTCCAGAAAGCCTGGCGGGAATTCATGCGCTGGCGCAGGAGCGCGCCTTGAAAACCCGGGAAATGCAGGTTATCGAATATCCACTGCGCATTCGGGGAAAGCTGGCCTATTTTGAGGCCCGGGTCGTTCCATGCGGCCAGAACCGCGTTCTTGCGATTGTGCGCAATGTGACAGATCGCAAACAGGCCGAAGAACGCATCGTCCGCCATGTTTTCCACGACAGCCTGACGGATTTGCCCAACCGGACTCTTTTGATGGACCGCATTGGGCAATGCCTGGAGCGGGCGCGAGGGCGCGAGAAATATCAATTCGCCATTCTCCTGGCGGACATGGATCGCTTCAAGAATGTGAATGACAGCCTGGGCCATTCCGCCGGAGACCGCTTGCTGATGGAAATTGGCCACCGCCTTGCTTCGCTTCTCCGCCCCGGCGATACAATCGCGCGCCCCGGCGGGGATGAGTTTGTTATCCTGCTCGACGACATCCCTGGCGAAAGCGCCGCGTTGCGCCTGGCCGACCGAATCCACGAGGTGCTTGAACAGCCATTCTGGATTCAGGAACGCAGTCTGCATGTGACCGCGAGCGTCGGAGTGGCCTTCGGATCCCCCAAGGAGGAACAGGCTGAGGGTCTGCTTCGCAACGCGGAAATTGCCATGTATCGAGCCAAGGCTCTCGGGCGGGGATTAAGCGCCATTTTCGATGAAGCAATGCACAAGCAGACAATCCACCAGCTCGAGTTGGAAAGCGGTCTTCGCCGCGCCCTCCAAGGGCGCGAACTCGAAATGCATTACCAGCCAATCATGCCGCTCAATGGCCACAATGAAATCGGGCTGGAGGCTCTCTTGCGGTGGCGTCATCCGCAACTGGGCCTGCTCACCCCGGGCGAGCTGATAGCCATCGCGGAAGATACGGACCTGATTGTCCCTCTGGGAACCTGGGTGCTCAGAGAATCGTGCAAACAGTTGCGTGCATGGCGCCAGCGTTTGCCTGCCAATTGCCCAATATCAATCGCCATCAATCTTTCCATGCGCCAGTTCACGGACCCCCTGCTCGTGGATAAGGTGCAAAAGGCGCTGGGCGAGGCCGCCACGGAACCAGGCATGTTGTGGCTTGAATTGACCGAGTCTTCCCTTATGAAAAACCCTGAATATACCACGGAAGTGCTGGGAGTTCTTCACCGGCTGGGCGTGCGCCTGGTTGTGGACGATTTTGGGAGCGGGTATTCTTCGCTATCGTATTTGCGGCAGTTTTCGCTCGATGCGCTCAAGATCGACCGTTCCCTGATCCTGGGCATCGAACAAGAGTCAAAGAGCATGGAAATCGTGCGTTCTGTCGTCTCGCTGGGCCACAATCTTGGCCTGCGAGTTATTGCCGAAGGCGTGGAAGAAGAAGCCCAGCTCGAAAAAGTGCGGCATCTTGGATGTGATTTTGTCCAGGGCTTCTACTTCCAGAAACCAGCGCCTGCCCCGGAAATCGAACTATGGATAAATGCCCAACTGCAAAGTCATCCCAAGGCATCGCACTCCTAACCCGTTTTCCCAATCCGCTGCCCGCAACTCGCAACTCATAACTCGCAACTCATAACTTTCCCCTTGCCACTGGTCACTGCCCACTTTCTTTCTCACAACTCGCAACCCAAAATTCACAACTCTACTTAACCGACTTCATCCCTTGCTTGAGCAGCGCCTCGATGAATTCGTCGATTTCGCCGTCGAGAACGCCTTGCGTGTCTGACGTCTCCACGTCCGTCCGCAGGTCTTTCACAAGCTGATATGGATGCAGAACATAGTTGCGGATTTGCGAGCCAAAATTGATGTCGGCCTTTTGCGATTCAAGTTTGTCCAGTTCCGCGCGGCGCCGTTTTAGCTCATATTCATACAATCGCGAGCGGAGAACCTTGAAGGCCATCTCGCGGTTCTGATGCCACGAGCGCTCGTTCTGGCACTGCACCACAATGCCTGTAGGGAAGTGCGTGATTCGCACGGCGCTTGTGGTTTTATTGACCTTCTGGCCGCCCTTCCCGCCCGCGCGGAATGAGTCCAGGCGGATGTCCTTTTCGTTAACTTCGATCTCGATGGATTCATCCACCTCGGGCGACACATACACGGCCGAAAACGACGTGTGGCGGCGCGCATTGGCGTCGAATGGCGAAATGCGCACCAGCCGGTGGACGCCCGTTTCGCCTTTCAAGTAGCCATATGCATATTCCCCGATGACATGAATTGTCGCATTCTTGATCCCAGCGACTTCGCCGTCGTCGAGATCGAGTTCATGCACCTCGAAGCCGTGGCGCTCCGCCCAGCGCAAATACAGGCGCAGGAGCATCTGCGACCAATCCTGCGACTCGGTGCCGCCCGCGCCCGGGTGAATGTTTATGAAGCAGTTGAGGATGTCGGCTTCGTCGCTCATCATCGAGCGGAATTCGAGATCATGCGCGCGTGTTTCAATCTCACGCGCCTCCCGCTCGATCTGTTCCACATCCGGCCCCTCCAGAGTCCCTTCCTCTTTAAGGAGCTCGGCCAGTTCCAACGTGTCTCCGATGTTTTTCGCCAGCGCATCCCAAGGTCCGATCACGGATTTCAGGCGTTTAATCTCTTTCATCACCGCCTTGCTGCCCGTCTGATCACCCCAGAATTGCGGTTGCTGCGTCAGTGCATCAAGTTCCTGAAGGCGCGATTTTCGGCTATCGAGGTCAAAGATACCTCCGATTTTCTTCGGTTTTCGTCTTCATCGCGGCAAGAATCTGAATGGCATCGGATAGCATGGGAACGGCTCATTTCGGATTTGGAATCGCGCCTGGGACAAGCGAAAAAAGCGAGTAAAACGCTCCGGCGAATCGGGTTCAATCAGGCGCGCGCGGCATTCGCTGCCCCGGCACAAGCAATTACTGTGCTCCCTCTCCCGCCGAAACGTCAAGACAACGATCCGGCAATTCAGGTAATACACAGGTACATGGTGTCCCCCAGGAGCGGAAGGGCAAGCGGCATCAAAACAGACAAGAGATTTCGCCACGTTTTGAATCCGCTCCTTCGGAGCTCGGATTCATAGAGGATTTGCCCAATCCCAGGCCTTCGCTTCGCTCCGACCTGGGCTGTATTGAAACCGGCCCTTCGGACCTTTTGCCTTTGGACCTCTCACCTTCGGACCTCCTGCCTTCAGACTTCTTGCGCAACACATTCCCCCCTGCGTGGGCCATCCGCAAAGTGCCAGAATGCACCCAACCAAAGCGCGTGAGCGGAAAAAGACAGGGGCGAAATAATTGGCATCCATGTGCCTTTTGCTCGGCTGGGGTTGACGGCGGCTGAGCAGATTTCCTAGAAAGCCGTTTGGCTTGGCGATTGGCCGCAATGCAGGCGGCGATGCGGCAAGCGCGGTTATCTCTGCTGAACGGATCTCGTGATTCAAATAATATGAAGGATTTTCCACAAACATCTCCGCGAAAGGGCGCGGAGGAATCGGCAAAATCCAAGGCCCCGCCTCTGCCCTCGGAGGATCAACTTAAGCGGCGTCAGGCTCCCCATAATGAAGGTCCGCAGGACCAAAGTTCGCGGCACGGGGAACAGCGAAAGGGGTTGCTCAGCTGCATTTTGCTCGCGGCGCAATCGTCGCTGGCGCTTTTGCTGTGCCGATTGGCCGTTGGAGGATCGCTGCTGCTCGCCTCAACGCTGAAAATGCGTTCGCCCAAGGCATTCGCGCTTTCGATAGACGCCTTTGGGATGGTTCCGACTTCGTGGGTGGCAGCACTGGCGTTTTTCTTTATCTGGCAGGAAATTGTGGCGGGAGCGTGCCTGGCGCTGGGCGTTTTTTCGCGCGCGGCGGCGTTGGTTGCGATAGGATTGCTCGCCGCCTTCACGGGCGCCCTCGCCTGGGCGGTGCTGAGCGGCATGACAATTAGTTGCGGATGTTTTGGCGCGCTCGGCCAGGGTCCCGTGGGATGGCCTTCGCTGGCCCGCAATGCCGCGCTGATCTGCGCGGCGGCATGGGTCTTGCGCCGCGGCGGCGGACGCTGGGCCATAGACTCGCTTTTTCCCAAATAGCGCAAGGTCGCACCCGCCGATGGACACGCCTAAAGAAATCGGCGTTTGAGAATCGGGCTGGAAAGCGTCACCAGGTTCCGGGTAAGATTTTTCCTGTTCAGTATGGCGTTTGAATTCGCCACTGTTCTGCCGCATTCCCATTCGACTTCGGGGTTTGTTCCTCCAATGTCACGAAAAGGCCCTCCCCAGCAGTTTTTCCAGCGCCAGGCGTCTTCCCCAGACCGGCCGCGGATCGTGGTTCCTCGCGGACGGCCCGCCAGCACCGCCTCGGGCGGTAAAAAGCCGCAAGGCAAAGGCGGCGCGGGCAAACCCGCCGGAACGGAAGGGGGAATTTCCACCACGCGAAGCATGATCGGCAATCGCGAGGAATGGAAAACCTATGTAGTAATTGGCGCGACGGTGATCATCCTCGCGGCAATCAGTTTCACGTTTATCCGGCGGACGTTCCACAGTCTCGACCGCACACAAGCCCTGGAGGAAATGGCCGCTCTGGCGGGCATTTTATCGCGCATGGACAAAGACCTTGCCGAGACTGCGGCAGGCGGCGGCGAGGGGGGGAGCCAAGGCGGGGGCAGTGAAGGCGTCGCGGCGAGCAGCGGCCTGCGCCTGGCTCCGGCGATGCGCAACGACGCTGTCTTGCTCGAAGCGCTGGCGTATTATGCGGCCGGAGGCGAGGCACAGCGCGGCGAAGCGGGCGAGGTCGTCGGTGTCAATTCTCCGGCCAAAGGCGCAAAACCGCGCTATCTGGTTCCGCTCCGGCGCAAATCGTCGATCGGGCCGCCGTTTCAATTCCGTTTTTCCACCGATGAAAAACAGCGATTCCCCGCCATCGCGGTAGAGGGGCTTGGCGCGCTCTCGCCTCCCGAACCAGGCAGCGGCGGACCGGTTCGCTGGATTTTCGACGGCGACCTCAGCCGCATTCCGCACGACTCGGTGATTGGCGGTTATGAGGTGCCTGTGCGCTTGCGGCGCGGCGACGGAACCTTTGATGTCATCAATGTTTTCGGCCCATCGAAGCATTCTGACGATCCATCTCCGGGCGAAAAGGCGGGTTCATAAACCGCGCAAGGAAAGGAAAAACCGAATGAAATCAATCCGGGAACTCTATCGCATCGGCGCTGGACCTTCGAGCAGCCACACCATGGCGCCGCGCCTTGCGGCGGAGCGTTTCCGGAGGGATTTTCCCGGCGCGCCGGGCATTCGCGTCACTCTATATGGGAGTTTGGCCGCTACGGGCCGTGGCCATCTGACCGACGCCGCCCTCCGCGATGCCCTCGCCCCGCTCGTCCCGGAAATCGTTTGGAAACCGGGCGAGGAACTGCCGCCACGTCCGCTCGGAATGTTATTTGAGGCGCTGGACGGCGCGGGCGCTGCCGTGGCATCGCGCCGGGTATTCAGCATCGGCGGCGGGGCAATTGCGGAGGACCCACCCATCTCCGCTTTTTCTCCATCGTCTCCCGGCCCTGCATCTTCCGCCCCATCCCCCGCCTCTTCGGCCGAGGCGCACCCGCATTATGATCTTGGAACGAGGGCGGAGATTCTG
>CAYUNT010000033.1:0-28881 GCA_964446285.1 uncultured Candidatus Sumerlaeota bacterium | reverse complement strand
TGTGAGTTGGGGCTTGGGAGTTGGGGCGGGGGTAGAGGGGGCTTCGAAAATTGCCCCGATAGAAAGGGCGGTTGGAGAAGGCGCAATATCAGAAGAGGCCGGTTGCGCCGCGGCGGGGAATCCGGAGAAATGGACCAAAGCGGCCCAAAGGACCAAAAGGACAAAAGGGACGCAAGGGACTCTGGAGCCTGACTTGTCCATAATTTTCAGCCAGCCCCCGCTATACATTTCTTTGCCCGCAACTCTTCACTCACAACTCACAACTCTCAACCCACAACTCTCAACTTGCTTCGCTGCCCACTGCCCACTGTCCACTGCCCACTTCTTCACTCACCACTCACAACCCACAACCCACAACTCACAACCCACAACTCTTCCCGCATCGCTCCCAACTCCCCCCTCATCCTTTCCCCTCTCCCGCTCCCGGCGCGGCAATTGCCTGAAGGAGTTCCTTGCGCAGCGCCTCAATCTGGCGTTCATCCTCGAGTTTGTTGTTATCCCAGTCGGTCACGTAAAACACGTCCACCACGCGGTAGGCCTCGGTGGCGATCAGGGCGAGGTCGATATTCAGGCGTTGTTTCGACATCACCTGCGTGACAGCATGGAGCAATCCGGGAAAGTCGTGCGCCTTGATTTCAATCACAGTGTGATGCGCCGAAGCGGAGTTATTGAACTCGACCGTCGCCGGGCGCACGGCCAGCCGGTCGGGCGTGAAAACATCCGGCAGGCGGCGCGTATTCTGAGACTTCACATCGTCTTTCCAGGGCGGAGGCTGCTTGCCCGCCAGCACTCGATTGAGTTTCGCGCGAAGCCGTTCAAGCCACGGCCCATCCTCGACGGGCTGTCCGCGCTGGTCCTGCACCTGGAACACATCGACAATGAGTCCATCGACGGACGTATAAATCTGCGCGGCAAGGATGTTGATGGCTCGCGAGGAAAGCGCGCCGCAGATGTTCGCGAACGCGCCGGGGGCGTCGGAGGCCGCCACGGTAAGTTGCGAGAAAATTTGCCCGGGCGCGGCTTCGAGTTTCCATTGGACCAGTTCGTCGCGCGAGAGACGGCGCACAAGGCCGAAGTGAGTCGCGGCCTGCTGGGGCGATGTGGAAATCGCATAGCGCTCGGGCATCGAGTCGAGAAACGTCTTGAGCGCCTTTTGCGAGGCCGGGTCCTGCGCCTGCGGGCCGAGGGCCTCGAGCACCTGCGCGGCGGAGAGTCCCTGCCGGTCGCGATGTGCAAAACGCGGACGCCGCGCCGCCGCAAGCACATCGAGCGTCCGTTCGTAAAGTTCAGCCAGCAACTTGGATTTCCAATCGTTCCACACCGTGTCGCCCACGGCATTCAGGTCGCAGACCGTCATGACATAAAGCATTCGCAGGAGTTCACGCTCTTCAAGTTCCTCGGCGAGTTCCTGCGCCACGCGCGGGTCTTGCAGATTGCGGCGAAACGCCTGATGGCTCATCTTCTGATGATTCAGCACAAGGCGCCGGCACAAGTCGCGTTCGGCGGGCGGAAGGCCCATGCGCTCGCCCGCGCGCTCTGTAATGTGCGCTCCGCGGATGACATGTCCGCGCCCCTCGCCTTTGCCGATGTCGTGAAGAAGAAGCGACAGATTCAGCAGGTCCCACCGAAGGATTTCGCTCGCCACGCGCGAGGCATGATCGAAGTTTCGCGGGTCCGGCCCGGCGCGGCGTTCGGAACTGCCGGCGAGAAGGAGTTCCGAAAACCGCAGCGTCCGCAGCAGGTGTTCATCCACAGTATATTGATGATAGAAATCGATGCGCGGCAAATGGCGCACCGCGGCGAATTCGGGAATGTAAGCGGCGAGCGCGCCGCATTCGTGCATGTCGCGCACGGTCTGATACACGCATCCCGGCCCTCGCAAAATTCCCAGAAACAGCGAGCGATTCACGGGCGAGGAGCGGAAGGCCGGTTCCATCGCAGGGAGCGAGGCGCGAATCAAATCCCTCGTGTCTTCGTGGACCCGCAACCCCATTCCCGCCGCCAGCGCAAAGGTTTTCATGATGAGGTCAGGATCGCGGCGGAACGCCGTGCGATGGCGTTCGTCGAGGAAAAGACATGCGCCTTTTCGCATAAGCGGCGGCGCCACGGGCGAGGGGCGTTCGCGTGCGGCTTGCGGCGCGGAGGCGCGCGAACCTGGCGCGCGCTTTTCGATCCGCTCGGTCATGGCCTCCACAAACCGGCCCGAAAGCCGCTGAATGGGCTGCGCGGCGGCAAAAAAGTCGCGCATCAGATGCTCCTCGGGCAACGCCGCCTCAGAGCGCTTGTATCCGAGCATCTGCGCCACTTTCACCTGCCGCTCGAAGGTCAAATGGTCGCACTTGCGCCCTTCGAGAATGTGGAGAGCATTGCGCAGCCCGAGCAGGAAATCCTCCGCCTTGAGCAGGGCGCGAGTTTCCGCCGCGGAAAGCGGGCCGCGGCTGCCAAGGTGCGTCAAATCCGTTGTTCCGAACACAACATACGCGAGCCAGAACGCCGCGTGCACATCGCGCAATCCGCCGCATCCTTCCTTGACGTGCGGTTCGAGGACAAAAATCGAACGCCCGTGTTTTTCGTGGCGCGAGGCGATTTCCGCGCGGAGCGACTCGCAAAACCACCGCGCAGCCTGCGGATCGCGAAGGCGTTTGCGCAGCCCGTCCGCCACGGCGCGGTGAATCGCCGCGCTTCCGCCCAGCAGGCGGCTTTCGATAAGCGCCGTCGCCGAATGGAGATCGCTGCCGACGACGTCCACCGACGCCCCGACTGTGCGCACGCCCTGCGCCACGCACACGCCGATGTCGTAGAGGGGATATACGTAATTCTTTATGAATTCCTTGTGATCCTCGCCCGGCTCGCCATCGAGGACAAACAAGAGATCGATGTCCGAAAACGGCGAAAGATCGCGGCGCGCATATCCGCCGACGGCGAGCAGGGCCATCGATTCGCCAAGGGATTTGCCATTGGGCGCAGCGCGCAATGTCGAGCGAAAGTGCGTCCGCATCAACTGATCCACCACGGCCGTGTATTGGCGGCACTGGCGCGTGTTCGACTCCTTGCCGATCAGGCGGGTGGCGGCGGCGCGGGCTTCCTGCAAACGGATTTTGAATGGGTTGCTGGACATGTTTTTTGCGCTCAGCGGAGCTGGGGGTGGACTAACGCGACGGCGGCGAAGGAGGAGGAGAAAGCGAAGGCGAAAGAGGAGGAGAGAGGGGAGCGGCGGCGCCCCCGAGCGGATGAAGCGCGAAGAGATGCTCCTCGACAATGCGTCCGCAGATCAGGTGCTCCTGGATGATCCGCTCCAGGACCTCCGGACCGCACGAATGATACCACGCTCCTTCGGGATACACGACTGCGATGGGTCCCTGCGCGCAGACCCGCAAGCAGTTGGCTTTGGTTCTGAACACACCGCCCTTCCCGCTCAAGCCCAGTTCATCCAGACGGCGCTTGAGATACTCCCAGGCAGCAAGGCCATCTTCGCGCGAACAGCATTTGGGCTTCGACTGATCGCAGCAAAGGAAGATATGCCGTTGCGCCTTTGGAATGCCGATCGCCTCCACGATTTTTTGAAGTTCCGGCGCCATGATGTTGTTTCTTTAGCCTCCCTGTTGGATGTTGCGCGGCGTCCCACCCGTCCGATGTCTCCATCCCCGCATTTCATGCGTGAGAATAGAGGATGCCCCCGCAATCAAGGCAAGCAGAGTCCCAACGGCGAGATGCAAATCCGGACGCTTTGCGCCTTGGCCTATGGCGCATTCAAAGACCATGCCTAAGGATGCCAACCACGCACATGAGATATTCGGCCTTGCCCTTCTTTGTTCGTTTTTATTTTCATGTACCCTGTATCGATCGTGTCGCGGCCAGAACTTTCGCCCCACTTTGCGGCCTCGACCCGGAGTCGATATGTTCTCTTCACATCGAGAGCCATAAGGTTGCCTTCCTCCGTGTTATGGTCCTTTGCCCGTTCCGTTTCCGGCGATTTGAAAATGATTGCGGATTCGGCATGCAAATGGCCGCCAATACAATTTAGAATGAAATTAACATAAACATGAAGACCGTTATTGGACTTCTTCTGGTTCTTGCACCCGGTGCATTCCTCTTCGCCATCGTCGTTACTTGGTTTTTACTGCAAGGGCGCAAGAAAAAAGCACCTTTTACAGAAAAACTCCTTCGCGCTCCAGGTGAGTCCTTGCGGAGGGAAATAGAACGGCTCGAAAGCGGGATAGTGCAAAATCTGCTTTTGCTGCTTATCTACGGTCCCGCCTGGTGGTTGCTCTTCCTGGCATTAGCGGCGTGGAGAAAAAAATCTCCCCATCCATATATCGAATTAATGCTCTTTCTGGCCGTTTTCGGAGTCGTAAGCGCCTTTGTTGTATGGAGATTGATCCACGACTTGAAAAAGTGGGCCAACAACAGCCTTGGCTTACGTGGTGAACGTGCCGTGGGCGAGGAGCTCAACAAGCTCATGCTCGACGGATGCTTCGTTTTTCACGACGTTCCCGGCAAAGGTTCCTGGAATATCGATCACGTGGTAGTGGCCCCCACAGGAGTGTTTGCCATCGAAACCAAAACCCGACGAAAAAGAATCAAGGCGGACGGAAAGGCGGATTATGAAATCACTTTTAAAAATCATGCCCTTAAGTTTCCCGACTATGAAGACAAGAGTGCTATCGTACAAGCCGTCAGAAACGCGGAATGGCTGGGCGAAGCCCTTGGCCACACCCTTGCCAAGGACAAGCCCATCGCGGTGACACCTATTTTGGTTTTTCCTGGATGGCTTGTGACAACCCGATCCAAACCCGAACCCTATGGGCTGCGTGTTCTGAATCCCAAAAACCTGCGTGCCGCCATTGTGAGCGGGAATCGACCATTTCTCGACGATAAACAAAGGCGTCAGATGGCGTCCTTCCTTGAAGAACGCTGCCGGGACGTGGAGTTTTAGGTCCCAATACAGTGTCTATAAGAGCACAAGGAAAAGAACATAAGAGATGGAGGCTGAAATGCTATCATTCGCCGCGGGTTTTAACCCGTGGGCAAGGATGCCATTGTCATCTCCAACCGTTTCAACGGTTTTTCTGGCGGGGTTGGACGCATTCCTAAACCGTTGAAACGGTTTGAGGATTTCACGCTTGCCGAATCCCGCGATGAATCGCGGGGCGACTGATAGATGACGAAATTTCACCGTATTGCGGCCAAACAACAAAAACAGGTCAAAGAAAGGAATCATCTTTGCGCGTTTATGGTTCGGGCGCAAAGAATTTCATCTTCTCGCAATGGCTCGAGCAACGCGGCGGGAACAGCAGTCACTAGAATGGTCTCGCCAAGGGCATTCAGAACTTCAATGGAATATCCAAAGGAGCCATCCGGGCCGGGATGACGGTCCACAATTTTAACAATATCGCCGCGCCGCAGCCTGTGTTGCGGAAGGTCCAGCGAAAGCGCCGCATCGGTGTAAAGATCAAAGTCCATAGCGCATCCTCTCGGCCTAATCTCCTCCTCCCTTGGCTGAGAAGAGAGTAATAAATTTCGTAATGCCTGTCAAATGCTCGGTCATCCAGATGGTTCGCACACGCAATTCTGTCGCGTTAGGACCTCGCAAAAGACCAGCGATTTCATAGATTTGGCCGAATTCTGTCTTCTCAACCGGATAGGCTTCCAAAGTCAGTATCTGGGTCCGCAGATCATCCCGAAGGCGCTCAAAGTTGCCTGGCGAATAGCCCGCCCTTGCAAGAAAGGCGGATTTATTTCCCCGCACCTGGGGAAGAAGGAGATAGCGGGTTAGTTTTTCGATGGCAATGATCGCGTTCGGGGAAAGTTTCATCGTTTCCTGGCGCCGTGGTGTTTGTCATTCCGCGAGCGCGGCGCGGAGGAGAAGGAAGGAGTTCGATGGGCGTTTGGGATCGTCGCCGCGAAGCCGTGTTTCCAATTGGATGTCGCCGCCCAGTTTCTTCTGCAAAAATATCAACGATTCCTCGCGCATGATGATCCACACAAATTTCGGACCAGCCGGTTGGGATGCCGCCTTATCGGCCGGCGCCAAACCCCGCAGCATGGCATGGAGCGTTTCGGCGACATTGCTCGATTCGAGCGGAACGTCGTTCGTGCGCATGTAAAATTGCACTATCGAGTTTTGCGGATAAAAATAATAGAGCGGCGCGGGATTTTTCTCGATAATCGCCTTCGCCGCCAATCCGAAACGCCGTGCGCGGTCGCCGTCGCCCGTGCGCGCGCCCTCGGACCAAAACTGGAAATACGCGGCGAAAAACAAAAGCACCAGCGCGAGAATCAGCGCAAAAATCCGCATCCGCCCCTTCATGCCCGGATCGGCCTCGGGCGAAAAGCGCCATCGCAGGTCTTTTTTTCGCCACCCGAACGCCGCCCAGCCTTGGCGCATCCAATCGAGAATCACCACGCCCACGAGCAGAGACGCCGGGCCATACACGGGCAAAATGTGGTCGGGGCGTTTGGCGCGAATCAGCGAAAACGCGAGCAAAATCCCAAGCGTCCAGGCCGCGGGCGCGGCAAACGGATGATCGCGCCCGAGCAGCCTCTCGCGGCCCCATCGCGGAAGCGCCGCCAGCAGCACGAGGCTCCACGGCGCAAACCGCCCGGCAAACACGGGCAGATAATAGAAGTAACTCTTCGATTCGCGCGCCGAACCGGCTTCCTTGACGAGGTGGTCGATCAATTCGCCTTTAACGACGCGGTTCCAGAAGGCCTCGCCGCCGACGTGCCACGCCGCGCCAAACCACGCGAAAAACGCCGCGAGCGCCAGCGGCAGCCCCAGCAGCGGCCAATGCGCTGTCAGGGGGCGGAAACTGCGGCGCACAAGCATTTCCACCACCAGCGCCCCATACACGGCGGCCAGGATCACCGGTCCTTTGGCAAGCAGCCCGAGCGCGACCGCCAGCCAGAACAGCCCGCGCCATCCCCATTGGCCTTCGAAATGTTCGCGCTGAAGCCGCGCATTGGCCCCGAGCGCGGCCAGCGTCAGCGCCGCCACCAGCATGTCCGTCCGCGCCGTCCATTGCAGGCGGTAGATATGATACGTAAAAATCCACACCAGCGCCGCGACGCAACCGAGCGCGTTTCCGCAATACTCCAGCGCCACAGGGCGGTCGTCCTCCTGTTCCTGGCCGACGGGGCGCTCCACTTCCCAGTATCCGGTTCGGCCCGCCTGAACGCCCAGATGGCGCCCCAGGCCCCACATCGTCAGCGCACCCAGCAGGCTGAAAATTAGCGCCGGAGCAAGAAGGGTGGCGTCGTTCACCTTGCCCGTAGAGAGCGAAATGGCGGCGGAAATCCAGGGATAGAGCGGCGGTTTGGTGGCGAAGTCGTTGCCGTCGGAATACTGGAGAATCCAGCGTCCGCGATCTACGACATCCAGCACATAGCAGGCCACGCGCGGCTGGTCTTTGTCCGCAAGCGTCGAGGGGGCGGCGGCACGCATCAAGGCCAGCGCCGCCCAGACGGCGAGGACGATTCCCAGGCTTCCCGAGCGAGATAGTTTGCAGGCCACGTTCATTCCTCGCGTCGAAATCAGGCGAGTGGAGAGGAGGCTTTCGTCCCGGCGGCGGCGCTCTTGAACTTTTCCCACTTTTCCGCCGGAATCTGCGACCGGAACCGAGCGTCATACAAATGGCAGGCCACTCGGTGAGGAGTTCCAGAGGCGCCAGAGGCGTTCTTGGCGGCGTTCGAGGCATTTCCAGTGGAGGTCCCGTTTGCATCACCCCCCGCGCCGGGGCATTGCAAAATCGGCGCATCCGAATCACAGGGTCCGAATCGCATGGGGCAGCGCGGATGGAAATGGCACCCGGGCGGCGGATTGAGCGGGCTGGGCACGTCGCCTTCGAGAATGATCCGCTTGCTCTTGCGCTCGGGAGCGGGCTGTGGGACGGCCGTCAGCCGCGGCCGCGTATAAGGATGCAGCGGGCGGCTGAACACATCTGTTTTTGCGCCTTCTTCCACAATCCGCCCCAAATACATGACGAAAACCCGGCGCGCCAGATGCCCAACCACAGACAAATCGTGCGAAATGAAGATGTAGGCGAGGTTCATCTCGCGCTGCAAGCGTTCGAGCAGGTTGATGATCTGCGCCTGGATCGACACATCGAGGGCGGAAACCGGCTCGTCAGCGACAATGAGTTCCGGCTCAACGGCGAGGGCGCGCGCAATGCCGATGCGCTGGCGCTGTCCGCCGCTGAATTCGTGGGGAAATTTGCGAACGGCCTCGGGCGCCAAGCCCACTTGTTCAAGAAGTTCTTCGACGCGCCGCCGCCGCGCCTCGCCCGCCGCAAGCCGGTGGATCGCCAGCGCCTCGCCGATGATCGAGCCGACGGTCATGCGCGGATTCAGCGACGAATACGGGTCTTGAAAGATCATCTGCATCCGCCGCCGGTATGGGAGCAACTGGCGCTGCGACAGCGCGCAGAGATTCGGCGAGCCGTTGAGGCGGACGTCGCCGCGCGTGGCTTCGATCAACTGCAGGATCAGCCGCCCCACCGTGGTTTTTCCGCATCCCGACTCCCCCACCAGCCCAACCGTCTCGCCTTGGTGGACATCGAGACTGATCCCGTCCACGGCCTTGACCTGCCCGGCCACGCGCGAGAAGAGGCCCTTGCGCACAGGGAACCATTTTTGCAGGTCGCGTACCTGCAAAAGCGCCCTGGCCCCATCATTAGGCAGGGGCGCGGCGACGCCTGAGGAGGCTGGGTGGATGCAACTGGAAGTGTCGGTCATTGCGAAAATCCGGGCGGACCAGCGGAATCGCTTGCGGCAGCGGGGAGTCTGGACCTAGGAAGGGCGAGAGCGCCGCGAGCGCCAAGACGCGCAGTTTCAACGGCCAAACCCTTTGCCACAAGCGCCTTTGCCCCGACAAGCAAAGAACGCGCCCAGCGAATAAATCAAGCCGCCCCTCAATATCTTGACCATATATCATGAATGACCAATGCCCACACAAGACACCTGTTCCGCCTCCGCCCACCGCGCGGCGTTTCAACGGCCGCGCCGAGCTTTACGAGCGATGGCGGCCCGGTTATCCCGCGGAGTTGCTTCCTTTTTTACGCCAAACTATCGGCCTCGCGCCCGAATGGATTGTGGCGGATGTTGGGTCGGGAACGGGGATTTTTACGCGGATGCTTCTGGAAGCAGGCCATATCGCGTATGCCGTGGAGCCGAACGAGGAGATGCGAGCGATTGCCGAGCGGACGCTGGGCGGCTATCCCAGTTTCCGCAGCGTGGCCGGCAGCGCAGAGGCCGTCCCTTTGCCGAATGCTAGCGTCCATTGTGTGACGGCGGCCCAAGCAGGCCATTGGTTCCATCCCCAGGAGGCAAGGCGGGAGTTTTCGCGAATCCTTCGGCCAGGCGGATGGGTGATCCTGGTTTGGAACCGGCGCTTGTCCGATGCCTCGGACTTCATGCGCGAATACGATGAGATTCTGCGGCGCTGCTGCCTAGACTACGACCGGATCGAGCGCCGACAAGAAGAATCACTTGACAGCGCGGCTGCGTTTTTTTCTCCGGGGGTGGCCGCCGAGGCCCAATTCGCCAATCGTCAAGTCCTGGATTTCGAGGGGTTGCTCGGGCGCACGCTGTCTTGTTCGTATGCGCCCCTTCCGGGAGATGCCAATTATGCTTTTATGGAGAAGGCGCTCCGGGATTTGCATGCAAGGCGGGAACGGGCGGGGCATGTGGCCATTCACTACCGGACCCGCCTTTGCTACGGGCGGCTGGAAGCGGAAACCTGATCCATTTTTCTGGTTTCTCCCGCCCCCGGAAGGCTGGAATTCCTCGCTTCGATTTTGCCCCTGAAATATAGCGAATACATTTTCGAGCGGATAATTAAGACGCCTGAAAATTTTCAAAACAGCAGGAGGTGGCTGGAGCGCCTAGGGGTTTGCCCGTAACAATGGGAGAGAACCCGGAGACCAGCCCATTTGCGGAGCGAATCGCGGATTCGGTTGTTGTAACAACAAATTCCGCGCCAGAAGCCGGTGCAAAGGATTTCTGCTTTTCCCGGAAATGCCGCTATCCGGCTCCCGCGCAAGCCCCTGAGGCCTGAGGATTTTTCGGGGAACATATAGGGACTTCTCTCTTGACAGCCTTCATCCGGTTTCCTATCCTTCGCATTGGCGAAAGGTAAGTATTTGTGTGGATTCCTTTCAACCAGGAGGCAGCACATACGGGAAAAGCCATTTTCATCAACAAAGCCCAAGACTCCGCAAGGAGGCCCGGGCCAGGGGATGAAATAAAGAACAGGATGCATGGCCGGGGGATGGAAAGGGGAAATGGTCGCACTGTCTGAGAGGTTCTTTCCATGAGCAAGTAATGCTAGCCACAGGAAAGACAAATGTTTCAATCTGTCCGTTTGAACAAGCAGTCACTGAACGGTATCTAAAAAGGAGGTGGTAACAGCGGATTTACTCCGCATTTCACAAGAGGAGCAGGCCGTCCTCGACCCGCTGGATTCCAGAGGCGGCCACATCCCGCAGCATCGTTTGGGCAAGCCAATGGGGATTGGCCTAGGGATGAATCTCCTCTATGTTGCTTTTCTTCCTGCTCGGAGGATTTTCCGGGAATCCCCTTCCTGGATTTCTCCCATCAAAATCCATTCCTGCGTGGGATGGAGGAAAGGGAATACTTACTCATGAACCAGATGAAACCGCGTTTTGTCTCTCTCGCAATGGCGGTTGGATTGGCCATGCTGGGAACGCTGGCCCTGGCGCAAAGCGCCACAATCACGAGCGCCGTTGACGGGGGATTTCCCGGCAGTCCCGTAAATCGGGAATCCGCATTTACCGTGAATGTGTATGTAAGCGCCAATACAACAGGCTATGCACCCGCCATGTGCCAGTTGCGCTTCACGTATCCTGGGGACTCGCTGGAAATCACCAGCATTGTGGCAAGTTATCACGATGATCCCACTTACGGAGACGTGGGCGTATATGCTTCGCCTTCTCTGCCGCCGGCGGAGCCAGCCGGTGGCAACCTTGTCACCTCGGACATTGGCACACTGGGGGATCTGTATAATGATATTACAACGGCCACACTCCTCCAGGTGACTTTCAAGGTCAAGGCATCCAACGCCAATCCCACAGCGACAGTTTCGGTGTCAAATGACCCCGACGGCGTTAACAATCTCGCCTGGTGGGACAATCCAAACCTGCAATTTGTTGAAATTGCCCATACCTTTAACAATTCAGGAACAACCAACATCCCCTTGGCGGTTGCGCCCGACATCAATGTCACGCCGCTCTCGCGCAACTTCGGCGCCTATTATGGTTCCGATCTGACGCAGACCGTGACGATCCAAAACACGATTGCGGGCGGCGATCCGCTTACCATTACAAACCTCCAGTTTACCGGAGCGCAGGCATCCGCTTTCACGCTTGATGCGGCCACTCCGGCCCTCCCATTCCAGATCGCTGGCGGCGCTAACAAAGTCATCACGCTGCATTTCAACCCGGTCGTTGCGGGCGCGAGCACGGCGGCCCTGGAAATTTCGCATGACGACCCGGATGATCCCTCGCCGGTGAGCGTTAGTCTGAGCGGCTCGACCGAAGCGGTGGTAAAAACCTCCGTGGTCGAAACTCAGCCAGTGGATTGCGGCGCTACAATGTCTGTGAACGTGTTCGTGGATCAAAACAGCGGCGCGAGCACTCCTCACTTCACCGCTCTGCGCGTTCATTTCACCTCGGGAACATTGACTCTGACCAACATTATTGCCAGCATGAGCGAATATGCCACCTATGGAACACCCGACCCGGGCAACGCCGTTTACGGCCAGGTTGGTGTTTACATTGGCTCAGGCCTTCCGCCCGCGGTAAGCGACCCGTCGCCGGGCGATCCCAACCGGGTGTATATCACCGTCGCGACAGCAGGCGATTTGCAAAATCAGGATAAAACACCGGAGCTCTTCCAACTCCAGTTCACAGTCAATCCTCTGAACGACGTGGACAAGACGACGGTCGAAGTTTCCAACGATCCGGGAACTACGGATAACCTGACTCAATACAGCACAGCAACTCTGACAACGACGGAAATTCCCCACATCTTTAATTACTCTGCCTCGACCGACATCGAGCTGGATACCTTCACGCCGGATGTCAATTTGAACCCGGCCTCGCTGGCATTCGGCGGTGTGTATATGAACACCACCTCGACCAAAACGTTCGACATCGAGAACAACGGCGACGATCCGCTGACAATTTCGGCGATCACGCTGACAGGCTCGGATTCGGGCGCCTATTCGTTCGATCCGGCGCCGCCCTCGACGCCGTTCGTCATCGCCGGGCTGGGCAAGCAGACCATCTCGGTGAAATTTGCGCCGACCTCGCTCGGCTCTTACACGAACGCGCAGGTGGAAGTCAGCCACAATGATCCGCTGAAGACCTCTCCGCAGGTCGTCGATCTGGACGGCACGGGCGTAGCGGGCGACATCGCCTTCGATCCAACGGCGGTCGCCTTCGGCAACGTGGTTGTCAACCAAACCCCGACGCAAACCTTCGACATCGAAAACAACGGCACCGGCCCGCTGACCATTTCCTCGCTCTCGATCACCGGGACGGATGCCGCCCGTTACAGTCTCGTTTCGCCGCCTTCCGTTCCGTTCCAGGTGAACGTAAGCGCGGTGCAAACGATCACGGTGCGGTTCTCCCCGACCGCCCTGGGTGCCACCAGCGCCAAGGTTCAGGTTGGGCACAATGATCCGTTCAAGGCCACGCCTCAGGAAGTGAACCTCTCGGGCACGGGCGTTGCTCCGGACATCGCGATTGCGCCGACCGCGCGCGACTTCGGCAACGTTGTGGTGGGCCAGACGCCCACAATGACCTTTGACATCACCAACAATGGAACCTCGGCGTTGCATATTACGGGGCTTTCGATTGTTGGTGGCAGCGCAGGCGCCTACTCCGTGGTTTCGCCGGCCACTCCGGTGACAATCGGCATCGGCCTTTCGGCGACCGTCACGGTCCAGTTCGATCCTCCAGCCGTCGGCACGTATAACGACGCGCAAGTATCGGTCGTGCATGACGATCCGTTCCACACCTCGCCGCAGTATGTCGATCTCGACGGATCGGGCGTGGCTCCGGCCATCTCCCTGTCGTCCTCGCTGCTCGATTTCGGCGACGTGGTTAAGGGCCAGGTTTCGGACAAGAGTTTCACAATCGAAAACACCGGTTCGTCCAATCTGACCATCTCCTCAATCGGCTTGGCGGGCGCGGATGCGGGGAAGTATTCGTTCCTGTCACCTCCGGCTACACCGTTCCAGATCGCTCCAACGGGAACCCAGATCATCTCGGTGCGCTTTACGCCGGCCGCTGTTGGCACGTTCAACAGCGCTTCGGTGCAGATTGGCCATGACGGGCAGAACACCGCGTCGCCCGCGTCGGTTGGCCTCAATGGCAAGGGCGTAATCCCGGCCATCGCCGCTGCTCCGGCCTCGTTGAGCTTCGGAACGGTGCCCGAGGGCAACAGCTCCACACGCAACCTAATAGTGGAAAACACCGGCGAAGCCCCCTTGACGATCTCGACCTTGGAATTCTCCGGATTCTTCACTACCAACTACAGCTTCGATCCGAATCCGACGCTGCCTCTGAACATCGCCCCCTCGGGATCGACGAACCTGACAGTGAAGTTCACATCGCCGGGCGCCGGAACGTTCAATGAAATCCTTTACATCTATCACGACGGCCAGAACACGGCCTCGCCGCTGAATGTGGACCTGTTCTCGACCGGCACGGCGCCTGGCGTGTTTGTTTCGCCCGGCTCTGTCGATTACGGCAATGTGATCCTCGGCCAGACCCCAACACAGTTGGTGACGATCTCCAACACCGGCTCAGCGGACCTGACAATCACCTCGCTGGGCATCGTTGGAACCGAATCCGCTCCGTATAGCCTCGTCTCGCCGCCCTCGACGCCATTCGTTATCGGCCCGAGCGGCAGCCAGCAGGTGACGGTTCAGTTCGCGCCAGTTGCCGCCGGTCTATATGACGACGCGAAACTCCAGGTGGGCCACAACGCCACCAACACCGCTTCGCCGGTGGATGTGCCTCTCTCGGGCACGGGAGTTGTTGCGGACATCGACCTCAGCCCGGCAACAACTGCCTTCGGCAATCTGTATCTGGGCCTGAACAGCACCAAGACGTTTGACATCGTCAATACGGGCACCTCTGTTCTCTCCGTAACTTCAATAACGCTGGGTGGAACCAACGCGGCATCCTTCGCGCTTGTTTCTCCGCCGGCCACACCGTTCAACATCAACCCAGGCCTGAAGCATACAATTAGTGTGAATTTCGAGCCTATGGCCGTTGGACCGCTGACCGCGAAGGTTACAATCGCGAGCAACGACCCGGATGAGCCGAGCGTAGAAGAGAACCTGACGGGCACCGGCGAAGTATTCTCCCTGCCCAACCAGTCCTATGCGCTGGTAAGCGGCGCGACCGCCTACACGCAGGCAGAGACGGTAATCGGACAGGCTGTTTCCACCACAGACATCATCAATGGCATGACAGGCGCGGTTAGTGGCGCCGGATTCCATCCGGCCACAGTTCCCGCGGATGCTATTGGGCGTGCAAACGCGCTCGCCAACGGCCTGTGGGATGCCAACAGCCTTACTGTCATCGGCGCCGACACCGGCAACACCAACCCGAGCTTCGTGATCGAATACAACTTCGTCGCGGCAAACCTCGTGGCTGACATCACGGAAATCCGGGTGTTCTCCGGCCATGACAGCGGCGGCGACCGCTCCTTCATCAACTGCAAGGTGGAAATCGACACTGGCTCCGGATACACGCAACTGGGCAGCGACAACCTGCGCAGCGGTCCGTTCGGGCTGGCCAAGCCGAACAATCCCGCCGTGGCCCTGGTCACCTGGACCGATCCGGGAACCCTGGCGCAAGACGTGCAGAAAGTGCGCTTCACATTCTATTGTGTTTCGCACAACTCCACAGGTTACTTCCAGGCCTACAACGACAACGCCGCTCCGGCGAACAACTACCCGAACCAGGGCACCATCGTGAAAGAGATCGACGTGCTCGGCACGACTTCGATCTTCAACGCGCTGGGCGACTGGACGATGCAATAACCTCGAAATCCTTCGCCGCTTCAAGGAGCCTTTGGGCTTCCGATAACGCGGCGCAACTCCTTCAGCCCCGGCGGGATTGCCACTGCGCAGTCCCGCCGGTTCATTTTAACGGACGCGATTTAGCCGCGAGCTTGTTTTGCTTGTCGCGCCCGCTCGATCAAACGAATCTACCAGCACCGGCCAATCCCGGCTGGTTGCAGTTTGTCGTTTCTGTTTCTCGATGCCATTTTGCCCGGGCGAATACCACACGCCATGCCAGAATTTGCCTCCGATTCTCGAATCCAAATCAATTCAGACCCTTTTGTTCTGCCAAAAGGGATTCACTGGCTGTTTTTCGACTTGGATGGCACGCTTTGGGATCATGTCGGAGCGTCGCAGGCGGCATTGCGCGCGGCCTGCCGCAACTTCGGCATCCCGGAAGAGGAATTCCTTCCGCTGTTCGAAGAAGCCAACCGCCGCGCATGGAAACTGCTCACGGAAGGCCTCACCACGCGAGAACGTTTGCGCGTGGACCGCTTTAGCGAAGCGCTAAGCGCACTGGTCGCCCCGTCATGCCGCGCCGCGGACCCGGACGCCGTCAGCTGGTTTTACCTGAAGCAATATCTTAAAAACCTTTCGCCTTACGTCCTGGAGGGCGCGCGTGAAGTCATCGAGACGGCGCGAGGCCGAAACCTGCGCGTCGCCATCCCCACAAATGGATTTCGCGACACGCAAATACCCAAGGTCGAGGCGCTTGGACTGGAGTTAATGGTCGATTTCCTCTGGACGCCCGAGGAAGCCGGATGCTTGAAACCCGCGCCGGAGTTTTTCCGCGGAGCCATGCGCCGGGCGAATTGCCGGCCTTGCGAAGTCCTTATGGTGGGCGATTCGCTCCAGGATGACATCTTGCCCGCGCTCGCGCTCGGAATGCACGCCGCTTGGTTCAATCCCCTGGCGGCAGCGGAAATGGCGGCGGTTGAGGAGCCGGAGCCAGAGACGAAATCGCCAGAGAAATCTGGCGCGGGGTCCACAAGCGCGAGCCGTGGCGGCCCAATCGCCGGCGAGGAACCCGCGGCGGCAAAAACGGTCCTCGTGAACCAAATTCAGTCCTTGAACGACCTGACGCGGGCCATTGGGGAGTCGCGGCAGTCGTTGAGTTCCAAACCGAGCAGCCAATAATGAGCAGCGCCCTTTTTGACATTGCCGTTGAGCCGGATTTTGAATCGTTGCGCCGTTGCGTGTTGCGCCAGGGCGCCCCTCCGGCGCGAGTCCACAACGTGGAACTCTATCAGGACGGCGCGATAAAACTCGCCGTGGGCGAGCGCTTCGGACTCGGGGCGAATCTGCGGCGCGACATGCCTTTTTTTGAACTGCGGCGCGACATCGAAATGCAGCGGTTTCTCGGCTATGAACTCGTCCGCCTTCATGCGCCCGAGTCGGAATTCCGCGTGGATGTGAATCTCAACGAAGAAGCCGCCGGCAACAACCCCGCCGCCGAATCCACTGCCGAATCCGCCGCGCGCAAAACCATCCAGGGATTCACGGTTCATGAACACGCCGGACCTGTGCAGACCTGGCGCGATCTGGAATGCTATCCTTGGCCCGATGCGTCGCGGATCGACGCGCGCCCCTTCGAATGGTGCGAGAAAAATCTGCCGCCCAACATGAAGGCTTACGATTTGGCGATGCAGGTTTTCGAAGCCACCACTTGGCTTATGGGGTATGAATCGCTGTTCCTGAACCAGCTCGAGGAGCCGGACTTGGTCGAAGCGCTTGTCAACCGCATCGGCCAGTGCGCCCTCGATTATGTGCGCTTCTTATGCCAATTCGAGTGCGTGGGCGTGATCTGGGGCACGGACGACATGGGATTTCGTTCGCAGACAATGGTTTCGCCCGAATGGCTGCGAACGGCGATCCTGCCCTGGCATCGCAAAGCGGCGGCGCTGGCCCATTCGCACGGCAAATTGTATTTCCTCCACTCATGCGGCAATGTGGACGCCTTGATGGAGGATTTCATCGCCGGCGTGGGCATCGACGCCAAGCATTCGTTCGAGGACGCGATTTTGCCCGTCACTGAATTCCACAGCCGCTACAAAGGGCGCGTGGCGACGCTGGGCGGAATCGATCTCGATTTTCTCTGCCGCGCGGATGAGGCCGCCGTGCGCCGCCGCGTGCGCGAGACGCTCGACGCCTGCCCGCCCGCAAGCGGCTATTGCCTTGGATCGGGCAATTCCATTGCCAGCTATATGCCGGTCGAAAACTTCCTGGCGATGCTCGATGAAGGCCGCCGCTGGGCGCGCGCCTAGTTCCATGCCCGCAAAACGGCATCCGCGGCGGATTCGGCGTCGAGGCCGGTCCATTGCACCCACGCGGCGTTGCGGACGGCGCGAAACCAGATGATCTGGCGGCGGGCGTATTGGCGAGAGGCGCGCGCGATGGCGGACGACAGCGCGGCGCGGTCGAGTTCGCCACGCAAATGCATCAGGATTTCATTATATCCAAGCGCGCGAAACGCTGGCGCCTCCGGCGGAATTCCTTCGGCAAGCAGGCGGCGCACCTCGTCGATCCATCCAGCGCCGAGCATCCGCTCCACGCGCCGGTCAATCCGCGCATAGAGGTCGCCACGTTCGCGGTCCGCCACCACAAAACGAGCCTCGTGGCGCGGGCCGTGGCGGCGGCTTTCGGCCTGCCACCACGAAATCGTGCGGCCGGTGATTTCGTGCACTTCGAGGGCGCGGACAATCCGCACGCGGTCGCGCGGCAGGATGCGCGCCGCCGACTCGGGGTCGATTTCGCCCAGGCGGCGATGAAGCGCTTCGGGTCCGAGCGCCTCCGCTTCGGCATCGAGCCGGCGGCGAACTTCCGCGTCGCGCGACGGCCCTTCAAACAATCCATCGAGGAGCGAGCGCAAATACATGCCCGTTCCGCCCACAATGATCGGCGTCCGCCCGGCCGCGCGCAACTCGGCCAGCGCCGCCTCCGCATCGGCCACAAAACGGGCCGCGTCGTAGCGATCGCGCGGGTCCACATGTCCCACGAGCCGGTGCGGAATTTCTGCCATTTCCTCGGGCGATGGCTGCGCCGTCCCAATCGCCAGCCCGCGATACACCTGCATCGAGTCGGCGGATACAATCGCCCCGCCAATGCGCCGCGCCAGCGACAGCGCTACTTCGCTTTTTCCTGAGCCGGTCGGCCCCGCCAGGACCAGCAGCGGAGAAGAGGCAGCGGGAGAGGAAGGCGCGGGCGAAGCGGCATTCATTGGCTAAACCTGGGAATATCTTTTTTCAACGATGTCTTCATTGGCAAGATAATGCCTTCGGGATTCCCTCTTGTCCCAGTAGTCCCATCTGTCCCATAGGTCTCATTGGCCGCATTAATCTGGGCATGGGCAAATCATTGGATTGGCTATAGAGCCAATCCGCAAGCCCCCCAAAGAATCTTGGACGGGACGTCCAAGGCACCGGGAATCTTGGGAAAGATGCCCAAGCCACCGGAGGTTTTCAGATAGGATATTAGCCGCCTGCGGAAAAATCATCATCTCCGCCCATGCCATTTCCAAAATCCTCCCCCATATCCTCCATGCCGCCCATATCATCCATTCCTCCCATGCCGCCAAAATCGCCCGCGCCCATCATATCACCCATCCCGCCCATGGCGCCCATAGGATCCATTCCTCCCATCGCTTCCATGCCGCCCATGCCGCCCGCGAAATCCTCTTCGAAAGACCGCTCGGATTTTTTTGCCGTGATGGGCGGGCGGCCTCCGCTGATCAGGCGCGCCAGTTCTCCGCCGCAGCCTTCGTGGACGCGCAACGGCTCTTCGACAATGCGCTGGATGGCGCTGATGACCTTGCCGCATTTCTCGCATTTATATTCATATATTGGCATATTGTCTGCCTCCTCAAACAGCGCCGCTAGATGGAAATCGGCTCGCGGCCTGTGGTTTTCAGGTCCGCCTCGCCCGATTGCACGGCCCCTTCGGCGATCCGGCGCCGTTCGCGCCGTTCGAGCGCCGCGCCGACAAACGCCTTGAACAGCGGGTGCGGGCGCAGCGGGCGCGACTGGAATTCCGGATGGAACTGGCATCCGACATACCACGGGTGATCCGCCAGTTCGATCATCTCGACCAGTTGAGTTTCCTCGTGGTAGCCGGAAATGACAAGGCCTCGCTCCTGCAGGCGGGCCACATAGGCATTGTTCACTTCGTAGCGGTGGCGATGGCGTTCATAGACCATTTCACCGCCGTAAATTCGCGAGGCAAGCGTTCCCGATTTGAGGCGGCATGGATACGAGCCAAGCCGCATTGTTCCGCCCATATCCACCAAGCGCTTTTGTTCCTCCATTAGGTCCACTACCGGGTGCGGCGCGTCATTGTCAAACTCCGTGGAATTGGCGTCGGCGAGTCCGCACGCGTCGCGCGCAAAGCCGATGAGCGCCACCTGCATCCCGAGGCAAATCCCGAGATATGGTATTTTGTTATCGCGGGCATGTCCGGCCGCGCGGATTTTCCCCTCGATGCCGCGGATGCCGAATCCGCCAGGGACAAGCACGCCATCGAGGCGTTCCATGGCGGCGGGCAGCTGCGAGTGCGGATCGAGCGACTCGGCGTCGATCTTCACGATTTCGACGCGCGCCGAGTGCGCGAATCCGGCGTGGCGAAGCGCCTCATAGATGGATTTATAGGCGTCTTGCAGTTCGATATACTTGCCTACAACGCCGATGGCCGTTTCGTTCCGGGGCGCTTTGGCGCGGGCCGCCAGGTCCTCCCAGGCGCGAAGGTCCGGCGCGGGATCGGCGCGCAAACCAAGGCGACGCACCGCCCAGTCGTCCATTTTTTGTTCATGCAATATAAGAGGAACTTCATAGATGACCGGCACGTCCCATGCCTGGAAAACCGCGTCCTGATCTACGTTGCAGAAGAGGCAGATTTTGCGCCGCGCCCCTTCGTCGAACGGTTTTTCGGTGCGGCAGACGAGCGCATCGGGGTCGATTCCGATCTCGCGCAGCGCCTTTACGGAGTGTTGCGTAGGCTTCGTTTTGATTTCTCCGGCGGCGCGAATCATGGGAACCAGGGTCACGTGAATGTATGCCACGTTTTCGCGCCCGAGGTCGAAACGCATCTGGCGGATCGCCTCCAAAAACGGCAGCGACTCGATGTCGCCGACCGTTCCGCCGATTTCGACGATCACCACGTCAAGATCGCCACGCTTGCCGAGTTTGAGGACGCGCGATTTGATTTCGTCCGTGATGTGCGGCACCACCTGGACTGTTGCCCCGAGGTAATTGCCGCGCCGTTCCTTTTCAATAACAGAATGATAGATTTGACCAGTCGTAACATTGTTGTCGCGCGTGGTCGGCACGTCGAGAAACCGTTCATAATGCCCGAGGTCGAGATCGGTTTCCGCGCCGTCGTCCGTTACAAACACCTCGCCGTGTTGAAAAGGCGACATGGTTCCCGGATCGATGTTGATGTAGGGATCGAACTTTTGAATGGTCACGCGAACGCCGCGGGCTTTGAGCAACGCGCCGAGCGAAGCAGCCGAAATGCCCTTGCCGAGCGATGACACTACTCCGCCAGTCACAAAGATATATTTGCAGGCCACAATAATGGTTCCTTTCGAGAGCGGCGTCCAGCGCGCAGGAATTCCGCACGCTCCGCGCCGCGCCTCAGATTTCCAGCCGGGAAATCAGGTTGCCACCCGGCGGCGCGCAAAGTCAAGCGGCCCGAAGGAAAATGTTTATTCGAGAAATCTGGTTGGAAATATGTGGTTTTTCGCCGCACGCGCCCTTGGGAATCGCGTCAAGGGGCGAATTGTTCTTCTTTCGTAATTTTCATGTTTTTCGTGGTAAAATTCTTCTTCTGAACTCATTCCAAAACCCGTGGCGCTGCATTCGCGGCGTCCGCACTCGTTTCGGCGGGGCGGGCAAGGAGGCGCGCAAGCCCGAGGAATTCGCGATTGCCGTCCGCGCCATGAATGGGACTTTCCATCGTGCGCTCAAGGCGAAATCCCGCCGCCTCAAAATCCCGCGCCACTTTTTCCAGCACGGCGCGATGCACCTCAGGATCGCGCACAACGCCGCCGCGCGGGACGTCGCGCGGTCCCGCTTCAAATTGCGGCTTGATGAGGGCGATCAGGCATCCCTCCGGCGCAAGCAGCGGGCGAAGCGCGCCAAGCACTTTCCCGAGCGAAATAAACGACAAATCCATGACGATCAAATCCGCCGGGCGCTTGAGGAAATCCGGCGCGAGATGCCGCGCATTCGTGCGTTCGTGGAGTTCGACGCGCGGATCGGCGCGGAGACGTTCGTGCAGTTGCCCGCGCCCGACGTCCACGGCCACCACGCGCGCCGCGCCCCGCTGCAACAGGCAATCCGTGAAGCCGCCCGTCGAAGAGCCAACGTCCAGCGCGGTTTTCCCCGCCGCGTCCACGCCAAACTCGCGTAGCGCCGCATCGAGTTTCAATCCGCCGCGGCTTACAAACGGGATCGGATCGCCCGCGCGCTCGATGGCGGCGTCGGCTGGGAAACGAGTCCCCGCCTTGGTTTCCGCGCGCCCATTGACCAGAATCCGCCCCGCAAGAATGAGTGCCTGCGCCTTTTCGCGCGATTCCGCCAGCCCCCGCGCCGCCACAAGAACATCGAGGCGTTCCTTGGGAGAATGCGCAGATTTTTCATCTTTAGCGTTTTTTGAAGTCATGCGCGCCCGCCGTTCCCGCTCCCCGAGACTCGCCGGATGCTCCGCCATCCCGGAATCAATACACCATCCATCCCGCCACAAGGGCGCCTTGATTCGCAGAAAGGCCAAAGAAGTCCAGCACACGGCCGAGAACCGCCACGCGCGACTGCGCCGGCGTGATCGTTTCAAAGGGGAATCCAAGGTAGATCAGTCGCCCCTCCGCCGAACCGCCTGTAAATTGACCGGCGAACTGCACCCCCGCCGCTTCGCTGGAAGGATAAACCAATGTGGTGATGCCTCCGCGCTCGGGGCTGAGGACGTCGGGATAAGCGACAACATAAGTTCCATCCGCGCCGGTTCCGAAGGTTAGCGACAGCCCATCGAATGCCTCTCCGGCCACGCCAGCTGCCACATTTGTTCCGGCGTCGTCCGCCAGAAACGACGCCTTCAAGAAATCATTGAGGAAAGCGTTGTCGGACGTGGAGCCTTTGCTGCCGAGGTCCCAGGCGATTTCTGCGCCGCTGACAAAGAAATTCCCGCCCGCCTTGAGATAAGCGGAAACCAGAGCCTGCTCCCCGGCGCTGAATGTTTCGTCTGTAGTGGATTCCTCGCCTGAGGCCCAAAGCACGGCATTGCGCCCGGCAAGGGCCACAGCGCCTGAGATGACTTGCTCATTGGCGCATGTGTCAAACGCCGCGCCGCCGAGCGCCGCCAGCGCCTGCCCGTGCCAAGCCGCCCAGGCGTGGCTGGTTCCGCGCCCTTGCGAATCCCAGCGATCGTAGCCATCCACGATGAGGATTTTCGGTTCCCCTTCCGCGGCGGGCAGGCGCGCCCCATACGCATCGCTGAACGCGCTTGGGGTTCCCGTGGATGACGTGGCGCGAATCCGATAATAATAGGCGGTTCCGGGCAAAACGCCGGAGTCCACGTATTGCGTGGCGGAAGCGCCAAGCGCCGCGCTGCCGGCCACAAGCGTCCAGGCGGAGAGGTCTGTGCTGCGGACGAGTTCAAAACCAGCCGTGCCTGTGCCGCCGCTGCTCCAGAGAATGCGAATCGCGCCGCCCTGTGAAGATGCGGCTGTTTCAAGAAGCGTCGGCATGGGCGCGACGCCCGATTGCGAGACGCGCTTGAATATCCAGTTTTCCGGATCAAATGCGACGCTGGCGATGCTGATCTGGCCCACGTCGATGTCAAAAGTCTGGCTTTTCGCGTCATTCCATACGGTGAAAATGCTTGTCACGCCATCGAGGCCGGTCACATGGAAGTCGATGGGCATAATATAAGCATCGCCCGATTGGGTTTGACTAATCGAGAGATGGAGGATCGTGTGGTTTCCTGTTCCCGGCGCGGCAGACCAGGACCACGAATATGTGGGGCGTCCGGCGCGATAAACCCATTCATTGAAGAACCATGCGAGCGACGATCCATAGCGCGCCTCGAAGGCGGCCTGGAGGTCTGGCGTCAGCGCCGTGTCATAAGCATGAGCTTGCAGATAATCGCGCGATGCCTGGATGAACATTTCTTTGCCGACAACATGGCGGAGCATGTGCAGCACAAATCCGCCGCGCCGATACACAACGCTGCCCGAGAAACTGTCGGCGTTTGAATTGACGAGCGCCACTGTGGTGCTGATGCCAGTGGAAATCCAGCCGTTTGTGACATTGAAATACGCGGCCGGCCCATCGCGCCACTCATAAAAAAGCGCCTCGCAATAGGTTCCGTAGCCTTCGTTGAGCCAGAGGTGATCGTAGTGGCGCATCGTCACGCAATCGCCAAACCACTGGTGCGAAAGTTCGTGCACATTGCGGCGCTGCATCCCGTCCGGGCCAACATCGCCCGGCGGCATGCTCGTGCAGGTCTGGTGCTCCATGCCCGCCGTGTCGTTGTGCGAGGCCGTCACGTATTTTTCCGTAAGGAAGGGATATTCACCAAAGGTTTCCGCGAAAAACCGCATCGCCGTCAGGGTTCCCGCGACGCCGGGGGACTCGTAGGCGTAATTTTCGGGAAATACATAATGCCCGACCGTCATGGTGGTTGCGCCATCGAGCGATGTATATGTCCCCGATGCAAATTGGTAATTCGTGCAGCAGATCGAGACCAGATAGGTTACAATTGGAAAAGATTCCGCGTAGTGGAAGCGCGTGGTTCCATTGCCCAGATTGAGGGTTTCGGTGAGTTTTCCATTCGAGACGACGAAGTATCCGTTCGGGGCAGTGACGAACATATCGACTGTGGCCTTGTCTTCGGGGATGTCCTTGCAGGGCCACCATTGGCGCGCGTAGTAGGGCTGGCTGAAGGTGTAGATGAGCGGAACGGCGGGAGAACCGTGGGTTTCGGCGTTGTAGCCGGGGGCAAAAACGCTTTCAGTGGATGGAGTTCCTTTATAGGCCACGCGCACACTCCAGGTCTCGCCGGCTATGAACATGGAGGGCAGCGTGATCAGAAGCCACTTGTTTGTCGAATCCACCGTATAGGCCAGCGCCTGGTTTGTGGCGGCGTCCTTGACGCTTTGAACGGTCATTTGGCCGCCATTGGAATCAAAGTCGAGCACAACGCGCGTAAAATTATCCGCCAGCACGCGCCCGGTCGCCACGACTTCGCCCTCGATATAGCGCGAAGTCATGCTGGGGATCGTGTGGTGAATTTCGTAATGGAGCGCGTCGTAATTGAGCTGCTCGGGGTGCGCGGCGGGCTGAACCATGCGCTCGCGGATTTTGGCGTCGGCGAAAACCCGGCCGAAATGAACCTCTTCGGCCGTGTCGAGCAGCGAAAAGATCGCAAGGGCCTGCAGATCGAGAGGGCGTTCGTCGCGGCTGAAGATTTCCAGGCGATTGACGCCCGCGCGCAGAATTCCGCCCGGCAAGCGGAAGAGAAGCCCATCCATGCGTGGCAGCGGGCGCATATCGACGGGGCGGTCATTGAGTGCAAGGCGCGCCGGACGATCCACGCCGTCCGCAGCACTACCCAAGCGGATCAGAGCCGCGAAACAGACCTCGCGAAGCAGGCGCGCGTCGTCGGGGACCTTGAATTCCACAACGGCGCGAAGCCCATCCCCCGAGACGCTCAGATACCCAGGCAGCGGCGCGGCGGCGTCCTGGCTGGCTGTGTATTCCAGCAACACAGTGCGGCCATCCATCGAGATCGGCTCGGCGGCGGACATGCGCATGTCAGCGCAAAATAAAACGACGGCGATCGCCACGCAAAACGCTACCTGCGGCACTCTGGCGGGATTCTGATTTGATTGCCATTTTGCCTGCTCGTGCGTGCAGTGCGAATGATGCGCCAGCGGCGCTTCCGTTCGATGGCGCATGGACATTTCCATCATCAGTGCATCCCCCATAACGCGAAGTTGCTCAACCGCCCATAACGGCTTTGGCGATGCCAGAAACGTTCTCGCTAATGATTGATTTCGTAAAGGAGGAGGATACCCTTCTCTTTGTCTGAAGGGCGTATGAAATCATGCAAAGGCGGGGCGAAGCGGATTGCCAAACGAGGAAATCCCCCACAATGAGGCGCGCCGACGGCGGCGCGGTTCCTTTGCACCACACCCCGCTCTCCTTGTCGATTGGGAATTGCCCGCGTATCACTTGCCTCCCGTAATCACCCACCCGCGCGGTATAGGTGGCATCGTCGGGAAACGCAACTCCGCTCTCCGGATAAGGGTAAAAATAATCGTCAAAATGCACCGCGTCGATGTCGTAGCGCTTCACCACGTCGCGAATTACATTGAGCGAATAGTCCATCACTTCCTGTTTCCCCGGATTGAGCCATTCCTGCCCGGACCCGCAGGCGTAAACGAGATCGGGGCGCGTGACGGCGATGTAGGAGGAGGCGTGCGAATAGGTGCCGCGCTTGGCCCGATAGGGATTGAACCAGGCGTGCAGTTCGAGGCCGCGCGAGTGGGCCTCGGTTACAGCAAAAGCCAGCGGATCCCATGAGGGGCTGGGGGCGCGGCCTTCGGAGTTAGTCAGGTAAGTAGGACCGCGGCTCATACGACGAGACATAAAAAGCGTCGCAGGCAGGGCGCACCTGGGAAATGACGGCGTTGAGCCGCAGCGACACGGCGCGGTCCATGATCGCGCGCAGTTGTGTCTGCTGCTGCGCCGTCGTCAGGTAAGGACCCAGGGACCCTAAAGGACTCAAAGGACCTTAAAAACGGATAGAATGTTTAGAAAGCGCTCTCGCGAATGAAAAATACTGCCTAATTTTCACTGCACACTTCTTCAATCGTAACTCACAGCCCGTCACTCACAACTCACAACCCACAACTCACTCGAACATCATCCAGGATTTTCCCGCGGCCGTTGGGTTTGCCGCGCCGGAATCCGGATCGCCCGCGGCGCTGTCAAATTCATAATAGGGGTTGAGAGGCCCCCAGCCGGGTCCGGGACCGGGGAATCCAAATACGCGCGCGCCCTCCGCATTGGCGTGGCAGGCATCCCAATCGGCCTGAAGGATGCTGTCGCATGTCGAGTCGAAGGGAGCGGTTCCCATGGCGCATGCGAAAATGTCGTCGCGCCCATCCTGATCGAAATCCCCCGTGGTTACCCAGGTTCCAAGTTCCTCGTTGGTTTGGCGTCCGGCGAGGACAATCCACCATCCCTCGTGGAGAACTCCATAGTAGGTATCGCTGTATCTGGGCGGCGTTACAAAAACCAGCCCCGCATGTTCGCGGTCTTGATAGTTGGAGCCAGGCGACCCGATGAGCAGCGCCAGATCGGGCCGGGGATAAATCTGCCCAAACGCGAGCGAGGCTCCAAAATGCTGGAATCGTTCCGTGCCCTCCGCGTAAAAGCGCGGCCGGGTCGCCAGAGTCATCCGCCCCGATGCGTCGCGCTTGTTCCAGGGAGCGGTGGAGAGATACACCCGGCCATATTGCGCGGGTTCGTCCGTAACAGGCCACCCCGGCAAACCAACCGCCAGATCGGCCAGATAGTCGCCGTCAATATCGGCCACCGCCATGCTGATTCCGCGCAGAGAATCCATGCCGGGCAGCAGCACCACAAGGCCTGTCGAAATTGTTGCGGGAACAATGGTGGTGCCTTCAAATCCGCTGGGGAAGCGCAAGCAGGCGATGCGGCCTCGCTGGTCGCCGGTGACCGCATATTCCGGCGCGGCGGCGAGGAGGTCCGCGCGCCCATCGCCATCAAGATCGCCCGACGCAAGCCGGTATCCGAGCCGTTCGCCCGCCACCGAGCTGGCCACTTGCCCGAGCGGAGCGGGAACTTCACCGAGGCCGGCGCTGACAATCTGGCCAAAGGCGCGCCCGCCGATGATATACATTTCGCCTCCCGTGCCGCGGTCTGGCAGCGAGGCGACCAGATCATCCTGCGTATCGTGATCGAGATCGGCAAAGAGCAAGCGCTGTCCTGTTCCATCCCCGGCCTCGAATCCGGTGAGCGAAAATGCGCGCCCCGCCTCAATTTCGTCCGTGACGTTCAGAAGGCCGCCCAAATCCGTCCGCCCCTGGATGACGTAAATCGTGCCAGGCGAGGTGGGCTGGAGGAGGGGGCCGGGCGCGCCGATGGCGATGTCGGCAATGCCGTCTCCGTTGAAATCTCCCGTGGCAATGTCCGCGCCAAAGCGCTGTCCACCCTCAGGCGCCCGAATTTGCACTCCGGCCGGAACCATGCCCGAGGCGTCCGCGTAAAGAAGGGCGGTCATCGTGCGATTTGTTGTTTGCGAGGGCGAAGGCGTAAGGTCGAAGAGGCGCAAATCAAAATCGGACGACGTGGCATACGGGCCGCCAAAGCGGACATACACCATGCCGCTTTCGATCACGCCGTAATCGGGCGCGGTGGGGGCGGACATAATCAGGTCGGGGTAGGAATCGCCATTGATGTCCGCCAGCAGCACCTTGGAAAGTCCGCCCGGATTGCGCCGGTTTTCTGTGATGCGCCAGTATGAAGTGTCGGCCAGGTCGCGGATTTGCACAGCGGCTTGCGCGGAGATTGCGGCAGCGGCCGCCACTCCGGCAATTGCCAGAACCCACGCCGTCCCGCGCTTCCTCTGGCGAAGATCGCATCGGAAGCATTTCTTTATGGAACAAAGGAAAAATCCACATCGAGCCGTCGTGGGATTCATGGAACTTCTCTCCCGGATCTGTGGCTTGCGAGGGGTCCGGATGATGAAATTGGAAGGGTTCGAATCCAGGTGGAAAACAGGCCAGGAATTGCGGGGCGCACAGCCGCGAAACCCTGGCCGCGCAGGCAAGAGGCCAAACCCAATCTTCCGAAGGAAGTGTAATGCCTTGCAAGCCGGGAGTCAACACGTGGGAAATTCCTTGACCCAGTGCGGTTCCTTCCCCTTACAACTGTGGTGTGAGCGTCCGAAGACGACAGGGCGGGAAACGTCCTGTTCGATGGAGGATTCGTGTGAAACGCATTTGGATATCGTTAGCGGGGTGCCTTTTGGCGCTCGGACTTCTCGCCGGTTGCGGCAAAAGCGACGAAGAGAAGTTCACGGAAAATGTTGGAAAAAGCGCGGAGACGATCGACAACCGGCTCAAGCAGGCCTATACGGCCAAGGCGAGCCTGGAAGCCGATTTGTCAAAGATTCAGAGCACCGCGATTCAGCTGCAACAAGACGCAAAGTCGCTCCAGAGCTCGATCGAACAGATGAGCCTGTCGCTGCGTTCCATGCAGGAGGAAATCGACGCGCTCAAGAACGAGCAGTCCGCGCGTTACAAGGCCCTCCACAGCGGCGCATGGATCAAGTGGCTTGTGGCCATTATCATCCTTGCCGTAGTGGCCTACCTGGCCTACCGCATCCTCAAACCCAAACCCATCGAGGAAGAAGAGGAAGAAGATTTCTCCACCTTCGAGGACGATCTGGGTCCAGAGGATTCCGAGGAACAGAAATTCGACGAAGGCCTGGACGAAGACGGAAAGAATCCCTGACCGGGCATAAGACGAGCCGGACCGGCCTTGGCGATGCAGCGCCGAGGTCGCAATTCTGCTCAAGCATCGCGCAAAAGACATACCTCCCCAGCAAAGCGCCGTTTCTCTAAACGGCGCTTTGTTGTTTTATGGCAAACCGAATTCATGACAATCCAGACAAAGCGGACCAAAGCAATTCGGAGCGTTTGCCTTGAGCGCCTTATACCAATTTCCCGTAATTCTGTTCCCTGAATTTGCTCTGAAGGAGCAAAA
>CAYUNT010000032.1:0-30158 GCA_964446285.1 uncultured Candidatus Sumerlaeota bacterium | reverse complement strand
TTTTGCTCCTTCAGAGCAAATTCAGGGAACAGAATTACGGGAAATTGGTATAATTTCCTGAAATTGCAGGCATGTGCCGCGAGCATTGTCCCCTGCTGGGCATTATTCAAAGCCGATGGCGGAGACATACCAGCCCAGTTCGCGCGAGTCGCCGTTGCGAAGCGCGCGGTCGGGAATGACAGGCTTTTCTATTGTCAGAACAAGCACAATTTCCTCTTCCACACCGCCCGATTGGGCGTCCTCGTCAATGCCGCCGGTTTCGCCAGGCATTTCTGCGGCGAATTCTTTACTGAAAATCAAATGACGAATCACCCAGGTGTCGGATTCGAGCCGAAGCGGCAGCGCGCCCAAAACCTTTGCGCCACGAATGGTTTCCGCGCCTTCTCGATGATTGCGCAAGCCTTCCGCGCGCCTCCTCCTGCATTCCACGCGCGCCTCTCCCACAAGCGCTTCACCCAGCAAACTCGGGCTTCCGGCCAGGAGAATCCACAGGCCCGAGGCCGCGGCGCGCGCGGTTTCCCGCTGTCCTTGCGCGGCTGCATTCGCAATTGCATTCGCATCCAGCCGCAACTCCGCCCGCCTTTTGGTCGCCCGATATGCGACCTGATTGCGGCCGTCGCGCTCCAAATCATGCCAGCCATCGAGCAGCCGCCCCGCCTCGTTGATGCCTACCAGAATTGGCGCGGTCCAAATCGCTGATTCCCGTTCCATCTTCATGGGTTTTTGTATCCGTGTGGATTTCCCACCGACTTCTGCGCCTCAGGACGCCGCCGCGCCCGCAACCCGGCTTGATCCCTGCCTTGGCATTGTGCTGAAATGCAAATCAGGAACGCAAGGCGAGGCGAGGCAAAGCGCCATGCCGCAAGACCAATTTCATGCGGCCCGCCCACGCAGCCAGCGCCTTTGCATCCCCAGACTTATTCCGCCCGGATGGATACTCCAATGGAAAATTCAACTGGCAATACGCTTTCTTCCGGCTCCAGCAACGCGGCGCTTCTCCCCCGCCGCGAATATGGCCGCACGGGGATTTCATTGTCCATCATTGGGTTTGGCGGAATCGTCGTCATGAACGCCGAACAAAATCACGCCAATCGCGTCGTGGCGGAGGCGGTGGAGCGCGGCGTGAATTACTTTGATGTAGCGCCGTCGTATGGCGACGCCGAATTGCGCCTCGGTCCGGCGCTGAAACCGTATCGCGACCGTGTGTTTCTCGCCTGCAAGACCGGCGAACGCACAAAGGAGGGCGCAAAAAAGGAATTCGAGCAGTCTCTCGAACGCCTCTACACGGATCATTTCGATTTGTATCAGTTGCACGGAATCACGGATGTGGCCAAAGACGTGGACGCCGCGTTCGCCAAGGGCGGAGTCATGGAACTCCTGGCCGAAGAAAAGCGCGTGGGACGCATACGCCACCTTGGATTTTCGGCGCATTCCGAAGAGGCCGCACTCACCGCACTCGACCGCTTTGATTTCGATTCAGTTTTGTTTCCCTTCAATTTCGCCACATTTCTCGCGGGCGATTTTGGGCCTCGCGTGCTCGAATTCGCGCAGTCGAAGGGCGCGGCGCGGCTGGCCCTCAAAGCGATGGCCCGCCAGCAATGGCCCGAGGCCCACGCTGAGCGCCAAAACTACCCGAAAGCCTGGTATGAACCCGTGCTGGACGAGCGCCTCTCGGAACTGGCATTGCGCTGGACGCTGAGCCTGCCCATCACAGCGGCAATTCCGCCGGGCGAAGAACCGTTTTTCCGGCGCGCGCTCGACGTGGCCGCGAATTTCCGCCCGATCACCAAAGAAGAAACCGGCGAATTGGTCCGCGCCACGCAAGGGCTGAATCTCATCTTCCACGCCGCGCAATAGTGCTGATACCTACTCGGTTTTTGCAGACGATGGCGATGGGGCGGGAGCCGCGGAACTGCCGCCAGGCGGCTCAACACGATACAAAATCGGCGGGGGCATGGCGAGAACGCCTTGCGCCAATATCTGCTCCACCTCCTCGGGGGTCAGCAGCGCTTGATATGGCTCCAGGTGGTAGCGCCTCGCAAAGGCTGGAATGTCCAGCGTTGTGAAAATCTGTGTTCCGGCGGCCAGATTCGGTTCGATTACGCTGCGTGACAGGGCATTGACAAAAGCAACATCCGTCGTTGGGGGGCCAGGCGCGACGCCAACATGGCGCGAGCCAAGATTCCTGCCGCGAAATCTCGCCATATACCATTTATTGGATACAAAATTCGCCCCATAGACCAAAACATCCGGCCTTTCGTCCTCGACTTCCTGCAAATACCAAGCCGTATAGATGTCCATGTCACCGCCCGTAAGCAAAAGCGCGCCCGCCGGCAGATTGCGCATCAGGCGCACCGCGTAGAGGTCCGGCAGACTCTCGCGCGAACGATCTGATTCCTTGTAATTGAAAAAAAACGCCGCCGCGGGAATCGCCAGCGCCAGCCATGCCACGCGCCGTGCCCGCGCCGCCTCGCCCAGTCGGCTCCATTCCCCGGCGCCCAGACAGACGAGGTCCGCCACGCCCATCCACATCGCCAGCCACAAATAGGCATAGAATCCGGCGAAATAATCCTCAATGTCCAATATGTTATATGTGAACAGAACTACCGAATACAAAACCAGCGCCCCGCCCACTCCGAACACAAGCGCGCGATCGCGCCGCCACAGCACGCGGAATCCCCACGCCGAAACGACCACGGCAAAAAGGATCAGGAATCCATAAACGGGATTGTCCTGATCGGCCGGGCGGATGATCTGCCCCCCCACGTAACGGCTCAATTGCCCAATACGCGCCAGGAAAAAATCGCGATACTCTTCGCCCGTAAAGTCATGGCCCGGCGAGGACTTCAGCAGACGATACGTGCGGAACTCGCCGCCCGTGACCACCCAGCGGAACTGCTCGAAACTCGATGGATCGCCCCAGTTGAGCGCGGGAGATTGCGAGGCGCGAACGGGAAGATACACCCAGGGCAGCAGTCCAATCACAAATCCAAGTGCCGACGCGGCCCCATAGCGGAGACTCAGCGGCCCCCATCCCGAGCGCCGCGTGGATTGAGGCCTGAGCGCCTCCAATCTCGCGCGCCCCACAATGGAAACCCAGGCCACAACAGCAAATAGTGGCCCCAGCGTCAGCAAAAGCAAGTGATGCGTTACGGCCAGGCCGAGGATAAATGCGAACACGGCCAGGGGAAGCGCGCCTCCAGATTTGCCGCCGCCCGCACCGAGCGCGCTGCCCTTGGCTCCGCTTCCGCCGCCGCCGCGCGCGAGCACCCAGAGGGCAACCGCGATTCCGGCGCACTCAAATGCCACCTGCATGGAATAAACTTCAGTGAGCGTGGCTTGGCCCCAGGGTCCGCGCGACCATGCAAATGTCAGCGCGCCCGCAAGCGCCAGCGCCGCCCGGCCTGCTTCGGATGGAAACGCCTTGCTCCAGCGCTCGCCGCCCAGTCGCATGAAAATCCAATACAGCAGCAGGCTCGCCAGCGCCACACTCGCGCCGCACATCAGCGTGACGCGGAAATACACCGATCCCACCGGCAGCCATGTAAAAGCGTGTCCGAGCATCGTGAAGAGCGGGTATCCCGTCGGATGCGCAATGCCGAGCGTCGCGCAAACGGCCGACAGTTCGATGCCGTCGCCCCATGCGAGTCCGCGCGACATGGTGGCAATGTAAGCGGCAAACGGGAGCAAACAGGCCGCCAGGGGGGCATAAACGCGCGCAAAACGCCCGCTCATCCGCGCGCCCGCGGCCGGCGAAGAATCAGAATCTGATGTTTTGCGCGCCCCAGGCTCGTTTTTGCGTTCTATTATTTCTGCCGGTTGCGCATGGCCAAGTGTCGTGTGGTCCATAATTTGAATCCAATCAATCTTTCCAGAGAGAAGCCAGTTTGCGTAGAGACGCCGAAGTGTTTAGTCGCGGTGTTTTTCGATCCGCCAGATTGTGGTGTAGAAGTCCTGCGGCTCATAGCGCCAATGCCAGGCCGTCGGATTTTGCGCCGTGCCGGGGCGCTCCATGATGTCAGGAAACAATGGAACTATGCGCGAACGGGTTTCGAACATCCTCTTGCATTGATAGCGCCGGACAAGCAGTGAATCCATAAATGAACCGGAGTACGCGGAAGAAGCCACCACAAGCGCGCCATCGGGCAATTCAGGAAGCAGGCGGGGGTCCATCTCCATCGGCGGCTGCAGATAGCGGACCTCGCGTCCGGAATAAAAGCGGATTTTCACCGTGTCGATGCGCCGCCCGCCGAGGCTGGCATTGTAGAGTTCATCGGAATAAATCACGGCTCCGGGCGGTGTGTTTTCGCGCAACCAGCGCCCGGCGCGGGCAAAATCGCCGAAGGCATCGCGCTGCAAGGCCAAAACGGCCATCGCAAAAAATGCACACCAGATAAACGTGCCCATCGCCGCCGCCGAAAACAGGCGCGGATGCCGCCGCCAATCCACCTGCGCCGCCGCCAGCCCCATTCCGGCCCAAATCCAAAGCAATCCCAGCCACGGCATCAGATAACGTTCCTGGAACGAGGAAAACGCCGACTGAAGCGCAATCACCGCCAGGCCGAAGAAAATTGTCGTGAACAAAAGAAACGGCCGCCCATTGCTTTGCTTTCGGTCTTCTTCGTGCCCTTGTGCCTCTGTGGTTCTCTTTGCATTTTCCCCGGCATCCGCCCTGCCGCCGCGGAACCAGCCCATCGCCACCCATGCCGCCACGGGATAGGTGAGGAAGTATGGCGTCAGGAGCAAAAACGCCTCGCCATTGAGCAGCATAATCGCCAACGCACCGAGCGGATCCGCGCCAAGGCGCTCGCTGAACTGCTGGCCGTGGGCCACTCCGCGCCATCGCATCCAAAGCGGTGCGGCGAGCAGAAGCGCCGAGGCAATCACGCTTCGCCATGGAGTCCGCGCAAGGAATGAACCGGAAGCGGCGGGATCGGAATCGCGAAACGTCCGCCGCGCCTCCACAACAGCCCAGAGCCACGCGCCGCCAAGCAGCGGCGGAACCAAAACTCCCTGATAGCGAGCCAAAAACGCGGCGGCGGTCCAGGCCGTGGCCGCGGCCAGGCGCAAATCAAACCGTCGCCATAGGGCGGCAATGGCAGGATGCGCCTGTTCAGCCTCCGCTGATGCCAGCGAGGCGCGCTTTGCTTCTTTTAATGCATCCGCCGCCGCCTGAAGCCGTTCGAGCGCCGCCCAAAAGAGGGCGGAAAAAAGCGCGTCGCTCATCATCCGCTCGGACCATCGAAGCGAAACCGGCGCCAGCGTATATACAATCGCCGTGTAAAATGCGGCCTGTTTGCCCCCCGCGCGGCGCGCCATCCGCCACAAAGGCCAAAGCCCCAGCACGCCCGCCAGCACGCTCACCAGCCGCCCGCCCCAAACCGGCCCGGCGGCCCATCCAAACGCCCACGCGAGCCATCCATAGAGCGGCGGCCAGAGCGACGTCGGCTCGCTCGCCTGCATCAACTGCAAAATGCCGTCGGTGTAGTCTGCGGTATTGAATGGCAAAAGGGCGAGGCGAGCCAGCAGATTGGCGGCGAGAAAAATCAGAAGAATGCGGGCATCGGGCGCGTCTTCCAGCCTCCGCCCCGCACGCGGCTTGGCAGGGAGCGCGGGCGCGGCGGAAGAGGATGCGGGGGCGGCGGCTGCGGTTGCGGCAGGGGCGGCGGACGTGGCGGCGCCTTCCTCGCGCGGCTCGATTTTGTTATTCGCCATGCGAGGCCTTTCCCGCCGGAGGCTGGCTGGGCGCAGAGGCTTGCGATGTGCAAATGGACGGATCAAGCGCACGGCGGAATTCGCGAATGCGTTCAAAAAGCGCCAGAATTTCGGCATCGTCTCCGCGGCGGATCCGCTCGGACCATTCGTCACATACAACCGATAGTCCATTTGCCGCCCAAAGAACCGCCTCGCGATTTTCCCGCACAATGTCCGTCCACATTTCCGGGCTGCCCATCGCGACGCGCGTCATATCGCGAAATCCCGGACCGAGCAGCCGCGCCAGAAACTGCGGATGGCCATCAAGCGCCTCAAGCGATTGCACCAGCGCCACGGCCATCACATGCGGCACGTGGCTGATGGCCGCCACGAGCCGGTCGTGGCGCTCGGGATGATCGAGGACGATTTTCATCCCCAGCCGCTGCCAAAGCTGAACGACCCGGGCTGCCGCAAATGGCGGCGTTTGCGGCGTGATTGTCACATGGCATGTCGCCCCTTCATAAAGGTCCGCAATGGCATTGGCCGCGCCTGTGCGTTCGGAACCGGCCATCGGGTGCGAGCCAATAAACGCCGTGCCCTCCCCCCGCCGGGCCGCCGCCGCCTCGCCGGCCTGGACGATTGTGTTTTTTGTGCTGCCAACATCCGTGACAACCGCGCGAGCCGGGATCAGCGAAAAACACTCCGGAAGGAAATCGATAATGGTCCGAACCGGCTGGCAAAGAACCACCAGGCCGGATTCAGCGAGCGCGGTTTTGGAATCGGTGGTGGACTCGTCAAGGCACCCGGCTAGACGAGCATCGTCAATCCGTTTTGCATTGCGCCCCAGGCCTATCACGCGCCTGGCCAGCCCGCGAGCGCGCAGGGCCATTCCCAAAGACCCCCCTAAAAGCCCGACGCCCACAATAGCCACTTGTTCAACCGGCCATCGGATGGCAAAGTTGTCTTCATCGGCGGGGGGTGAATCGGGAGCAACAGGACTCATGTTCATGCGCGCCAGACGACGGGAATATCCTCAGTTATATCAGGCGCTTGGGTCGCACAGGCTCGATTGACCCTTCGCCATACATGACGCTTCTTCATCAATTTGCATGGCCGGGAACATTGATCCGGCGCCCCACGGCCTCCGCCACAAGCGCCACCTCTTCCATCAAGCGGCGGAAGCGCGCGGGCCGGAGAGTTTGCGCGCCGTCGCTCATCGCCCGTTCGGGGTCCACATGCACTTCGACGATTAATCCATCCGCGCCAATTGCCACACCAGCCTTTGAAATCGGAATAACATATTGCGCATGGCCGCCCGCATGGCTCGGGTCCACGAATACGGGCAGATGCGACTCCTCTTTGATGACGGCGATGGCCGAGGCGTCGAACGTGTTGCGCGTCATCGTCTCGAAGGTTCGGATTCCGCGTTCGCAGAAGATCACCTTCGAGTTGCCTTGCGCCATGATATACTCGGCGGACATAAGCCACTCCTTGATCGTGGCCGACATGCCGCGTTTGAGCATCACAGGCTTATCCGTCTTGCCCACTTCCTTGAGCAGGTTGAAATTCTGCATGTTTCGCGCGCCGATCTGGAACATATCGCAGTATGAATATACAAGTTCCACATCGCGCGTATCCATGACCTCAGTCACAGTGGCCAGGCTTGTTGCGCGTCCGGCCTCGGCGAGGATTTTCAATCCTGCTTCGCCCATGCCCTGGAAATCATAAGGCGATGTGCGGGGTTTGAACGCCCCTCCACGAAGGATTTTCGCCCCGGCCGCTTTGACTTCTTCGGCAATCTTGAACACCACGTCGCCCGGCTCGACCGAGCATGGGCCGGCCGAGACAATTAATTCCGGGCCGCCTATTACAATATCTTCGGTGACCTGCACCACGGAACTTTCCGGATGCAACTCGCGTCCGACCAGTTTGTATGGTTTGACAATGGCCTGGGCGTAATCGACCCCGGAGAATGCCTCGAAGGGAATGGCGCGGATGACTCCCTCGTCGCCGATAGCGCCAATGATCGTGCGCTCGACTCCGCGTGATAGATGAGGCCGCAATCCAGCTTCTTTGATGGTGTCCACCACATGCTGGATTTGTTCTTCGCTTGCCCCGGGGCGCATTACGATAAGCATGATGTTTTCTCTCTTCCTTCCATTGACATTTCTCCGCGCAGGCGAATGCGCCGCGCGCGAGCGGTAAGCAGCGGCGCTGGCATTGCCCTCAATCGTTCCGTATCGCGCCAGGAACAGGGGCAATGGCCGCCGATTCGTCTTCCCTGACTCCCGCCTCCCTGCCCAAACCACGAACAGTTATGTATCCAAATGATTTCCGGCCTGACAATAGCTGAATTTCAATTTTTCAAAACCTTTATATTTATGCGCCGTCCGGAGGATCGGGAAACAATTCGTCTTCGGCCGGCGCGCCTTCGGGCGAATCCCCCGCTTCGCGGCGCGAGGAATGACGGGCGGTCCTGCGGTTCAAACGCCGCAGACGGTGCTCGAATTCCTCGATCCACTGCGATGGCGATTTTCGCAAATCCGGCTGAGCGCGTCCGATGAGAAGGCGCGCCTCGGCGTCGCGTTCGATGAGGGCGATTGCCTGGCGGACCACATCGCGGGCCGCCTCGGCGTCGCGTGCCTGGTGCTCGAAATACTTGGCCAGCTCGACCGCCGCGGGAAGCGCCGTTTCAAGCGGCCGCTCCATCAGCCGCCGCCAGATATCGATCGACTTCTCCCACTCGCAGGCGCGTTTGTATAAATGCCCAAGATGCCGCAACAGGCGGTCTTGTTCCTCCGCGCCGCGTGAGGCGGACAAGGCGCGCTCCAGGCAATCCGCCGCGCAGGCCTTGCGCCCGAGGCGCTCCAGATACATCCCGAGTCCGGTCAATTCCGCCGGATTTTGCAGCGCCGGGTGGCGGGGATTTTGCAGATACGCGCACACACGCCCGAGCAGCGCGCCGAGCGAGGCGATGTCTTGCACATTGTGGTCAAAGACGGGAACGAGGCGCTCCGGATGAAATCCGCGCGTGAACTGGAAGTAAATTTTCGGGATCAGCGCCCCTTCGATATCGCGCTCGCGCCGGACCCCGAGGATGTTGGCCTCGACCATGCTGAGCGAGACCTCGCCGAGCGCCCCCTTCCAGAATCGTCGCGAGATGTGAAGCAAATCGAGGTGCGGCGCATCCCACAGGCTGGGCCTCATGCGGTTGAAGATGAATCGCGTTCGAAGCAGCGGAATATCGAAGGTTTTTCCGTTGTAACTGCAAATCGCCAGAAATTGCCGCGCGCGCTGCTCGACGAGGCGCAACATGGCTTCCTCGTAACAAAAATCCTCCATCATGTATTGTTCGACGACAAACACCGGCGCCGGGGTTCCAAGATTTTGAAAATACCCGAGGCCGGTCAGAAACGGAAACGTGCCCGTTCCGCCCGCAAGGCCAGTGGTTTCCGTGTCGAGAAAAAGAATGCGTTCAAGAGCGGCTTCGGGCGGGAAGTCGTCAGCGCGGGCGATTTCGCGGAAGCGCTCAACAGTGGCCGTATCGAGCGGCGCGCCAGGGCGGCATTCATAGCTGATGGGAGGAAAATCCGCGGGAGAAGGCGCGGCAGAGGACGCGAAGGAGCCGCCCCCTTCCCGGCTGCCGCGTTCGCGATTGCGGCGCCCGCGATTGAGAATCCGGCGGAAGCGGGGCACATCCTCGATTTCGTCGGCGGCGGCGTCATCGGAGGAGGCGCCATCGGCGCCGAGACCGGCCTCCTCCAGGGACTTGGCGCGCGAATTGCCCGAGGCCGCCCGCCCGCGTTCGTCCATATATTCCGGCCAGTCGCCTGGGAAATCCACGTCCCAGGGTGAGGGGGCGCGCGACCTTTTCCGGCGAGAGGCGGCGCGGGACGAGTCCTCTGAAGATGAGGCTGGCTCGCCGTTCGTGGCGGCAGGCAAGTCATCGGGCCAAACATCTGAAAGATCGCCGACGGGACGTTTGTAACCGAGCCGCCGCGCCGCTTTGGGGGTAAGAACCTGTTCCCCCCCCGCAATGCCTGAGGCATTTTTGCCCGCTGGCGCCGTGCCGTTGATGCGGGCGATTTCGCACAGCGTTTCATCCACCGGAATAACGATTTTTCGAATCAAACACGGTCCGTGGGGCGTTTCGACGCGGCGCGCGTCCGGCAAGAGATTCAGTAGTATCTGGCGGGCGTCCACAGGCGATTGCTGCGACTTTTCCGCCGCGAAATCCGCCCCTGTTTGGATGCCTTCCAAATCACGCCGCGATGCCGCGCGCAGGATTTCGCGAGCGCGTTCCGCGCGTTTGCGCCGAATCTCCTCCATGTCCTCGCGCCAGGGCGTCATGGCGTATTTTGCATCCGGCAAAAGGAATTTTCACCATCAAGGCACAAAGGCACGAAGGGGGTTTCGCCGCTGGGAAAAGGATTCCCTCTATTTGCTTTGGTGTCTTTGTGTCTTCGTGGTTCTCATTCGGGCTTAGGCGCCGCAAGGCGGAATCAAGGAGCCGCCTTTTCCGCCTCCATCAAGCTGATCAGCTGGCTCAGAGTGTTGCGGGCCTGGGCATCGGGTTCCCATTGAAGCTGCTGGCGGTAAAAATCGAGCGAACGCGAGCGATTCGGCCCCCAGAGCAAGGCATAGTAAGCTTCGATGCGCTGATCCGCTGAAACGGCCGAGCCGTTGTTTTGATGAAGAGTCAGCCATACATACTCTTCGGCATCCTTCATCTCGCGCTCGTTGACTTCGCCCGTTTCCTCGCCAATTCGCAAGGTCAGGCTCGAGGCCTTCATCATGACATCGGTTTTATCCGGGCATGTATTCTTCGCGTCCTGAATCCATTTTAGCGCATATTCATTATCGAGTTCCGAGGCCAGTTGCAGCCGGGCCAGCCACTCTTGCGCATCCATGGGCGTGTTCGTGGGTTTATCGAGCAAATCCATGAGTTCCTTGTCTTTTTTTGGCTCGCCGTTTTCGTCCAACTCTTCCGAATCGGACGCAAAATCGCGCGGCGTGGTTTGCATAATCATGTCCGCGCGGACGGCCGAATCGCTCTCCAGAGGAAGCAAATTGGCGATTTCGTCGCGGAGTTTGTCTTCCATCCACAAAGAGGTAATCAGGTCGCCTTTTTTGTCCTCGGGGAGGTTTTGATACAATTCGGCCGCGCTTCCGTATTTTTTGATAAGTTTCGATGTGATGCCCCAATCCAGGAGATCGGCCTGTTCCAGCGTCAGGCCATCGAGCGGGTCCTCGGCCGCCGCGTCCGCCCCCGTTTTAGCCGACGCATTCCCCGCGGCAGCCCCGTCGGAGGCCGGAGTGCCTTGGGCGGAGGCCGGAGCGGGCGTGGCGTTTTTCCTGGCGCGCGATGCGGACTGCTTGTCTCCGGCCTTTGAGTTTTTTGAGCCGTCCGCGGAAGCCGACTGATCTCTGCCCGAATGACCAGAGTGGGCGTTGCCGGCGCCCGAATCGGCCGAAACGACCTCTCCCTCGCGGATCACCCGGCGCGAAGAATTGCCTCCGCTGGCGGTCCAAATCACCACGCCAAGACATACGACAATCGCTAATCCGACAAATGCAGAAATTGCGTTTCGACTCATGGAATTCCGATCCTTATTTCCTGCAATCCAACTTCTTCTTGGGATCCAGCTTCATTATGCTCAGCCGGCAAATCCATCTTAGCGATTCGCCCGCCAAACATTTCCAGAATGGGACTAAAGGCGAAGACGTTCAAGGCCAACCTGGAATCATGGGCAAACCGGGGCGCAACTCAGAAGAATGCAAGGCCATATTGACACGCCCATAAAGATGCTACTGTCTGCCGCTCAGGCCAATTGTTTTCAATGGGGGTTGCCTTTCTTGCAGCGCCAACGGCGCGAAATCCCTTAGCCCAGCCCATCGGGCTGGGTAAGGCGCCCCGCATAAATAGGCGCGCCCTGAAGGGGTGCGTTATTGGCCGGAAAAGCCACATGGCAACGGCGAGGAACAAGAATAGCGCGCGAATCCGATTACATGGGGGGGAATTGTAACGCGACCCTTCAGGCCGCTGGGAATTGGCGGATACCGGACCCAGCCCGCTGGGCTGGGCTAAGGAATTTCCGGCCCGTTGGGCCTCAGGCGGGATGGGTTCGAATACCGCTTTGGTTCCAAGCGCGATGCGCCACAGACGCTCCTTTGCATTCTTCTGATGTGCGCCCGGCAAACCGGGCAATTCTCGTGTCCATCCCGGCATCTATACATAATGGATGCCTGATATGCTTTATACGCCTGTTCAGAAAGAGATTCTTTTGGCTGATTTTAGGATTGTGTCCGCGCCGGGGCATGAGACACATTGCAGTGTTTGTTCATATTGGGGGACGGAATTCCACTCCAAACAGAAAAAGGCATATATCCATGCGCATTCGGGCAAAATGCTATTATCTCGCTTGCGTTCTCGCGTTCGGCCTCGTGCAGACGGCGGCTTTCGCAGTAGTTCGCACAACGCTCAACCTTCCCGCGCGCCAGCCTGGCGCCCTCACCGGAACGCAGTTCAAGGACCAAATCCTTACGCTGGCGCGCGATGCGCGCGAGGAGCAAATCTACCAGCAAATCGCCGCCGGAAATGTGCCGGACTTCATGCGAACCATGATCCCGATCACCGTCACAGCCACGATCAGCGGACAGTCGCACACCGTCACCTATTATGTGACGCCGGACTATATGGCGATCGGGTCAAACGCGGATTTTTTCCGCATGCCGATGTCCGCCCCGCTGGCGCAGCGCGTGGCCGACCTGGTAAATGGAAATCTGCCAACGCGGAAAATGGTGAACGACATTTGGACCAATGCCACGATCAAACTGTCGCCCCAGCCGATTTCTCCGAGCGCCGCGATGATTACGGTGCCGGTGTTTTGGGATCACAACGTGATGGTTGAAGCGTCGCGCGCGGGCTATTCGCTCGGACCGCTCATCGCGGGGATTAAAAAAGACGTGGTCGTCACGGCGCAAATCGCCACGCACCAGGCCTATGTGGCAATTTACGGCTGGCATTATCTGAGCGGATCGCCCATTCAGCCTTTGTATATGGGCCATGAGGCCACCTACGCCGATTACAGCCACGGCATCCGAATCGTGAATCAGGAAATCCTTGTGGATGGCTCGGAAAACACTGTCGTCGCTGTGCTTGCCAGCGCAACCCTCTCGCCGCTATTGAGCGATGAGGGCGCCTTCACGTGCTCGCGCTATCCGATTCCGGGCGTGACGCCGACGCCTACGCCGACGTCGGTCCCCAACCTGGCGAACAACGGGAGTTTCGAAGGGACCTACACAGGCGGCGTTTGCGAAGGCTGGACCCCTTGGCAGGCGTCCGGCTCGGCCGCGATCACCTATGGCCGCGCCAGCCTCAACAAATATGATGGCTCGTATGCGCAGTATTGGGATCGGGGAGATACCACGGCCTTTGATGGCGGCGTGTATCAGCGTGTGTCTGTAACGCCTGGGGCAACCTACGACATCACGGCCTGGATGAAGCGGCAGTCCACATTTGCAGGCACCCTGATGGCCTTTGGCTACGACCCGGCAGGCGGAACCGATGGCCTTGCGTCCACTGTGGTGTATCAGGACCTAACCGGAACCAGTGACAATGTGAGCGCGTTCTACGCCGCCACAGCGCGGGCCAGCGCCGGGGCGGGAGCAGCGATTACGCTTTTCGCCCGCGGCGGGCATTCCGGAACGACGGGCGGAACCAATGCCTATTTCTACCTTGATGCCGTCACGCTCTCGCTCAAAGAAGCGCCCACCACGGCAGCGGACAGATTGTGGATTTTATACTGAGGCTGCGAATCGCGGCGGCTAAGGCCCAGCGCGCCACGTCTGTCACGCCCATCGTGCAACACATTCCATGCTTTGCTTGCCACGCCCGGGGGTTTGATTTACACAAATGAAGAGCAAGCGGGCCTGACCGCTCAAGACGGGCTGGCGAGCATTGCCCGGACGCCGGCAGTTCATGATCTGCGCCACGTTGGAGGTTGATCGCATGAGACGTCATCCGATGTTCAGGAATATAGGATGGGCCTTTGTTTTGCCCGGATTGCTGCTTGGATTGTCTGGCTGTTCGCTCTTTGGCAGCGGCAAACTGCCCATGGGAAATCCCAAAAAGGAATGGCGGGCGGCGTGGGTTGTCATTGAAGACGACGTCCAGGACGAAGCGGGCGCAAAACAGATCGTGCAAGAAGCGCGCGAGTTGGGCCTGAACACAATCTATCTGGCCGCGTATCGCTATGGACAGGCTTATTATCCTTCGCTCTACGCGCCGATCTTTATTCCGCAGGGCGCTTTGTCTCCGCTGACGTTCGACCCGATCGAAGTCATCACGGAAGAGGCCCACGCAAAGGGAAAATCGCACATTCAGGTCTATGCGTGGATCAGTCTTTGCCAGGCCTGGGACAGCCGTGATCGCGTTCCCGCCGGGCATCCCGTCAATCAATTCCCGCAAATCCTCTCTCGCTATTACGATCCCAACCGCCCGCCCGAGGAAGTGCGCCAGGAGTGGTTTGACCCCGGCGTGCCCGCGATCCACGACTTCGCGGCCAATTTGGCGGCGGAAATCACGGACAAATACAATGTGGACGGCCTGCTGATTGATTCCGTTCAATATCGCGGCCTCGGGTTTGGATACAACGCGGTCGCGCTCCAGCGATTCGCGCAGGAAACAGGCCGCCAGGATGTGCCGCCTCCCGAAGACCCGCAGTGGCTGCAATGGCGCTCGCGCCAGGTTTCTCACATTGTTGAGCGCATGGCATTCGCGGCGCGGGCGAAAAACCCGAGCCTGCCCATTGCCGTATGCGCCTCGGCGGAAGGCCCATTCACGGCTTCCTACAAGGAAAGCCAGCCCTATATGGCGGCCGGACAGGATTGGCCGATGTGGATGCGCGAGGGGCTGGCGGATGTGCTGGTCCTGCAATCGTTCAAGCGCCAGTCGAACGCGCAGCAATCCAAGGAATTCACGGACTGGCTGACTTTTGCGCAGCTGAATCGCTCGGGCAAGGCGCTTGTGGCCGGGCTGGCCGCGCGCGACAACACACTGCTCGCCACGCAAAACCAGATCGAAACCGCCCGTGCCCTGGGCGTGCAGGGCGTTGCTATCATGAGTTTCCGCGCCAATAACAGCGAAGGGCGCCCGCGCCGCGCGCTTTTCGACCACCTCCTGATGACCTCCTTTTCCGCCAAAGCGCGCGCGCCGCAAATGCGCTGGCTCACGAGCAAATACAAAACAATCGTTTCCGGGTTTGTGCGCACAGCCCAAGGGGCGCCGGTCCCGAACCTGCGCGTTTTCTTCCCGGCGCTCAAACGCGAAGTATTCACACACCCCAACGGCATGTTTATTCTTTTCGATGCGCCCGTTGGTGTTCCGCTGCGTCCGGGCGCGCTGTGGCAGGACAAGCTGTATGAAACCAGCCAGCCAGTGATCGGCCAGCCCGGAATCATCGCGGTATGCGACCTGCCTGTTGGCGCGCCATCCAGCGGATCCGCGGCAAAGATTTTGGAGAAATAATCGCAGGCCGTTTGCTGGAATGAGAGTGGCGCTTGTGCGGAAGGATGGGGCCGCGGCCCAAAAGGCCTCCGCGCACAACCAGTTCCGGATGGGCGAATTTGCATAGCCGCGCAGGGAGACAAGGGCGGCATCGAATGAGATGGCGTGCAGTTTGCGTTGTGGAAAGTCCAAGGGTTTCCTTTTTATCCGCACCATACCATGCCAGCGCAATCTCGTTGCGACAAAGTCCAATCTCCCGGAGTTGCGGTGGCCGCCTTCGTGTGGAAGGCATTTCGCTCGATTAAGTTTGGACTTTTCCTGCTGGCGCTAATCGGGATCGCGTGCATCCGGGCTTCGCTGATGGCAGCCGACCCGCAACTCGGCGCGGAGGCGATTTTCCAGGCGCGGCTTCATGTGACCGGCGCGCCGTGGTTTTTGTTTCTCCTTTTGCTATTTGCGGTTCAGTTGATCGTTTCCACCTGGCCCAATGCCAAAGAGGCGATGCTTTTGCCCTGGCGGCGGATGCTGCGGCGCGATGCCGATTTTTACGATAAGGCTGTCTATCAAGCGGCGCTGGAAGCAGATGCAAGCCGCGGCGGACGCGCGGCAGTCGAGAGCGCGCTGGCAGGTTGCTGCACGGTGTTTCGCACGGAAGGCGGTGCTTTTTGCGGACAGCGAGGCATTGCGCGCCGGTGGGGGCCGGTCGTGGTTCATGCTGGCATTCTTCTCGTCTTGCTCGCAGGGCTGGCATGGGCGTGAGGGGTGCACACGGGCCGCATCCTCGGAGAAGCGCAGTGGGTTTGCGAGGAAGGCGAGGTGTCGAACCACCTGCTTGTCCCCCGCGACCCTTCGCAATCGCTTCGAGCCGGAAATTCCGCGCCACTGCCCATTCCTGGCGGATTCTCCATCCGGCTGCTGGATTTTGATGAGGTCAATTATCCGCGCAGCGACATTCCGGCCGATTACTCTTCATGGATTGAAATTCGCGAACCGGGCAACAGTAGCGGTAGTGGCGTCGGCAATAGGGGCGATGGTAATGGCAGCGGTGGAAGGCGCATTGAACGCGTTCGCATGGACCACCGCGTGCGAATCGGCGATTTGTATTTTCACCAGTCGGCCCGCATTCCGCTTGATGAAGTGGAACGCTGGAATTTCGAGGTGCGGCGCGAGGTTCCGGGCGCGGGAAAAGACGGCGCGCGCGTTGGCGTGGCGGACGCCGGACGCAATTGCCCCGCGCCCATTCCGGATACGGATTTGCTGTTAGAGGTGAGCGGCGGCGAGGCGGGCGGGCGCTGGACGATTGCGAAAATCCAGAATCCGGATCAGCCCATTGCGAGCGGAATCATCGAGCCGGGCATAATCCCAGCTCACAGCGGCGATAATCACGATGCGCCCCCGCCTGGCCCGGCGGAATCCGGCGGCGCAAAGCCAGTGCTGGTTCGTGATGCGGCGGCGAATACGCCTCCTTCCGGCGGGTGGCGGGTGATCGCAATGGGGCCGGCCCAGGGATACGCAACCATCCTCAGCGTGGCGCAAATCAATCCGGCATTATGGATGATCTGGGTGGGCGTAGGCTTGATTCTCGCGGGTGTGGTTTCCACTTTTACCATACGGCATCGGCATATTTTCGGTTTGTGGGACGCGGAAGGCCGCCGCTTGCGCCTGGCCATGATCCCTCACCGATCCTCAGAAGAAATCGCCCAGGCGGATTTTCGCCATTTGCTGGAGATCGCGCATCGGGCAGGCGCGCGCGAGGTGAAAGCGGAAAAGGAAGAGGACAAGCAAATACATTTGGAGGCGGAGGCCGAATGATCGCCATCGACGCACGACGGATTTATGGAGCGTCTAGGAGGACAGGATTGCGTTGTGCGCTCATTTTCTGCGCGGCGCTGGCATTGCTATCTGCCCCCGGGACGCCTGTTTTCGCCGAATCCGCCAATCCCTCACAACCCACAACCCACAACTCACAACTCTCTTTTCACAACTCACAACTCTCTTCCCCGCCCTCCTCCCCCTCCACCACAGGCACGCTCGCGCTCACCGGACGGCTTGCGACCATTCCCCACAATGCGGCGCTGGAAAGAGCACTTCTGCGGTCAGGGATTCAGAACCTGGCCGTTCAATACGACGGCCTTCCCGAGACGCTGGCTTCACGCGCGCGCATTCATCTGAACGACCTGTCGGGCCGGGAATCCATACACGGACAATCGCCTGTTTTCACGTATTTGTCTATGATTTATGAACCGGAACTCTGGATCGGCGCGGAGATTTTTCCGGTGGATTCGCCCCGGCTGGCGCGGACGCTCGGGCTGGTAGAGGCAAAGAAATGGCTTTCTCTGCGCGATTATCTTGCCTCGCCCGGAAGGCATGATCTTCATCGCGCGCTCGATGGTTTCGGCGCGCGGGAAGACCGCCTGCGTTCCTTGAGCGAAATGGCGGCCATTGCCGCGCAGGCCCGCGCGCTCAAACTGCGCGGGGCCGCACTCGATGAGTTTCTACCGCGGGATTCGCGCCAACCGATGCTTGCCGCAATGTCAGAAAATGATGGCGCCTACAGGCGGCTTCTCGCGCAAATCGAGATTCTAAAAAAGGATGTTGCGAGCGACCGCCCCGGAGCGGAATCCGCCGCGCGATTCACCAGCCGCATCCATGCCTTTATGCAAATTCACGATACGATGCTGGGGGTTCCCGATTCGAACAATCCAGCGGGCGAATGGATGCCTCTGGCGCAGGCGGCGGCACAAGCGCAGCCCAAAGCCGTGTCCCCAGCAGGGAAAGCGCGAGATAATAGCGCGCTCTTTGCGGCGGCGCATCGGCTGGACGCCACCTTGAGCGCGGCGTTTGCCACCGGCAAAACAGACAACCTCCCCGCCGCGCTTCGTGAATTCGAAGCCGCCGCATCGGCCGCCGAGCCGGCGTATCCGCCGGCATGGAAGCGTTCTTTGCGCACGTTTTACGCCGGGACGCATCCCTTTGCTAAAATCGCGTGGGTCTATCTGATTTCGGTGTTATTCTGGGGATTGTGGGCCTTTTATGGTTCGCGATGGTTAATGCGCGCCGCGTTTGCGCTTCTTTGGGCCGCCTTCGCCGCGCACACGGCCGCAATCGCCTTGCGCTGGATTCTCAGCGGCTATCTTCCGCTGGCAAACATGTTTGAGTCGGTGGTTTTCGCGGCCTGGGCAGCGGCGGCGGCCGCGCTGGCGCTTTGGCTTCGAATGCGCCATCCGATGTTTGGGCTGGCGGCGGGCGCGTGGGGGTTTCTGGCGCTCACGCTTGTGAGCCTTCTGCCGCTTCACCAAACCCGCATCCATGCTCTGCGCGCGGTCCTCAACTCCTACTGGCTGAACATCCATGTGACAGCGATGATGCTCTCTTACGGGGCGTTTCTCGTCGCAGCGCTCTTCGCGGGAATGTATATCCTGAAAAGCTTTTTCGCAAAATCCCCCTCCGAGGCAGAGAATTTCGCCGCTGCCTGTCCGGGGCGCGCCCAGGGGGGAGGAGCCTTCGCCTCGGGCGAGCAACTCGAAGTCTTCGCTTATCGCTGCATTCAGGTGGGATGGCCGCTGCTGACCGTGGGAATTTTTCTCGGCGGCGTTTGGGCGCAAACGGCCTGGGGGCGCTTCTGGGGCTGGGACCCCAAAGAAACCTGGGCGTTGATTACGTGGATCATCTACACGGCGTATTTGCACGCGCGCATGGTGCTTGGGTGGCGGGGCCGGATTTCCGCGCTCGCCGCCCTAATCGGATTCGCCGCTGTGGTGATTACCTGGCTGGGCGTGTCGTATCTGCCTGGGTTTGCGGGCGGACTTCACTCCTACGCCTCGCCAGGATGATGCCTCCATGCTTTGCGTCTTTGTTCCCCATAATGGGACCTATGAGACGCATGAGACCTATGGGACATTGTCGAATAGGGGCGTAAACCGCTAAGTCTCTTGATCCACGCGAACGCCCGGGCCGGTGCGGACAACAAATGCAGGGTATCCGGAAGCGCGGTAATTGGATGCGAGTTTTTCCGCCAGCGTCTCAGGCGTGAGAAGAAAGCAGGATCCCCCTCCGCCCGAACCGTTGATTTTGCCCCCGAATGCTCCGGCGGCGCGGCCGCGTTCGAGCAGCGAATCGATGAGCGGCGTGGAAACGTGCAAGTCCTCTGAAAGACATTGGTGATGTTCGTTCAGCAACTGCCCTAGCCGCGCGAAATCGAGCGCTTGCCGCTGCTCCCCGAGCAATTTCCGCGCGGATTGCGTGATCTGATAATTCTCCGCCGTGGCGCGCAAATAACGCCCGGCCGGCGAATCGGGCGCATCGGCCCACGGCGCGTGATCCGCCAAATCCTGGATGCGCGCCGGAATGTCGCGATACGAAACGCCCGCCATCTCGAATGCCTCGGCCACAGCTCCGCGAACGCGCCCGAGGACGGCGTTTGTGTCCTTGGGGGTTTTCGAGTCGATCAGCACAAAAGGTCCGGGATGCGATGAAATTGCTGTTGGAACAGCGGGATCGCGGCAGTCGATATAAACCAGTCCGCCCAGCGCGCTGGAGTAGTGATCCATCATGCCACCGGGCGAGCCGAATTCGACAACCTCGGACCGATGTGCCATACGCGCGATAAAAATGGGATCGCTCGCGCGCGGCTCGCCCGCTGCCGCCAGCTACCACGCAAGCCAAGCCCCCTGCAGCGCCGCCGAACTCGATGCGCCGCTGTTGAGCGGAATCCGGCTTTCCACGCGGATTTTATAGCCGCACGGCCACTCGACGCCTTCGCGCCGCAGGACGTTGATGGCCGCCGGAAGGTAGTCGCGTCCGTGTCGCAGAGGCAGATCGCCGCCCCCCGCGCCGCCCCTTGCGCCCGCATCGAGCACGTCGCTCCGCCCTATGTCCGGCATGTCGATTTGGAATACAGCCCCGGCAGCGCCCGCCTGATTTTCTTCCAGACGTTCACCGCAGAGTTCGATCCGCAGATCAACGGCCATCGCGATCACGGGCAGGCCAAGATAATCCTGATGCTCGCCAAAGAGGCATATCCGCCCTGGCGCGGAAGCCGTGATCCGGACAGGCGAATTTCGCTGCATGGCTGCCTGCGAATCTGCTGTCGCGCCGGTCATTTCTTGGCTTCCCCCGCCGTGCTCTCCGGCTTGTTTGCGAACTGCGCATCCGACGCCAGAGCCGCGCGCAGGAAATCCTCGGTCCCTTCCCGAACTGCCAGCGCCACCTGCTCGCGGAAGGCCGGATCGAGCAAATGCGCCTCATCCTCTGGATTGCTCATGAACGCTACCTCGACCAGCATGGCGGGCATCCAGGTGGTCCGGATAGGCGTGTAGTTGAAATCGCCGACGTTGCCGAAATCGCCCAATCCAGTGCGCGCCAGCAGGCGCTGGTGAATGGTCTCGCCGAAATCACGGTCGGAAATCCACTTATAGTAAGTGCTCGTGCCCGACACGCGCCGGTATCCGCCGCTCGTGCCCGCCGCGTTCGAATGGACGCTGATAAAGAGGTCGGCGTTGGCGTCCTCGGCGCGGCGGATGCGTTCCGCAAGCGTGGGATTTTCATCGCCCCGCCGGCAGTCGATTACCCGCGCGCCAAGGCGTTCGAGTTCCTGGCGCAGCACGTCCACATTCCAGCGGTTGATGTCCTTTTCGTTCACGCCCGTGCTGACGCCAATCGCCCCGCTTCCCGAGCCGCCGTGGCCCGCTTCGAGGCCAACCACAAGCCCGCGCAATGGCGAATCCTTTGATTCCGGCTTGAAATTCGCCAGCGCGGCGGGCGGGCGGCGGAGGCGGATGCTGATGGACGACTCCTTCGCCTCGACGCGATAGCCCCAGAGCTGGCGCGTTTTGAGCACGACGTGCAGCCGGAGATGATCCTCGGCAACTTGCTCCGCGGTGACTTCGCGAATGATCTTTGCGCGCGCCTTGTGCGAAAGCCAGGTTTGCGCATAATGAGCGCCCCACAAATCCACTTCGAGCGCCGCTTGACCGTCCGGCCCGCGAACAGGCCGCACCGCAAAGGGAATCCTCGACGAGTATGGAATGCTGAGAATGTCATCCGTCTCGTCGCCAGTTGCTTCCACGCTGGCAAAAACAAGATGCGGGATGGGCGAGGCGGGCGGCACGGCCTCCACTTCGTCCATGGGAATCCATGCATCGAGCGACGGGACAAGACGCACATGATAATGTCCGCCGCGCCGGCCAATCACGCGCAGGATGACGCCCGTGGGCAACTCGGAAAGATACGGGCCGCCCAGACGCACAGTGTGCAACCCGGCAAGGAGGTGTCCGATGTCGTCTTTCACGCGGACCTGGCGGATGCGCTCCACGCCATACACCCCAAGTGCGAATTTGGAATCCAGCGTGATGATTCCCATATCATCCTTGGAATTCGCATCAGCGTCCGCGCCTGCCGACGCTTCGGTGGGTTTGGCGGCATCCGGGGGCTTCTGAGTCTCTGACGCGGCTCGCAGGCGGAAGCGCATTGTGTAGGCTCCGCACTCGCGCGAGGCCGCAGGAACATACAGGCCGCGATAAACGCCCGTCGGCGTGTCGAGTCCTTGGGATTCCTCGTCAAGACGCATCCACCGGCCCTCGGGGCATAAGAATTCCGCTATATTCCCCGGCGCGCCGCGAAATCCCACTTCGAGCGCCTCGCCCGGTGCAAGCCGGACTTCCTGGTTGGGACTGAGCGAATCCTCGTCGATAAACAGAGGGCGCGATGGGGGAAGCGGCGTCGGCGTCGCGGCGGCCGTTCGCGTAACGGCAATTGTTTTGCGGGCGGATTGGCCCGAGGATTCCGTTACGACGATTTCAAATGTGTTCGCGCCCATTTCGAGTCCGATTTTATCGCGCACAAAAACGCCTGTGGGCAGCACGATCGCCTCTTCGCCGCCCACAAGCACCTTCGCTCCCGGACGCGCCCGCCCCAGGACGTTGAAAAACTCGCGCGTGGTTTCGAGTTTGCCCTCTTCGGGATCGAGAAGATCAAAAACAACAGCAGGTGGTTTCGCGGGCGTTTCGAGCGATATGTCGATGGCGCTGACTTTCCCGCTTTCCACCTGAGTTTCTTCGATGCGCGCTGGTTCGCCTGGCACTTCGATGGCTACGGACTTTTTGCCGGGCGCAACACCCCAGATCGTGAATACGCCATCGCCCGACGTAACGGCGCGCCGCCCCGGGTCGCCCTCAATGCCCACAACGGCGTCCACAACCGGCGCGGCGCCCAATCCACGGACCGTTCCCAGAATCATGCCGGATTTGGCGTCGCGATTTGGAATGAACGGCGGAAATTGCGCCGCCTTCGAGAAAACCTCCGCATGAAGCCGATCGCGCAAAGCGGCATCGTTCAGCACGCGCGGCGTAAGAAGAATCAGCCCGATGCAGCTGGTTTGCGAAGCGTGATTCATGCGCGCGAACAGTGAATCCGCCTGTTTTGTGGTTTCTTCCGCTGGCTCGCCGGACGCCTTTCCCGCACCACCCAGGTCAATCCCCACAGCGGTGCGCGGCTCGTTGATGCGCGAGTAATAATCCTCAAGAATGTTCTCGAAAGTCAGCGACGCGCTGAGCTGGCGCGGATCAATTTCCGGAACGACAAAATCCACCAGCCCCTGCCGCGCCCATGCGCCCGGGTCTTCATAGCGATCCTGCAGCCCGGCGGGAAAATCATCCGGCAATCCGAAGGCAAAACGGTCGTGGACGCCAGACGCCCCGGCGCTGAGAAGCATTTGGGGATGAAGCGCGCGCAACTGGACGGTGATGTCGCGAATAAAACGCGTGAGTTGCTCGCGCTGCCAGTCAGAACGCCAGAGATGGTTGGGGTTTCCGCGAATGGAGGCGCGATCTTCACTCGCCTTGTCGTGAATGAGGTCCGCTCCAGGAAAAGCCACGTCCGACAAATAAATTCCGCCGATCTCCGGATAGCGGTCCGCGACTTCGAGAATCACGGAGCGGACGTGCGCCTGCGCGCGCGGGTTCCCAGCGCTGATAAACAGAGCAGAAGGCGCGTTCTTGGCGGAACCGGCGGCGGCATCGCCCGCTGGAAAGCATTCCTGCGGCGTTCCCTGCGCCCGGCAGCAAATCCACGGATCGGGCGAATCCGCACCGTGGACCACGAGAATATGGCGCGGGTCGGAAGGGCGATCCTTGCGCGCGCAATCCCACACAGAAAATGCCGGAATCCATGCGTGCAATTGCATGGAGTGGCGTTTGCATTCCGCCAAGGCGAAGGCCACCGGGTCAAAATCCGCCGCCCCGCCACCTCCCCCGAGGCGTGCGGAACGCGGTTCGATCTCGCTTGGATAAAGGGCTTCGCCGTCGGCCCGCGCCTGAAACAAAACCAGATTCATCCCGGCCTTGGCGGCATTTTCGATGAGGCGGGCGATATTTTCACGCACACGCGCCGGATCAGAATCGGCCCAGTCGGAGGCGGCGATCCGAACGCCGCGTGCCTCAAAAAGCAGCGGCGCGGATGCAGAAGCGGAGTCCGACGCCGACGCCGAGGATGACGACGCAGACGAGGTTCCTGCGGCCGATTTGTCCGCCTCGGCTGAAACCCCTCCAAGCGCCCAGGCGGCCGCCGCGGACGCAAAAAGCCACGCAGAAACAGCAAGTGCCCTTTGCGCGCCGCAACAGCGCGAATACTCTGCGCCTAAGAATAGATTTTTCGGCCTGCGGATTTGTGATCGATTCATGTCCGTCTCCCGTTGGTCAAATACGTTCCTCATCGCCGCCAAGCAAAATGCCGGATCAAGCGCCCCAACGCAAAGCGAATCACGCCGGACCGCTATTTTATCTTGGAGTTCCAAAATAAACTACCACGAAGTCACAAAGACACGAAGAAATTCCAAAGCAGAAAGCGCAGCCTATTTGGCCTTTTCGCAGGCGCTGTTATCAAGAAGGAAATTCCAGATTCCCGCGCCGAGGAGTCCGCCGAGAATGGGCGCGACCCAGAAGAGCCAGAGTTGGCTGAGCGCCTTGCCGCCCACAAATACCGCGGGGCCAAGGCTGCGCGCGGGATTCACCGAGGTTCCCGTGATGGGAATGCCCACTATATGAATGAGCGTGAGCGCCAGTCCGATGGCAATGCCCGCAAATCCGGCGGGCGCCTGCGCGCTGGTTGCGCCGAAAATGACGATCAAAAACGCCGCTGTCAGAACGATTTCCGCCGTGAATCCCGCACCGAGCGAATAGCCGCAGGGCGAGCATTCACCGAATCCATCTTGTCCAAGGCCATTTTTCGCAAGATCGTAGCCAGGCAGCCCTCCCGCGATGACAAGCAGGACGCCCGCAGCTAAAATCGCGCCAATGCATTGGGCGATGATGTAGAAAATCGCGTCTTTCGCACTCATCTTGCGCGCGGCCAGCATCGCCACCGAAATGGCGGGGTTGATGTGGCATCCCGAGATGGGGCCGATGGCGTAAACCATAGCCAGAACAGAAAGTCCAAACGCGAACGATATGCCCAGGAATCCGACCTTGGAACCCGCGATCACCGCACTGCCGCATCCGAAGAACACGAGGACGAACGTTCCGATCAATTCGGCGGAATACTTTTTGCAGTTTGAGGGAGCCATTTCGTTTGCCTCCTTGCGGATTTTCCTCTCCGGCCGCTCCGCTTGGCGCGGGCAAGCGCCGGGACTTGCTGACAGCGACTACCAGCAATTATAGAGCATCTGGAAACAGTCGGGAATCAATCGCGAATTGCATCGGCGGCCCTGTTTCGCGCAAAAACATGCCGCGCAGCGCCAAGGCATTGCGAGGCTGCGTATTCATACGCAATTTCAGCGGCCTCCATGCCCAAGGCGCGCGATGGGCCGCAAATGGATGTAATCGCATGAATCCCCTGGTGGAATTTGTCGTTTTTTCGGCAATTCTCTGGACCGGCATGTTCGCTGGCTTGCTCTGGAGGCGCAAACGCGCCGATGTAATTCGCTGGACCGGGCCGATCCTGCGCTTTAACCTGCTTACTTTCGACATGATGGTGCTGGTAATCTCTTTTTGGCGGCTGGACATTTCGGAATACGGATGGCGTCTGCTCAGCGTGCCGTTGATCGCTTTGTGCGTGTCCCTTGCCGGGTTGATGACCGCGCGCGCACTCGGGCATCGCTGGGGCCTGGAGCCGCGCGCGCATGGTGCTTTCGTGGTCTCCGCCGCCATCAGCAACATCGGCATGACTTTTGGAATTCCCGTGTGTTTCGCGCTCTACGGCCTGGAGGGGCAATCCATCGCGGGATTGTATCTGGTCTATTTCCCATTCTTTGTATTTATTGTTCTTTTCACACTGGCGGACCGCTGGAGGCGGCGCGCGCAAGAGGGCGAGGCGGAACGAATAACACTTCTGGCCCTTGCGCGGGCGTTTTTCCGCGATCCGTATCGCATGGCGCCGCTCGCCGCCATCGCGGTCGGGGTGGCGCTCAACCTCAAACGCGGCCCCCATTCGATTCCCTCATGGATTCAAACCTGGAACCGCTCGAACATCTACGCGAATCTATTTCTGGCCTTTCTGGCCGTGGGATTCACAATCCGGCTCGGCGGGGTGAGCGCGCGCCTAGGGCGGAACGCGTGGCTGTGCGTCATCAAATTCGCCCTGTCGCCCCTGGTCGGCATCGCGCTGGCTTTGCTGATCGGCCTGAGCGGAAAAGCCCTTGTAGTGATTGGCGTTTTATCCGCCTGTCCCGTGGCGATATATGCCGTCATGACCTCGGTTTTTTACGATCTCGACCAGGAATTCGCCGGCATGGCCCTCATGACCACCACGGCGTTGGCCACCTTGCTGGCGCTTCCGGTTTTGATTTTTAACTGAGTATTCTACCTTTTTCTTAACCACGAAAAACGCGACTGCACGCGAAAAATGAGAAAATATCTTCTCTTTCTTCTTTCGTTCTTTTCGTGTTTTTCGCGGTAAATTCTTCTCTCTTCTTTTCGCGGTTCGCCTCGCGCCAACAAATCCCCTGGATTGCGGGCGTTCCTTGCGATAGAAGTTCGGCTTTGCGGAGCCGGATAGGCCAGGGCGCGCCCCGGTTTCGAATCTTTCTGGCATCCTTATATTCCAATATCAATAGCGCCGGCCTGAACAGAACAGGAGAGAAATTCCGTGTCGCTTCTTACAGAAAAACGCTCGCATTACTGCGGAGACCTCCGCGCCGGAGACGCTGGCAAAACCGTCCTGCTCAAAGGATGGATTCACCGCCGGCGCGATCACGGCGGCCTTTATTTCATCGATCTGCGCGACCGCACCGGTCTGATTCAGATCGTTCTCGATCCGCAGACGCTCGGCCAAAAGGCGTTCGACGACGCGCATGCCCTGCGCGATGAATTTGTCCTCGCCATTCGCGGGAACGTCGCCCCGCGCGACCCCGAGGCCGTCAATCCGAAGATACCAACGGGCGAAATCGAGATTCGCGCCACGGAGCTGGAAATCCTGAACCCGTCCGAGCCGACGCCGTTCAAGATCGACGAATTCCACGAGACCAACGAGGAAATCCGCCTGCGCTACCGGTATCTCGACCTTCGGCGCCCCGAGATGCAGCGCAATTTCATGCTGCGTTCGCGCTCGTATCAGGCCGTGCGGCAATTCCTTGCTGATGAAGGTTTCGTCGAGTTCGAGACGCCGATCCTCACGAAATCCACGCCCGAAGGCGCGCGCGATTTCCTCGTGCCCTCGCGCCTGACCGCCGGGACGTTCTATGCCCTTCCGCAGTCGCCGCAGCTGTTCAAACAGCTGCTCATGGTGGCTGGCTACGACCGCTATTTCCAGATCGCGCGCTGTTTCCGCGATGAGGATTTCCGCGCCAACCGCCAGCCGGAATTCACGCAAATCGACATCGAAATGTCGTTCATCACGGTGGAGGACATCATCGAAGTGATGGAACGCCTGGTGGCCGCGCTGTGGAAACATGCGCTCGGGATCGATGTTTCGCTTCCATTCCCGCGGATTTCCTACGACGAATCTATGCTCCGCTACGGATCGGACAAGCCCGACCGCCGGTTCGGACTCGAAATCCATGACGTAACTTCGATCATCCGCCAGGGATGCGAGTTCAAAATCTTCAACCAGCTTCTGGCGGAAGGCGCGGTGGTGCGGGCGATTTGCCTGCCCGGGGGTGGCGAGAAATACTCAAACACCGCGCTCAAACCCGATGGTGAATTCAACGTCCGCGCCCAGCGTGAATGCGGCGTCAAAGGAATCGCATGGTTCCGCGTCAAAGAAGGTGGCGCGCTCGAATCGAGCATCGTCAAGTTCTTCCCGGAATCGACGCTCGCGGCGCTTCGCACGGAAATGGGCGCTTTCCCTGGCGATATGATCTTCATGGTGGCCGATCAGCCCAAGCCGGCGGCGGATGCCTGCGGCCGCCTGCGCCTGCTGCTCGGGCGCGACAATGGCCTGATTCCCGAGGGCGCATGGGCGTTTTCGTGGGTGCTCGACTTCCCGCTGCTCGAATGGGACGCGGAGGAAAAGCGCTGGACGGCGTGCCATCACCCCTTCACGGCGCCGCGCTGGGAAGACCTTGGCAAAATCGAATCCGATCCGGGAGCGGTGCGCGCCCAGGCTTACGACCTCGCGCTCAACGGCGAGGAAATCGGCGGCGGCTCGATCCGTATCCACCGGCGCGACATCCAGGAAATCGTATTCCGCGCCATCGGCCTCACGCCCGAAGACGCCCAGCGCAAATTCGGATTCCTGCTCGAAGCGCTCGCCTTTGGTGCTCCGCCCCACGGTGGTCTAGCGTTCGGGTTCGACCGCTTGATGATGCTCATCCTTGGCGAAGACTCGATCCGCAACGTCATCCCATTCCCGAAAACGCAGTCGGGCGTGTGCCTGATGACGCAAGCGCCCAGCGAGGTCGATGCGCGCCAGCTGCGCGACCTGCACATCCGCACGATCGGAACGCAGCAAAAGTAGTTGTGAGTTGTGAGTTGTGGGTTGGGAGTTGTGAGTTGTGGGTTGTGAGTGAAGAAGTGGGCAGTGAACAGGGGGATGAGAAGAGAATTGGGAGAGCAGCAATGGTCGGAGAGCAGTGATCGGTGCACAGCCCTTCGATCCCTTCAGTCCTTTGCGCCTTTTAGGTCGCCTAAGTCCATAAACACTTGCCCCTGCCCCCATTCACTCCACCCGACCGCCTCTTCACTCTTTTCTCACAACCCACAACTCACAACTCACAACCCACAACTTCCCCTCTCAACAATTTTCCGCCGCGGCCTTTATCGGCTTGAAGCCATTGGCTCGCAGCAAACTGTCTGTTTCGCGAAGCAGTTTGGGAATATCCAGACGCTCGGGGCATCGCGGCAGGCAATCGCCGCATTCCGTGCAGCGGTTGCCGTGGCGTCCTGGATACCAATGCCCGCCACCCTCAAGCCACCGATAGCGGTAGCGCGCATATTCCTTCATGTCGTAGGCGAGCGACATATTGCGCAGCCGCAGGATTTCGGGGATAACAATGTTTTCAGGACACGGGAGGCATTGATGGCAATTGGTGCACCATGTGCCGGGCAATTGCAGGCGCCGCACATCCATGCGGGCCAGCGCCAGCGTCTCGGCGTCGGTCAGGGGGCCGTCGTTGTCAAAGGCCGGCTCATGCGCGGCCAGTTCCTCGGGGCGGCGCGCGCCGATATTGATCGTGGACACCGCCGGATGTTGAAGGATGAACCGGTCGTTGACGACGATCGGGTGGAGGGGTTCGCACATTTCGTGAACGCTCGCGGGCGCCTTCTGGAGGCGTCCGCCCAGTTCAACCGGCGAAAATATCTGAACCCCGATATTCATCTCGTGCGCTTTTTCAAGCACGATCAAATTGCGCTGATTGAAATATCCGTAATGAATCTGGACGAATTCAAACAGTTCGCTGTGCAGGACGCGGATAATGAAATCAATGGGTCCGTGCGTGGAGAATCCAATGTGCCGAACCAGCCCTTCCTCCTTGGCCTTTTCGACGCCGGCCATGCATCCGTTGGGGCTGGTGACCAGATTCAGGCGCTCGGGCGAATTGAGGCCGTGAATCGAAAGCATGTCGATAGCGGGAACACGCAGGCGGCTGAGCGACAATTCGATGCGGCGGCGCATTTCGTCCGCGGATTCGCACGGCTCGATGCGCGTGGTCAGGTGCAGCTTCGAGCGATCCACGCCTTCGAGCGCCTCGCCGAGCAAAGCCTCGCTGCCTGCGTAGCATTGCGCCGTGTCGATATGCGTAATGCCCAACTCCAGCGCGCGATGCACAGCATGAATGGACGTCTCTTTGCGGCGCCCATTCTCTCCGTTTTCGCCGGATGGGCTTAAACCTTTAGACCCAAGAGAAAAGACTGAAATTTTCAGCCCGGTTTTGCCTAGCTGCCTGAAGCGCACGTCGGCGTCTCCCAACGATCAATAAAAACACCCCGTCCGGGGCGAACCCTCGAGCGGGGTGGCGGACAGAGTATTCTTGAAAAACGAATATACAAAGCGCACTTGCGAAAACTGGCCCGCTTATGTCTTCCAACCCCCAGGGACTTGCGTCCCGGAGCCTATCATTGGATACTATTTCTCTTCCGATGCCCCGCGCAAGCAATTCCTCATGGATATGTGCGCGAAATGTGCGAGATATAATTGCGGCATGTGTTCGAAATGATTTTCACGCCGGGGTTGAATGGGCTTGACTCTTTTGCGGGGGCGGAATTGCAATTCGGCCTCGGAGGGATTCTTGCCAGAGAATCCTTTTCCGGATGGCTGAAACCGGCCATCGAGCGGGAATAGCTCAGTTGGTAGAGCATCAGCTTCCCAAGCTGAGGGTCGCGGGTTCGAACCCCGTTTCCCGCTCCATAAAAACCCAATTAGAATCAATGTTTTCAAAGAATCTCCCGAAGCGAAGGCTCCGGGGGTTCTTCTTCGCGTAACTAAGGCGTAACTACGCGAAGGGGTCTGAAGCCCTTTTCCGGCCTTTTCCGGCTTCCAGGCCGGAACCAATCCCACGTCGAGCGGATGACATGAAAAAACCCCC
>CAYUNT010000031.1:0-30282 GCA_964446285.1 uncultured Candidatus Sumerlaeota bacterium | reverse complement strand
CCCCCCCGCGCGCTGTGCGTACGGATGCGCGGCGTTTTGAAAGGTTGTATTCCCGTGAAGTTGCATCATTCAGTTATATGGTCGGGGAAAAGAAACGGTTCCGTCTTGATGTATTCGCTCATGCTGTTGGTAATTGCCGGAATAGCGGTAATTTCCATCACAGTGCTTGTAAATAATCATATCCTCACAACGCGACGCGCCGAAGACCGCCTTCAGGCCTTTTATGCCGCCGAGGCAGGCGTTCAGCAGGTGGTTGATTGGTTTAATCGGGGATACAATGCGTGGTTGCAGCCGCGCCTGCCCCAGAACACCGACGAGCAAACTGACAATGATGTTGTCCTGTATGCCTGGGAGGATGGACGATATCCCGATACGGCTTTTCAGGCGCTTTTTGTGCCGGATATCAACAGCGGACGCTTTGTCAGCGATTCCAACCAGTCCATTTTCGCCGCGCGCCTTCAGGCAGCAGGCCTGGAAAATCTCGCGGTCGAGGACATGTATCCCACTTATGTGTTCAGCGTCGCGGATGAACAGGGCGATCTTCGCGGACAAATAGTAACGCTTCTCGTGGAACCTCCCGTGACGAGCGGACCGAATGCGGATCCATCCGGGACCGTTGCCCGCGTCACTGCCGTTGGCGCATCCATTACCGGTGTTCAAAGCACTGTTGAGGTGCGGATTTTTGACAACCGCATCCGCGATCTGGCCATTCCAGCGGCCATCATGTCGCGCGCCTCCGCTTCAAGCAACGGACAGTTCAACATTCACTGGGGCGAAGTCTGGACGCATACCGACCTTGACTTGACAAACAACATCACTAAATTCCCAACCCAAACCCAGGATCCCTGGTTTTACGCCCGCGCGGAAGGCCAGTTGGTTTACCCCACCGGCACGTATGCGGATGGCAGAGAGCGGAGCGGAGACTCACGCACACCGATTGAATCGAGCGCGGCCAATTATTATCTGCCCTACCTGGAAGCCACGTTGAATTCGCGCATCAATCGCAGTTATTACGACCGCGAAAACCTGTCGCAGCACGCCACCAACCTGCCTTGGCCGCAGTATGACTATAACACGATGAAGATGCTGGCGACGCGGATGGGATGGCCAATCTATCAAACAACCTCCAATGGAACGCTCCTTGTGCCCAATGCCACAACCGGCGTTCTGGAGGAGAAAACATTCGAGCAGGTCTTTAATCAGGGTATCGACCCTGACTCGGTGGAAGGCGACACCATGCCGCCGATGTATTTCATAGATACAATGGATGGAAATCCGCCCAATGTGGCGGGAAGCAATATGACCACCCTCCGTGTGACGGGGAGCGGGCCGTTCTTCTACGGTTATTTCTTTATCGCGGCCAATATCTACATGGGCGGGGCAGGCAATTCGCCGCAATTGGACAGCCCCGAGCGACCGGACGGCAGCACGGGAAGCGCAATCCGCAATTGCCGGGTTCGTGGACTCCTTTATACATACGGAACAGGTGATTTCCAGGGGCAGGGTGATATTTATGGCGCTGTCCACGGCGAGCGCGGATTCCTTGGCGGCGGCGGATGGGATGTTTATTTCGATCACCGCCTCCAGGACCCAATACGCAACCGAATTCAATCCACGGTTCGCGTTCGTCTTTGGAATACATATTGACGGTTTCTCAGCGCGCCTTTTTGAGAACGCGTGAAAAAGGGGGCACGTATTCTCTATGCGAAATCCGCGCACGCACAGATTTTTTTCACTTTTTATAATCCTGGGGGGTATTGCGGCATTTTTGTCGCTGGCCGCCCGGGAGATTCCGTGCGCGCCCGGAACGCTGACGGAAACTGGCACTTTTCAGAACAGCTCGCTTTATCAATTCGCGCTGAGCGGTAATGGCGCCCTCATGTTCAGCGCAGGAAAAAACGGCTCGTCCGGCCAAGCGGTGACTATCGACGCTACACGAACTGGTTCCTTCACCACACCCCTTGCCTCGGCGGCATCTACATATAACTCCAACGTGAACACCGTCTCCGCGGATGGAACCCTTGGCGCCGCCGCTAGCCTGGTGACAGATACAAGCTACACCGTGGATTTGTTCCGCATTGTTCCCGCCACGGGCGCCATTACGCGTCTGGGCGCGGTCACCGCTCCGGATGCGCCCACGTATCATGACAAAATTGCCGCAGACCCATCGGGACGTTTTGCCTTCGCGAGCATGCACAAAGTGGCGGCCAATGGCTCGGTCAGCGGCTACCTGTATGGTGTGATTCCCGGCGCGAGCGCAGTTTCCGTTTTTGCGCGCGTGGAAAACCGCAATGGAGCTGTTATTGATTTTGCCATTTCGCCCGATGGAACGCAGGTGGCCGCGCTTTTGGCGGGGAAGAGTTCACGCTCGGTGGATTTTATTCTCTATTCCGTGGACGCCGCAGGCGCCACATTTTCTCAGGCCGGCCAGTATTCGCATTCCGTCGCGAATGTTTCTGAAGGCGCGGTCGCCTATACCCCCGACGGTCAATTGGTTTATTGCGCGCACAAAATCGGCCCCTTTTTGGTGGGATTCAATACGTCCAGCACAGGCAGCCTCACCCCGGTCACTCCCGAATACAATCCCGGGTATCTGTCAATCAGCGGCGCCATGCGAATTGCCGGTGGAGTTTTGTGCATTCTCTCCACGAATCCCGAAAATGCGGGCCAGGTGGCCGCCCAAAGCTATTCCATAAACGGAAGCGGCGAACTCACCTATATTGGCGCGTTTTCGCCCGATTCCTCGCTGCTTTTGCCCAGTTACGCGGCGCACGATCCGTTGATCCTAAGCGCGGATGGGAAAATCGGCGCGTTTATATTCCGCCTGAACGACGGCTCGCTCAACGCACAGTCGCGTTTGTATTCTTTCTCCACGCAGACATCGGGTTTGAATACTGCGCCGCTTGACAGCCGCGACTACATCCCCGGCGGCCAGTTCACAAAGATGTCCATCCGCCAATCCACGTCCGGAGCGCGAATCGTCGCTTTTGCCGAATCCTACACATTCGGAACGGCTCATATTCTGTCTGTGGAGGCCTATGGAGGCGGAACGCAAACGCCAACTCCCGCTCCTTCGCCAACCGCGCCGCCTGCGCCCTCTCCCACTCCATCCGCTTCTCCCTCCGCTTCGCCTTCTCCGTTACCTTCTGCAGCTGCCTCGCCTTCTCCGTCAACTTCTCCATCCATCACTCCAACGGCTTCGCCTTCTTCGTCTCCATCCATTTCTCCTTCCATCTCGCCATCGCCATCTACCTCGCCTTCGGCAACGGCCTCCCTTTCTCCTTCAGCGTCTCCATCTCCATTAGCTTCGCCGTCGCCATCGCTCGTCAGTCCTTCGCCCACGGCCTTTGTTTCCCCAACGGCCACCGAGCCATTCCCGGGCATAGGCAACGGCTGGATCGTTCATTGAAATTCCATGCATGGCGTCTAGGTTCATCTGTCCGCATGACTATTGCCCGAAAAAGCAAAATGCCCGAGGGAACTGTCTCTCGGACATTTTTTTGTCAATGGAACGCAGCGGTCAGACGGGCTATTGAATAAACACCTGCGAGGGATCAATTCCGTAGGCGCGAAGCCGGCGCCAAAGCGTTGTGGGATTGATGCCCAGAATCTTCGAGGCGCGCCGCTGGTTGCCGTTTGTCATTTGCAGCACGCGCAAAATGTGCATCCGTTCCACTTCCGCCAGCGTGAGCGAAGGATCGTATTCCATCGGAGGGATTGCCCCCAATTCGCGTGCGTGCGAAAGGTCTGCCGCCGCTGGGGCAGGAAATGCACTCAAAGTCTTGTCTGAATGTCCTGGTCCTGCCGAAAATCCCCCTCCCGCTCCCGACCTCGATCCCATTCCGGACGCTCCCATTCCGGCTCCCGGTCTTGCGCCTGCCCCAGCAAGTGCCGAACCAGGACCGATCGCTGATGCGGTTGTTGAAGCGCCCGCGCCCGCCGATTCCCCGCCTCCCGAGGAGGTTTTCGCATCAGGAGAAGGCGTTGGAAGGGGCTTGCCGCTTTGCGCGTGGCGTGTCATGCGGCTGATTTCTTCCAAATACAGCCCTGGCTGCGATCCCATTACCACCGTCCGCTCGATGATATTTTCGAGTTCGCGCACATTGCCCGGCCATCGGTAATCCATCAGGATAGAGAGATCGTCTTGGCTAAAGCGGATGCGCGCCTTGGGATTCCGCTTGGCGAATTTGCGCATGAAATGATCAACAAGCAGCGGAATATCCTCGCGCCGCTCACGCAGAGGCGGAATATGAATCGGGATGACGTTGAGGCGGTAATACAGGTCTTCGCGAAACGCGCTGGCGGCGATCTGCGTGGGCAAATCGCGGTTTGTGGCGGCGATGATGCGGACATCCACATGGATAGTCTCCGTTCCGCCAACGCGCGTGAACTCGCGTTCCTGAAGAACACGCAGGAGTTTGACCTGCATCGAAGGGCTGAGATCGCCGATTTCATCAAGAAAAATCGTTCCGCCATGAGCCAATTCGAAGCGCCCGAACTTGCGCGCCGTGGCGCCTGTGAACGCGCCTTTTTCGTGTCCAAAAAGGTCGCTTTCGAGCAGTTGCTCCGGAATGGCGGCGCTGTTGACAACGATAAACGGCTTATCCGCGCGGCGGCTGTTGAGATAAATCAGGCGCGCGACCAGTTCCTTGCCCGTGCCGTTTTCACCCGTGATGAGAACGGTCGAGTCGCTGGCGGCGGCCAGACGGGCATGGCGCATCATGCGAAGCATGGCCTGGCTGCGGCCGACGATCGTTAACTGGCCGGCCTCCGTGCCGACCGCCGCGGCTTCTTCCGCTGCCGAATCGCGAACCAGGCCGAAGATGGGTGAAGCGCCTTCGTGGACATCCATGAAGCGCGCCGTCGGCCCGACACCCGCCTTCGAGTCGATGATTCCTTCCTTTTCATAGATATGATTGAGAATGTGGATGGCGCTTGGGTTTTGAGGATCGGTCCGCAACACCCAGGTCAGGTGGCGGACGGCATCCTCGATCTGGCCGTTGTCGTAGCAGGCCATGCCCACGCGGATGCGAGCCTGGACAATTTCGTCCGTGAGCGACGAGGAATTTGCCACCGCTTCGTAATGGGCAATGGCCTCGGAGTAATGTCCGTCGCGCATGGCGAGATCGCCCAGGTGCTTGTGCGCGGAAAGGCAAGTGGCGTCGAGTTCAATGGCTTGCTCGAGATGGAACCGCGCCGTGGCCGCGCTGCCTAATTCCATCTCACACACGCCCAGGTGAAGATGGCATTGGGCGAGAAACTGCTCGGTTGTGGCGAAAATCAGGCCGAGGTAGTAAATGTCTTTGCGCACGGCCACATCCGCGCGATGCGTGATGCGGGCAAAAAGATCATGCGCCTCTTGAAAATGGTTGCTGCGCAGCAATGCCAGGGCGCGGTTGTAATCCGCGTCCACGAACATCCCGCCGAGCATCTCCGCCTTTTCATACATTTCCAGCGCCGAAACCAAATCGCCATTATGGAGAAAGGCGTGTCCGCAATCTTTGATGACTTCGGGATTGGTTGGGTCGGTAAGAAGGGCCACCTTGAATTTGCGCAGGGCCAGATCGTATTGCCCCTCGCAAAATGCGCGCAATCCTTCGAGATATGCCTCATGCGTTTCCAAGAGGTTGTGCCCGCAATGCGAACAGAAATGCGAACCCAGCGGAATGTCGCTCTGGCAAGAAGGGCAAAGCATGGGCGATTGCTCCAAACCGGCGGGCCGCCAGAAAAAGGCGCCAGCATCGTGTGGCCGCTCTATGCACAATGCAGAATGGCTGCATTAGTGTCAACCCGCGAGGTGAATTAGCGCGGCGGCCTCTGCCTGTTTCCATTACATGAAGGCGTCATGGATTAAAAAATCACCCCGCCCCTGGATTGAACATCCCGAGGGGCGAGGCGATGTGTTTCGCTAAAAGCGAGGAATAAACTGGAATTCCCAGGATCTGCGCGCGGCCGGAATCCAAAGGCTTTTGCCGGTCTGCCGAATTTCCACCCGCAATGGCGTCCCGAAGCTATGCTATCGAGCGGCGCGTGTGAAGATCGCGGCTGACCTGCCGGTTCGTCCGCTGGAAAACCTTTTCCAGTGCTTGGGCGGCGCGGCATAAGGTCCGGCGCGCATTCCGGGAATTATCGTTTATTGCGCATCCGCTTGCGCAGTTTTTTATATTTGTGTTTGCGAATTTTTTTGCGCCGCCATTTGATCACGCTGCCCATGGTATATTCATCACCTTCCTTCGGCATGAATCCTAAAAAAGGGCCGGACAAGTGTCCTCGTGCCGGCCACAAAACAGAAGAATCCTACGCAAGACCCCGCCGGGGCAAGCAAAAAACCCCATCTTACTCCAGATTGAATTCAAAGGTTTTTTCCGTGCCTAAAAGTTTACGCGTCGAGCCGGGAGCAACTTCCCGCGTCGCGCCGGGGGCCTTGACGCGCAAAGACAGGCGGATTTCTTCCTCGCGCCGCCGATCAAGCGTTCCGCCGTCCACAGTCTCCACTGTCCGGTAGCCCACGTGCAGGCCGACTTCCGCGTCGTGAAGGTCACGCCGCAGGGTGATGAACGCCTCCTGCCAGTCTTGCATCTCGGTGCTGTAAACGCCTGTGAATTCCGTCGAGTATTTGGGGCCGACACGCGCTCCCACCGCGGGCGCGAATGTGAATTTTGTTTCTGTTTCGTCGTAGCTGTCCTCCGCGCTGGCCGGCCGTGTGGCGGGATCGGTTTCGAGTTGCTCGACAGCGAAAACGCTGAAGCGCGCCCACCAGCGTTCGTGGCGCGGGGCGAAGCGCACCGTGCCCGAATGAATCAGCGCCGACTGTTCGTAATTGTTGGGGTCCGAGATGTCGCGAATCTGGCGCGATTGCAAATCGGTTCCCAGCGACATTTCAAATTCTTTCGTGTCGTTGGCATACGATCCGCCCAACCCCGCGTAGCGAAGCAGTTCATAGGGGGCGATGTCATGATCGCGGTGAAGATTCTGCCCCGCGCGGCCGTAGAGGCTCATGTTGGGATAAAGAAGGTGGTAATTGAGAAATCCCTCGACCATATTTGTTTTCACAGGGAAACGATAGATGTCGGTCTGCGCCGTTCTCATGCCAATGCGCCGGTAAAAGTCGCCGAGCGAATTAGCCGTTCCGTCGAGGAGCGTATATTGGAGATAGCCTTCGAGGGTGTCGGTGAAGCGGGCGTTCAGGCGCGTTTGGTAAGTATAATAAAGGAATCCATTTTCCACATCATGGAAGCTGCGTTCGCGCTGCCCGCTCAGCCAGGTGTCGCGATCCACGAGGTAAAGATTGTCAAGCGTGCGCGGGAAAGTCGCGTTGGGAGGAAGATCAAGGTTCAGCCCCTCGTCATGGCGGTCGAAATAGGCGACGCCAACGCCAAAGCGGTGGAGCCAGGTGTAGCGCTCGCTCAGCGCGATGCGGAAAAGAACGCCCTGGCGCCAATCCGCCCCCTCAATCCATGTGTCGTCTTTGGTCAGCAGCGGGTTAAGCCCGCGGTCCATCGCATTGATGGCATGGAATTCCGAGTCGTAAAAGAACGGCGTTTGCCAGAGTTTAATGTGCGCCGTAGTCAAGTCCACCTGCGGAAGACGCCGCCCCGCGCCTCCGTAGCGGCGTCCCGAAATTCCCTCGTCGCCATCGCCCAGGCGGCTCGGGTCCGGATCGTAATCGAGTTCATCCGCATAGGGATCAGCGGGATCGCGGAACGTATTGCGAGCCACGCGGTCGCGAATATCGGCCATCACGCGGGCCACAAAAGCCTCGCGCGCATACGTGACGGCAAACCTCATACGCCGTTCCGGACGCCGTCCCAGACGGATGTCTTCAAAGCGGTCTATAAAATCCGAATAAATGTCCGGGTCCGACACCTCATCGATGCTCATCTGGAAAATCGTGTGATCTTCCAGGCGCGAACGATCCCCCCACCGCAAAAGCAGGCGGTTGGGCGTGCTTTCTTCGTCGATAACGTCTTCGCGCCCCTCGTCTCGCACGCCATAGGCGAACAAACTGCCGCGATGCTGTCCGTAATTGATATCATAGCAGTATTTCAATCCCAGTGCCGATCCGCGGCGTGTAAAGTAGTCCGTGAAAAGCGAGGCATGGCCCCAGGTGCGCTTGCGATACTTCGATGGATTCAAGTAATCGGGGGCGGAGGTTTCGTGGCGGTAATCATACATCAAGCGCCCGTAAATTCCAAGGCGGCTGCTGTATCCGAAATAAAACGACCAGGGCGAAGGCTCGCGCAGCGATTTTGTGTAGGCGGGAAAATACAGCATAGGGATTCCGCCAACATAAAGCACGGCGTCGCGAACCAGCACGCGCTCGCCTAGAATAATAATCACTTCCGATCCACGCAGGTAATAGTGGGGCACCGGGAAGTCGCATCCGGAAAATGTGGCGTCGGTGAGAAGCGCTTGCTCGGGGCTGATGCGGCGGAAAGAAGGACCGCCCGTGATTTCGTCCGGCTGGCAGCGGAAAAACAGCATGGAGTGGCGGCCTTCCACTCCATAGGCCACGCCTTCCTCCAGGCGGAAATTGTATCGGATGGCATTGCAGTGCAGTTCCATGTTTGGGCCGGAAAAAATCACATTGCCCTCGGCGCGAACCTCCTCGATGCGGGGATCGAGCAGGGCGCGGTCGGCCTGGAACTCATAATCGAGATACCCAATGGAAGTCCGCTGGCGCGCTACAAGAATTCCATCTTCCGTCCAGTCGAGGCCCTCTTCCGCCGAAACGCGAATGGGCGCCATTCGGCCTTTGCCCCAGTTCGAGAATCGCGAAATGGCTTCCAGCATGGGCGGCTGCGAGGAGGAACGCGAGGCGGGCGAAACCGGGGACGGAGCCGGGGACAATGGCGAGGGCGAGGAGGAGGGCGAAGCGGCTTCTTGCGCATGCAACGCTGGAAGCGCCAGAAATTGCAGGAAAATGGCCGCCGTCAAAGCAACCGCAATGCAATGCGCGCCCCCTTGCGGCTTCGTGCACAGAGGCCGCGCAATTCGCCAACTCGCTGCATGGGCGCGCTGTTTCTCTCGGCTCACCTATTCTCCACTCGCTCGATCCAAAGCACGATCCGGCATCTCTTCCCAGGCGCAATGCCGGCCGAAGAGAATTTATTCCCGGCAGTTGATGGCCCAGCCCCGCCACCGAGGCAAGCGAAACCCCGCTGGGGCGGTTTTTTTCGCATTCGGCCCCGCGCCGGATTGACCAGTAAAAAACCGCTGAAAAATCCTTTTCAAATGAGCAAGAATTATCAAGCAAGCGCCCGCCGGTCCGCGGTATGCGTTCTTTCGGAAGGTGAAAACGAGATGAAGGAAGTCACGCTGAAAATCTACAAGGAACGCCTGCTCAAGGCGCTCGTGCATATCCAGGAACACCTCGATGCGGAAATCGAACTGGAAACGCTGGCGCGCGCGGCGCACTTTTCGCCTTATCACTTCCACCGCATCTTTAGCGGAATGATGGGCGAATCGGTCGCTGAACACATCCGCCGCCTGCGGCTCGAACGCGCCGCCCAGCACCTCAAACACGGCAGCCACCCGGTGACGCGCATCGCCTTCGAGGCAGGTTACGACTCGCATGAGGCATTCACGCGCGCGTTCCGCACGATGTTCGGCGAATCGCCATCGCGCTTCCGGGCGCGCTGCGGCACGGCCCCCTTCATTGAATCGCCCTCCGGAATCCACTTCAGCCCGAACAAACGGCTGAGGCAGTATAAGACTTTCACGAAAGGACTGAAAACCATGAACGTGCAGATCAAGAAAATCGAACCGATGCGGGTGGCGTTTGTCAGGCATACAGGGCCGTATAAGGAGTGCGGAGTGGCGTGGGGCAAACTGTGCGGGTGGGCTGGGCCGAAGGGATTGCTCCGGGCAGGTGTCAAATTCCTCGGCCAGTCGCATGATGATCCCGAAGTCACACCGCCGGAAAAACTCCGCTATGACGCCTGCATCACGGTCGATGCCGGCGTCCAGGCCGAAGGCGAAATTGGCGTGCAGGTGATCCCCGGCGGCGATTATGCAATGGTCACGCACTTCGGACCTTATGAAAACCTGAACAAAACCTACGCGCAAATCATGGGCGAATGGCTGCCGCGCAGCGGACGCGAGGCGAGCACAAAACCCTGCTTCGAAGTGTATTTGAACTCTCCCGATTCCACAGCGCCTCAGGATTTGATTACGGAAATCTACGTTCCGCTGACTGACAAGTAGTCCCGCCGCGCCGGGACAACCCGCGGCGTTTACCGGCGAAAGACGCGAAAATAGGCGAAAAAGCGTGAAGGTCCTTCCTCATTCTTTTCGTCTTTTTCGCGTTTTTCGCGGTATTATCTCCTTATCTTGTCTTGATTTTCAATACGCGGGCGCTGAGCGGCGGCATCACGAGCGATAACGTGGGCGAATCCGCGCTCATGGATTTCTCCAGCCCGTCCGGGGCAAATACGTCAATTTTCCGCGCCGCGCCGCCGAATTTATTCTCGATGACGATTGCGCGTTCCGACTCGGTGTAGTTGGTGAGAAGGATTCCCACGGCGTTTTCGTCTTCGGATCGCCAGGCGGAGCCGATCACAGAGGGCTTCTTCATTTCGTAGGATCCCGAGAATGCCCCGCTGCCCTGGATGAGAATCTCGGGATTGTCGCCGCCGGTTTCCACAAGACCCAACAACCGCCCCGCAACAACGAATTCGTGTGCATGGCCTCGCGCGCGGGCCAGTGTCCGCAAGAATTCCGCCTGCGGTTCAGCGCCTTTCGCCATGATGCGCCACGGCTGAATCCATCCCAACTGCGCGCCGAAAATGAACGCCTGCGCATTCTTGAAACGGAAAGGCAGTCCGCGCACGGGTTCATCTTTCGGATAATACAGATAGCCAAACGTGATCGCTCGGCCCGAATACACTGCTGGAAACAGCGGAATCACTCGCAGGTCCGCGGGCGTGTTGACCGGCAGCAGCGCGTCGAACAAGTCGATCCAGCATTCCGCATTTTCCTCGGTGGTGAGCATTTTATCCGCCGGAAGATTCGCGCGGATTTCCTCGAGCATCACGCGATAGGCATCATGCCAGTAATGCCCGCCGCCGAGCGGATGGCCATGCGCCGGGTTGTAGCATCGCTCGGCCTTCGCGCAGCCGATCTGGTCGATATAAACGCCGTCCACATTGTATTCGCGGATGAGATCGCGCACGAGCGACTTGACCTTTTCGCGCCAGAGCGGCGTCGTGGGGCACATGACATTATTTGGCACGCGCGAACCGTAGATTTCTGTGTAACAGCGGCCATTTTCGTCGCGCGCGGCCGACGCCGCGGCGTTTTCGCTTTTCCAATTCTCAGACGACGGATCCCAGAGGCGGCCGTTAATATAGGGCATGACGGGCGCGCCGCATTCCTGCATGGCGCGAACGCCCTCGGCAAATCCCGGCTTCGCGGGAAGGTAATTCGGATAATCAGTATCGTAGGGAATCGCGTGCCAGCGATACCAATGCATGGCCGCCGGAACACCGAAATACTCGACGGCCTGTTTCGCGGCGTCCACATTGTCCACCGCCGAGCCATCCGGCCGGAGCCACAAATCGGTGTTGCGAAGCCACTCCGGAACGCGCCGCCGCGACAAATGCGAATCGCGCCCCCACGGCGTTTGGAGCGAAAATTCACGATAGATTTGCGCCGCTTCGTAATAGCCGCCATCGAACGCGCCCAAGACGGCCTCGAAGGGCGTCTCGTAAAACCCGCCGCCCGGCTCGGAAATCTCCGCATAAGTGGAGAGCGCAACGCGCGCCGCGCGGGAATCCGCAGTCACCTTGAAATCCTTCATGTATGCCTTCGGGTCATGCGTGGCGAAATACAGCCCGGCGCCCGACTTGTAAAATGCAAGAAATTGCATGGCCGCCATATACGAAGGATAACGCGCGTCGTAGTTCAGCCCGGCGGCGACGTCGTATTCCACGCCCCACCCAAGAGGCGCGGCCAGTTGGATGCCAGCGCCCGCCGCGATATTCGGCACGATGGGAAAATCCGCGCGGACGACCTTCCATGCGGGCGGAAGATGAACGCGGATTTTCCAGAAGGTGAGCGGTGAATCCGCCTCGAATTGCCCGGACACCCAAACCTCCGCGTCCGAATCTTTGCCGATGCGGATATTCCACCGCAGCTCGATGCGCGCGCCCGACGCCGTGCGTTCGACTATAGTGATGCCCTTGAATTCGCTGATCTGATTTGTGATTTCCGGCGATGTGCCGTCCGGGCCGAGGAGAAGAAGATTCCAGAACACTTCACCTTCCGCGGACGGCAGCATGAAGTCCTCCATGCCCGGGCGCTTGAATTCGCGCAGATAAAAAACGGGGGCGAGTTGAAACCCCGTGGAATAATGCCTGGATTGAACGTTTAACTGCTCACGCGTGAATTCGATGTTCAGTGGCTTCATATATTATGCCGCCTTATGGAGATTCAGAGAGTTCAAATCCCTTGCCGATGGCAAGAATTTCGGCGTCGGAAAGCGGAGTCCGGCGCGCCGCTGCCGCCGCCAATGCCGCTTCGCCCTCTCCCCCGCCGCCGTTGCTGTCTTGGGAGCCATACCGATCCATCAAACGCCGAGTGCGGCGCGCGCGCGCGATGCGTCCGCGCATTACGGCAGGCAATCTCTTCAGCGCCCGCGCGAAAATTCGCGAAAAACCAAATCCGCGCCCCTCCACCCATTCGCGCAACACAAGCCGAGAGAGCGCCCGCGTGTGCCGGGCGAGAAGGCGCGGGTCGGTGAGATTCATCCACTCGAACAGCAGATGATTGCGGGCGCGCATGTAAAACACCTCGCGTTCGCCGTAGCGGCGCGTCATCGAGCCGCCGCCGACGTGAAACGCAATCGCCGACGGTTCATAGAGCAGCATCAATCCCGCGCGCGCCGCCCGCCAGCACAGATCGTAATCTTCCCAATAGCCGGGATGGAAAATTGGGTCGAAGCCGCCGAGGGCGAAATACATGTCGCGCCGGCACGCCATTGCGCCGCCCTGTGCAAAAAGACAGCGCGCGCGCGATTCGGGCGCGCTCCATGCGGGCATCACGCGCCCGCGCTCGAACCGGGCGGCCATGCAGACATGATTGTCCGATGCGCCGTCCCACGACAGCGTATGGCTGGCGACGGCAAAAAGGCGGTCAAAAGGATCACGCTGAAAAGGCGCGAGAATGCGCGCAAAGAAATCCTCGCGCACAACAAGATCGTTATTGAGAAACACCAGAATTCGCCCGCGCGCCAGCCGCGCCCCGCGATGCACCGTCGCGCCAAAACCTATATTGCGCGGATTGCGCGCCAATCGAACGCGCGGGAAGTTTTCCGCAATTCGTCGCGGAGAATTGTCCTCGCTGGCGTCATCGACCACGATGATTTCGCCCGCGTATCCCGCGGCCCGCAACGCCAGTTGCATCGACGACAGCGCGCGTTCGATCCATTCGCGGCCTTCCCAGTTGGCCACAATCGCTGAAAACACAAGCGGGGGTTTAGGCATCAATCAAACCGGAAATGGGACCTATGGGACAAATGAGACCTAAGGGACGTTTGCCAAGAAAGAAGCACATTGTCATATTGCCGGTCAGCATCAGCCCCGCCGGCCTCGCTGGGCGCGCGGTTTGGGTTTTGGCGCGATCTTGCGAACCGCCTGGGTCTTCGCAGGCGCCTTCGCCGCTTTCGCGGACGCCTTGGATTTTGCAGGTGCGGCCTTTGCTTTGGCCTTGGACCTGCCCTTGGGCAGTTTTGCGCCCGGAGCCTTCGACACTTTCGATTCTTTTGGTTCGCGCGCAATGAGTTCAAGGGTGGTGATCTGTTTGGGGCCGATGGCGAAGATCACGCGCGCCGGATTCTTTGGGTCGATTTCCAACTTCTCGATTGGGGTTTCGTCGAGCCTCAGCAGCCGCGCCGAAGCCAGCGGGCGATCCACGGTGATCGTTGCTTTTTGCGCGCGGCGTCCCGGATTCCACACGCGCATCACACGCGCCTTGGGATTTTCCTCGGCCTGTTTGACGGCGGAAACGAGAATCGGGGCCGGCCCCACCTCGTAGAACGAATGGCGCGGCGCAAGCACCTTCGAGCCGCGATGTCCGCGATGCGCATGGAAAAAACCCGCCACGGCGGGAGGCGTCAAGTATTCCTGCGCGGCGCGCGCAATGCCTGCCTGCTCCCAATTGCCTTCGTAAGGCAGGATGCTCAGTTCCGCGTGCTGTTCGCCGATGCACTGGGCTTCGGGCGTGGCGATCACAGGTCCGGCGGGGCCTGGGCGCGTGGTCATGTCGGGCCGCGAAAGCCAGCCGATGCACCGCGCAATCGTCAGCCAATAGCGCGTATAACCATCCGCCGCCTGCACCTCATATTCCGGCAGGCCCTTGTTGAAAATGGCCACTGACGACTCGGGCGTTTCGATGGCGGCCCAATCGTTTTGCGGCGCTGTTGGCTTGGGTTCCTGCGTGTCGAGTTTGTGGCGCGGCGGGGCGCCGAGCGAACGCTCGATGACGTCGAACTTGCTCTCCACCCAGGCGGACTTCGCCATGCCAGGTGCTTCGACCCCGATGCGCAGGCGGTGATCCGCCGCGTGATTGATAAAGGAAACGCGCAAGTCCACGCGCCGCGACCCGGCGTAGAGAGTCACGTCGGTCCGCAGCGGGATTTCCGTCCGCGGAATGGCACGCGACGAGCGGTCGAGCACAAGCGATTCTGGAATGTAGAAAATCTGTTCAAGCCGCGCCGTAAGATGATGAGGATTGCGCTGCACGATGGCCCAGCTCAACCCCGCGCCGTCGCTCAGGAGCGGCTGTTCGCCGGTAACTGGGTCGAAATCGTATTCATCGCCCCGGTCGCCCGCGTCCTCGAAAATGTTGGTGCGAGCAAGGAGTTTTCCGGAGGCTTTGTCCGTAATCACAATCGATCCGTCCGCAAGCGTCGTAAGGCGGATCAGTTCGTTTTCCATGCCGCGCGGGAAAGCGCGAAGCGCAGAATCGCCAGGCGCGGGCGTTATAGCGCTCGACGGCGTCGGAGGCGCGGACATCGAGGCATCCGCGGCGGGTTCGCGCGTTTCGGCCGGAGTGGGAGCGGGATTCAAGGCTGCTTGAGCCGCCGCATCGCCGCCGGACAAACCCGCGGATTTTGCGCTCGCCGGGCGGATGAAATACACCTCATATCCGCCCGCGGGCAGATCGCGCGCGAGGAATTCCACACGCACATTCTGGCGTTTTTGCTCGCCCCAGGCCCAGTCGGATGTGAATGGCTCGTCCATGCGAGCCAGCGCGGCTGCCGCCGGGGCGCCCGACGAATCCACCAGTTCGAGCCGCTGGTCTTCGCGCGCCGCCATATCCGCCGGAACATTGATGACCGCCCTCACGGCGGCGGCGCGGTTCCAGGGCAGCGGATTGAATACCAGCAGCGGCGTTCCGGCCTCTTCCTCGGAGGGCAGATTGATTTGGAACAGAAGATGATCGAGCGCGCGGTCGTGAAGCCACGATCCCACCTGTTTGACGTGCGTGAAGCGCGTGAGCATATCGCGATGAACTTCGTCCACGCTGCATCCGCAAATGTCGTCGTGCGGATGGTTTTTCAGCAGCGTTTTCCACGCATAGGTGAACGAATCGCCCGGCCAGGGATAGCCTTCCCAGGCGGCGATGCTCCATGCCGGCTCAGCGTAGCGTTCGAGCAGCGTCTGGCACCAGGCGTTGGCCTGCTTGAGGTAAAGCCGCGCGGAATACACGCCCGAAAGAATGCCGTGGTCGATGGCGCCGCGCAATTCGCCGCGATACGTTTTGAATTGCGCGCCGCTTTTGCGAACCGCCGCCAGGTATTTCTCGAATGTGGAGTGAATCAACCGGTAGCGTCCGGCGGCCGCGCGGTTGATGTCGTCGATGGCCTGCGGAAGCGTCCGCTGCGCGTGCATGTGGTCGATGCCATTATTGAAAAGCAACACGCGCGACGGCGTGCGCGGCAGCATTTTCTCGAAAAGGCTGCTGGCCTGTTCGATGGCCCGCGCAGCCTCGTATGGCTTGAAGTTCAGGTCCGATAGTTCGTGGCCCAGCGCGCGCGCATTTCCATATCCGCACATCTGATGCACGGCCAGAACCTGGCTTTTTCCATCTGGTGCTTCCCAAATAAATTCCTGCCCGAGCGCATAGACTTTCGGGTTCACCCCGCGGCTGAACAGGAACGAATCGATGCCGAATCCGTTGAGAATTTGCGGCATTTGCGAGACATGGCCGAATGGATCGGGCAGATAGCCGACGAGGCTCGGGCGCGCGAATTGCGCCGTCGTGCGCGTTCCGATCAGAAGGTTGCGGATCAATGCCTCGCCGCTGACCAGGTGCACATCCGGCAAAACGTAGTGCGGGCCAAGGATCAGGCGTCCCGAGCGGGCCGCGGCCTCGATCGCCCCGCGCCGTCCGGAGCGGACCTCCAGATAGTCCTCAAGAGGAACAATCTGGCCGTCGAAAAAGAAATACTCAAAGCCTTTCACGGTATTCAGCGTGTCGAGAAGGTCGTCCACCATCTCGATCAGACGCTGGCGAAACACCTCGAAGGGCGAATACCAGGCGCGATCCCAATGCGTGTGCGAAATCACATGGACTGGAACGGGAGATGCAGTTTTGCCTTTTGCGGATGCAGATGCGGAAGCGCTTTTAGCGGCAGCGCGGGCGGCGCGAGGAGCGCGGCTGGCGGATTTTTTCGCGGCGGACAAGGGAAAACCTCCTGATGGCGGCGTGAATAGTGTGATGCCTTTGTCTCTGCCATCCCGATCAAACGATCAGGATTCCTCAATCCCTCATTTCATTATCCATCCCCCGAACGAACCGATCAACCAGGATCAGTTCAGGCTGGATCGGTTCAATAAGACCAGTCCAAACACGATCAGCCGGGCTTTTTTGCATCCGTCGCCGCCGGCGGCGGCGCGTTGTCGAGTTCCCCCGGCCCCGCAAGAAGGCGTTCGAGGACAATTTGGCCCGCGCGCTGGATGACTTTCGGTTGATCTTTCATCGCGGCGGATTTGCCCATCAGCGAAAATGCCACGACGATCACTGCGCGCCCCTCGCCCAAGTCGAAAATTCCCGCATCGTGATACTCCAGCCCGGTCCAGCCGCTTTTGGAATAGAGAGTCGTGCCCGGCGGAACGATGGAAGAAAAGAAGGTTCTGGATTTTCCGGTGCGCCGCATCAGATGCAGCATTTCTTCGCAAGCCGGGCGATCCACAACCGCGCGACGCCAGATCAAATAGAGCAGGCGCGCCGTGTCGTCGGTGGTCATGGAATTCGAGCGTTCAAAGTGGTCGCCGCGCGCGGGGCCAAGCCATTGCATATCGCGCCCTTCGAGCGGAATGGTTTCGTCGAAAGTTTTGTTTGTGACTTTAAGTCCGCCGAGGCCGAGCGACTGGAAATAACGTTCCACAATCTGGCGTTTGTGCGCGAACGAATCCCAGGCGGGACCTTCCAATTCCGGGCCAAAGGATGTATTGGCCAGGCGGTCGAGAATGCGGTTCGTCGCCTTGTTGTCCGATACGCCGATCATGCGCTTCAGGTCGCCGCGCATGGCGTGATCGAGCGGCAAAAGCCCGAGGCGGTTCTGGTCGAAGGCGGCAGTCATATAGCAGAGTTTGACCACGCTCGCGGGATACACGGGCGCGTCGCCCCGCAACGAACCCATGCGCGGATCGCGCGGATCGCGGCAGTCGATGATCGTGATCCAGATGTCGCCCGGCGCAACCAAGCCCGCTCCCACTTCCTCGACGGCGCGGCGGCCCGCTTCGGCAGCGAGGTTGCCGAGCGTAACTGTGGGGCGCGGTTCCTGCGCCACGGCGCGCGAATCCGAAAGCGCAATCCCCCGCCAGCCCGGCCCGCAAGCCGGCCCGCCAAAGGGCGGCATCGCCCCTCCTCCATGCGGCGCGCATCCGGCCAGGCAAATCGCCAGCGCCAGCAACCCCGCCCCGGCCAACAGATTCGCCTTCCGGCCTGCTACATCCAAGAGATTCGCCTTTCCGCTCATTTCAGATAATGCTGCCCCGTGTTTGCCGCACTTCATAAAAACGCACCTCCAACCGGCAGAGACTTGATATTGCAACTCCTGGAATCACGCCATCTGGGATCGCGAAGCCTGGGATCACGAGGCCTGGCATCGCGAGGCCTGGGATCGAGAAGCCTGGGATCGCGAGGCTCCGCACTCGCGCCTCATCAATCCACCACACGCATCCCAAACACACTTTGAAGTATCGCTCCCGCGCATAGGGCCTGTCCAGAGGTCACTTTCCGCTCCCATCGCTTTCTCTGGAACTGTTCAAAGTTGCTGATAGCATGAGCCTCTTGCCCGTGATTCCGGTGGCTTGGGCGTCTCGCCCAAGATTTTTCCTGCGCTTTGAACTGTTCTTGATTGCTTTCCACTTCTTCCCCATTGCCGGTGCGCCCGAAGGTTTGCGCCAAGAAAGGCGCGCGGCATAAAAGCCTCCATTGCGCCGCCGAAAACCCTTTGCCATTGTGGCCGCGCCAGAGAGAAACGCCGCACGAACGCAAATGAGGCGCGGCGCATATCCTGCCCCACCCCAGACCACGCTTCAAACCACACCCCGAACCGCCGCACATTCGCAAATGCCATCCTCATTCCCCCATAACGGTTTGCAGCAACTCACAATGCCGGCTTCGCCGAAGGAAGCATCGTCGAGGCGGCTGCGGACAATCCTCGCAATCTGGCTGGTTCTGTATTATCTGACGGCGGCCATAGGCTCGGCATCGCTCAAATCCGCCACCTGCGACGAAACCGCCCATCTCGGTGCAGGGATTTCTTATTGGAAAACGCTCGATTTTCGCATGAATCCCGAGCATCCGCCGCTTGTGAAATGGCTGTCAGCAGGCTTGGCGCTGGCCACGATGCCGGTGCATTTTGAGGTATCGCGGCCGGCGCCCGGCGGCGCCGCGGGAGGAAAGCCCATTGTGCTGGCCGCCTGGGAGGATGGCGATCAATACAGCTTCGGAAATTATCTGCTCTATCGCCAAAACGATGCGGACGCCGTGTTGTTTCGCGCGCGCCTAGCGCCCATTCTAATAGGGTTGCTGGGCGGGCTGGTGGCGGCGGGCTGGGCGCGAGAACTCGCGCGTGGAAAGGCGGGGCGGACCTCCAGGTCTGCCTCTTGTGCCTCCGCCAATATCGCGTGGTCTGGATTGGCAGCCGCATGGCTTCTCCTTTTGTATCCGGAATACATGGGCCATGCGCGATGGGTCACATTCGACGTCCCGGCGGCGGTTGCCTGCGGGGCGTGCTCGCTGTTGCTTTGGCGATGGTGGCGGCGGCCCACCTTGGCGCGCGCGGCGGCGTTTGTGGCGGCGGTGACATTAGGAACACAGGTAAAATTCACGGTTCAGCTGTTTGTGGCGATACAGGGTATTGGAGCCTTGGGCGCGGCCTTGTTTTCGGCATGGAGCACGAGGCGGGCAGATCGAAAGCGAAACGCCGCTGGATGCCGCGAATTTAGGTTTTTATGGCGGCGGGGCGTGGGCGCAACTGCGGCGCTATTCGCGGCGGCGGCAGCGGCATTTTTCCTCGCGTCCTGGGCGCTGTGCGGATTTCGTTTCGTCCTGACTGCGCCCGGCCAGCCGCCCCTGGTCCGCCCAAATCCCTTCATGAATTTCCAATCCGCATCGAGCATTTCCACGCAGACCGCGCCGCTCCTTTTCCGCGCGCTTGGGGCGATGTGGCGCGCGCACCTGCTCCCGGAAGCCACGCTGGCGTCGCTAAACGTCAGCGGATCACTTGGCGCACGGCCGACGTTTCTGCGGGGCAAAACCTCGCGAATTGGCTTCATCGACTTCTTTTTCTGGACGATCCTTCTGAAAACGCCGCTGGTGTATCTGGCGCTCGGCCTTTGGATATTTGGCGCATGGGTCATCGCTCGCAGACCGGGCTGTGATGATTCGGCGCCCTTCTCAACCTCCTCCTCCTCCTTCGCGCCCGATTTTTGTGTCGGCAAATTGTCTTTCTATCAAACGTGCCGCGCCGGGATTTTCTGGTTTTTCGCATTCCCGTATCTGGCGCTATTTGCGCTCTCTGTCATGTCGCGAGTCAGCCTGGGGCATCGGCATATTCTATTCCTCTATGTGCCTTTTTGCGCCGTGGCAGGCGCAGCGATCGGGCGGTGGCTCGGCTCCCTCCTGCCAAAAGTTCGAGAACTTCGCGAGCAAGGGCTAGAGCCGCGACGCGAAGCCGCGCGATGGCTTGCCGCGCAATGGACCGGAACGCTGATCTTGCTCGCGGCGCTGGGCGTGAACCTGGCCGCGTTTCCCAATTACTCGACGTATTTCAACTGGCTGGCCGGCGGCGGCGCGCGCAGCGGCAGCCGCTTTTTGCTCGATTCCAACGCGGATTGGGGCGAAGACCTGAAACCTCTCGGACGATTCGCGAGCGCGCATGGCATCAAGGCCATGAACCTCGCCGTATTCACGAGCGCCGATCCCGTCTATTACGGAATCGCCCGGTTTCGCCAGATTCTGCCGTCGTATCAGTATGCGGTGAACATGCCCGCGTCCGAGCCGCCCGATCCGGTGCTCCCCACCGCCGTGAGTCTGAACAACCTCGATTCCGTGAGGGCGTTGTATCCGGGCCTAATCGACGCGCCGCCAATGGCAGTGCTGAATTCCATTCTCGTTTTTCCGCCAGCGAATGAGAAGAAGTGAACAGCGGGCAGTGAACAGAAAAGGAGGTTGTGAGTTGCGAGTGTCCCATAGGTCCTATAGGTCCTATAGGTCCCATTTGTCCCATTCTTCCACTCCCCAGGAAGCCAACCGGTTTGGCAGCCCCATCTTGAAGAAAGAGCGAGAGCGATTCCGTGAATTGCGCAGAATCACCGGATACACAAACGATTAAGCGCGCGCCCGCGCCGCGCTCTTCGCGTAAAAGGGCGTGGGCACAGGCATTTTTGCTGTTGGCTGTTGTCGCGGCGTTTTACTGGCCTTGCGCCGCCGGGCGCAGTCTCCCCACTGGCGGCGATATGGCGAATCTCTTTCTGCCTACATGGATTTTCGTGGATGCGTCCGTGCGCGATGACGGCGTATGGCCGCTCTGGAATCCGTGGATATTTTCAGGGCATCCGGCGGCGGCAGCGGCGCAATCGGCCGTGTTTTACCCGCCCGCGAGGCTGTTTCCCTTCGCCTCCGCGCCCGTGCTCGCCGTAAATTGGTTCATCCTCGCGCATTTGCTATGGGCCGGATTGGGCGCGTGGGGATTTGCGCGGTCGCGATCTGGGTTGGGATTGCGCGGCGCCGGACCCTGGATCGCGGGACTGATTTTCCCGTGTTCGGCGTGGTTTTGGGGTCAGATCGAGCATTTGGCGGCGCTGGCGGCGGCTTCATGGACACCGTGGATCACCTGGGCGGCGGGGTGCCTAGCGGATAATGCAGACAATACGGAAAGTTTTTGCTGCAATCGCGCAGGCAAGGCCAAATTAACCACATGGACGCAAGGGGGCGCGGCGCGAATTGCGATTTTCGCTCTTGCGCTCGCCATGCAGATTCTCGCCGGGCATCCGCAAAAGGTGTTTATCGGATTGATCGCCGCCCTTGCCTGGCTGCTCTGGCGCGCGGCGGCCTCAGGGCGGAAATATGGCCTCGGAGCGGAAAAATCACTACGCTCACCCGCTCACAACTCACAACTCACAACCCACAACTCACAACTCACAACTCACAACTCTCTCCTCGCCCCCATCGCGCGCGCGCTCGGACGCTTCGCCGCTGCCGGAGCGCTCGCCGCGCTCCTTGCCGCGGTTCAATTGTTTCCTACCTTCGAACTCAGCGTCTTGTCGTATCGAAGTTTCGACACCTCCGCCTACGCCTCGCAATTCTCGATGCCGCCGCGCCTGCTTGCGATGCTTCTGTATCCCGACGTCTTTGGCAGCTACCGCCAAGGCTGGAGCGCGGCGCTCGCCTGGGGAGAATACGGCATATACATAGGAATTCCGGCGCTGGCGCTGGCCGCGTTCGGCGCATGGATTGGCCTGTCGCGCCGCCGCCCAAAACCCGGCAAGACGCAAGGCTGGCAATTTGGCATGGCGCGCCGCCGTTTTGGAGCGCCCGTTTGGATTGCGCTCGCCGTCGCGGGCATTTTGCTCGCACTTGGCGGCAACGCCGACCCACGCCGCATCTTCAACTTCGTTTCGATGGACGAATTCCCGCCTGGTCCCGGCGCAAGTCTGCTTGGCGCGCTCACCGCCCTTGCGCCGCCCGCCCGCCATTTCCGTGTTCCGGGGCGGTTTTTGATGTTGTGGTCACTGGCAGCGGCGTTTCTGGCCGCGGGGGGATGGCGCTGGGTCGAGATTCACACGCGCCGCTGCCCCGCGCTTTCCCGCGCCGCCGCTCCAGTCTGTGCAATGATTGTATTCTTTTTTCTTTTCGTTCCATCGTTCTCCAGCCGGCTGGCATTCCGCTCGGACTATAAGTCAGCGTTTCGCGTGCTTCACGATCCGCAAGGGTGGGCGGCGTATGGACAGGATGAACAAGATTTTCAAAATGATAAGAAAAACATTAAGGGAGAATCGCCAAGCGAAGTCCGGGAATGCACGCTCGATGGCCGCATTTATCGCCTGACAACAGCCGATGACGAGCTTTACGCGGGCGATTCTTCCGCACCGGGAGTGGGAGACGCTCTCACCGTCGATGAGCGCGTGGCCCTGCGCGCCGAACGCTTGATGCCAAATCTCAATCTGCTCGCGCACGCGCCGCTGGCGGACGGTTACGAAGAAGGATTGCTGCCCACGATTCGCTATAAAGATTTTTTATTGGCGTTCAACGCCTCAATCCGCCGCCCCGACCCCGACGCGCGCCTGCTTGCCCTGGGTGGCGTGCGCTGGATTTGGAGCGATTTGCCTGTGGCCTCGCCCGACTGGGAACCGGTCGAATCGTTTGGGCGGGCGGGCGGAGCGAGTGCGGAAAAAACAACAAGAGCGAGTGCGGAGCCTCGCGATCCCAAGCGAGCGGGCGCGGCGGGACGATTGCCGGGGCGTTTGTATCAAAACCGCCTCTGGCGCGGCGCGGCATTCGAGGAATCTGAGTTCCCCGGAATTGACTGGGGGGCGCTCGACGGCCCCTTCCAGCGCGCATTGGCAAAAGCAGGCGCGGACCCGGACCCTCGCGCGTCAGGGGCAAAAACCAGCGCGGCAGCAAAGGATGGGAATTTGCGCATGGCGGCGGCGCGGGAGGTGGCGGCCCGATGCGAGCGCTCGCGCCAGGTCCGCAATTACCTTATCAAACCAGCAGATTCGCCCGAGAATCCCTCAGCGCCAAATCCCAATAACGTGGATGAAGAATCCGGCATTGCCTCCGCCGATCTCCCTCGCCCGCGTTGGACGACTCGCATCGAGAACGCAAATACGATCCTTTGCCAAAAAACAGGCGCCTTGCCCAATCCGCCAATCACAGATCAGCCATCCACCTCCCCCGCGGAAGATTCACCGGCGCGCCTGATCCTCGCCCAAACCTCGTATCCCGGCTGGAAGGCGCGCGCGATGAATGGGAATTTGAAGGCCGTTACTCAGGATTCAGCTCGCTTCCCCAACGCGAAATCCTCCTCTCACGCGCTCGATCTCGAAATCCTCAATGCCTGGAACAGCGCCGCCACATTGCGCGGCGGCGAAACCGCCGTGCGATTCTCTTACGAGCCGTGGTCTTTCCGCCTCGGGGCCTTCGCCAGCGCGCTCGGAATTGCCGTTGTGGCGGGATTTTTCTCTTTCTCTTTCCGCCCCCGCCTTCTCCGCCGCCGCCCAGGAACTGTCCAAGGTGACACGTGGAGAAAAGTCAGTCTTGAGCAAGACGCTCAAGTCACCGGGGAACTCGGACGAGACGTCCGAGCCACCGGTCTTGCGAATTGCCGGTGCCGGTGGCTTGGGCGTCCCGCCCAAGATTTTTCGCATCCACAACCGCCCATGTCTCTTTGAGCAGTTCCTCCGCCGCCGCCAGCCGCCGCAAAGCTAGGCTTGCGCCTTGCGCTCGGCTCTTTCTAGGCTTTGCAGGCAAGAGCGCGGGTTTTGCCGCGGCCGCCGATTCGGCTGGACCCGCTGGCGCTTGATTGCGCCCGCCCGCGCAAAGTTTACCAGGAATTGTTTTTGATTAAGGGGCTTCCGTGACGCTTTCGCATCGAATGGAACGGGTGGCGGAATCCATCCGCGAAATCCTTTCGGAAATCCTCCACGAGGGGATGAAGGACCCGGGCATTCCGGCGATTTTGACGCTAACGCATGTCGAGGTGAGCCGCGACCTGCGCCACGCGCGGATTCACTACAGCCAATTGCCCGATGACGAGGCCGCCGTGGCCGCTTCCGAGGAGGCGTTCCGCCGCGGGCGCGGATTCCTGCGCCGGGAACTTGGCGTGCGCCTTCCGCTCAAGTATCTGCCCGATCTCGAATTCATCTACGATCCTTCGGCGCAGCACGCCCAAAGGATCGACGCGCTTCTTCAGAGCATCCAAAGCCCTCCTCCCGCCGCAAAAAATGAGGAAGAGGAGAGGCAAGCGAAGAAGCCGAAGAAAAGCAAGAAGGGGAAAGAGGCGGATTCTTCCGCCGGGGAGCCGGAATCCAGATGATTGTCCAAGTCGTTCGCAAGGCAATGGGGATTGGCGGGGCGCTGTCTTTTCCAGCAGCCTCCAGCTGCGCCGCATTCGCGGGCCTCTGCGCCACGCTGTCGCTGTGCCTGGCCGCCATTGCCCCTCCGCAGGCGCGCGCCCAGGAAAAATCTCCGGCGCCGGTCCAATCGGACCAGCCAAAACATTTGCCGGCCCCATCCAGTCCTTTGCCTCACATGCGCCTGTTGTTGGATACAGACGAGGCAAGCACCGTCACACTCGCATCGGAATCCGTCGAAACCTCCCCTTCGCTTTTGCCCGCGTCTGGTCTTTTGCGCAACTACGCCGAAGCAATTCTTCAGGAATCCTCGGGCAAGGACCTGGCTTCGATCGACGCATTGAAAAGCGCCATCGAACGCGAACCTGGTTCACTTTTCCTGCGTCTGCGCCTGGCCCAAGCGTATTTGTCCATCCAGAAGATCGACGAGGCCGAAGCGGCGCTGAAAGCTATGCCGGAACCCATGGCGGGCGACGCGGGGGCGCTGCGGTTGCGCGCAAAAATCGCCTTTCACCGCCAGGCGTTTGATGAGGCGATTCGCTTCTTCGAGCAGTCGCTTGAAAAACAGCCCAGGAACAAGGAAGCGCTTCAAACCCTCGCAATTCTTTATTACGAACACCGCCGCGACATGGAAAAAACCAAGGAGGTCAGCAAACGCCTACTCGAAATCGACGGACGCAATCTCCAGGCTCTGATCTGCCACGCCGAGGCGAGCGCGCTCACGGGTGAGATCGGCCCGGCCGCCGATTTGTTCGAGCGCCTGGTTCATTACCGTCCCGAGTTGGCGGACCGCATTGACAGCCTGGCGCAGCGGCTCTACCGGCGCGGACGGCGCGATGACGCTTTTGAACTCTATAGCCGCGGCGTTCTTATGGCGCCCGATTCGCAACTTTTGCAGCGCGGATTCGAAACCCTGGCCGGAGCGGAAGACACCACAGCCACGCTGGCCGCCTACGATCATCTGGCCGCTCAGGCCCCGCTCAACGCCGACATTCAACGCCTCTACGCCAAGCGCCTCCAGGACGCCCAGCGATGGACCGATGCCGAAGCGCAATTCCGCCGAACGCTCGAACTCCAGCCGGGCGACCTTGCTTCGCTCACCGCACTGGCGGAAATCGCCCTCCAACAAGGCAATCTCCCCGAAGCCACCGCCCGCTATGAAGCGGCCCTGGACCGGCACCCCACAGACCCGGAAATCTACGCTGAGGTGGCCCGCCTGCATCTGCTCCAGGGCAATCTGGACGCCGCGGACCGCGAGTTGCGCCACGCCCTTTTCCTGGGGCCGCAAAATCCGACAGCCCTGGTCCTAATGGCGGATGTGGCCGAGCGCAAAGGCAATCACGACGCCTCGGAAGACTACCTGAAACAGGCGCTGGATGCCATGCCGGCCAATCCAACGCTGCTGGGGCTGCTGGCGGGATCGCTCGAACGCCGGGGCGAGATGGACAAAGCCGCGGAGGTTCTGGAACAACTGGCCGCCGCCCGACCGCGCGACCCGAACATCTACGGGCGCCTGTTCACGTTTTATCTGCGTTCGGGACGCGAAAAGTCCGCCGACCTGCTCGTCGATCGCGGGCGGCGCGAGTTCAATTTTGCCGCCGATTTCGACGTGCTGGCGGGGCGCATCGCCCTTCAGGAAGACGCGCAGGGAATGGCCGAAGAATCGCTCTTGCGCGCGCTCCAGACCGATCCGCGAAACTTCGCCGCCAGGCGTCTGCTCGCCTCACTCTATGTGTCGTATGGCGAAACGGACGAGGCCGCCATGCTCCTGAAGGAAATCGAAAACTGGCTGCCTGGAATTGAAGATCGCTATGTTCTTCACCTTTCGCTAGCGGATGTGTATTCGCGAGCGCATCTCTATGACGACGCCATCCGCGAATTCCGCCGCGCCACGGAAGTGAATCCCGACCCGCTCAACGCCTACGATGGACTCGTAGAGGCAATGATGCGCGCGGGAAAAGTCGATGAGGGGATCGTTCTGCTCAATGAAATCGTCCGGCGTTTTGCCGCCGACCGCCCCCTCGAAGTCCAGCGCCTGCGCGCCCGCGCACTGATGATTCAAAAAAAGCCCGACCGCGCGCTCGGCATCCTGCAACAAATTCGCAAGGAACACCCGCGCGACCTCGACACGCTTTTTATGCTCGGTGTGCTCAACACAGACATGAAAAACGAGCGCGAGGCGGAAGCGGTTTACCGCCAAGTGCTCCAGATCGATCCGCAAAATCCCACGGGGCTGAATAACCTCGGCTATCTCTACGCCCAGCGCGGCGTGCGCCTGGACGATGCCGAAACGCTGATCTTGCAGGCGCTGGCCGTCATGCCCGGGGCGGGATTCATGTTCGATTCGCTCGGATGGACCTATTTCCGCAAAGGCGATTTCGACAAGGCCCGCCTTTTCCTCGAACAGGCGCGAATGCGGATGCCGCCCGACCCGGAAGTGTTCATGCATTGGGGCGCCTTGATGCAGCGCGATGGCGACTTGCAGGCGGCGCTGCGGCTCTACAAGGCCGCGCAGCAACTCGATCCGGAATTAGAAGGCATCGACCTCAAAATCCAAGCCACGGAAAAGAAAATCGCAGGGGAATCCACCGAGGACCAGCCGGCTCCGGAAAGGACGGCGCGCCCTTCGCCGCGCCCGCCCACCCGCTCGAAACCGGATGCGAAAAAATCCCCGCGAAAATAGGGAAACAACCTTATGACCTACTGGAATGTAGCGTTTTCGAGGCGAAGAAGTAATATGGGATGGATGTCTTTTGTGGAGCGCCGCAGGCGCAGCAAGGAAAAAGCCCAGGGCAAGCGAAGCGCCGCCCTGGGAAGCACGCCCACACAATCCCAAGCCCCAACAGGGCGATAGGAGCTAATTGAATGCCACGGCGGCGCGAACACGATACAATCTGCAAATCCAGCCTGGATTCCACCAAGGTCCTGACGCCCCTTGCGGGGCTGGATACCTTGGGTGCCGACTCCCCAGGGCGTTGCCCTGGGCTTTTTCCTTGCCGCGCCTTTGGCGCTCAAGAATTGGCAAGCCATTTTCGCTACACTCCAGTAATCCATAAACGCCTGTCTTGTCTTGGCGCCTGCAATGCAATTCCCATTCTTTTCGGGAGTCTGGTGATTCTTATGAGCGCGGCATCCTGCACATTCCTCGGACCTGCCGGCGAATCATCATCGCCGCCGGCAGCGGTCAATCCCTCGGTCCGCCTGGCGCGAGTCTCGAATTCCTCGGTGGTTCGCGAGATTTCCGCGGGGTATTTTTTTGATTTTCTTGCGATGGAGTCCACCCAGCCGGACGCCTTGCCCGCCGCGTCCGCCCTTCTCGCTTCGCAGGCAAGCTGGCCGGCGCTGGCGGCGGCGCTGGCCGGCCCGGCGGGCGCGGGCCAAAAGGCCCTCCGGCGCGCCGCGTTCAACCGCCTTGTGGCCGCGCAAATTGTCTTTCTGATGAATACGGGCATCGAGCGCGGCGCAATTCCGCGTCCGCGCGCGCGCGCGTATCTTCTCGATTTATGGCTCGATCAGTTTCCCGCCGATAAGGCCATTTTCCTGCGCGGACCGCAAAACGAATCTGAAAAAGCCAGGCTGGAGGCGCTGCGGCAGAATTCCATTGCCCCGCTTTGGAAAAGCCTTGGCTGGGACCGCGCCACATGGAAATCCGGCGTGGATTTCGCCGCGCTAAAGCCAGAGACAGTCGTTCTGAAAGTCATGGCGGCGCAAATCACCTGGGCCGACGTGCAATCAGTCCTTGGCGCGCACACGGCGGCGGCGACATCGGCAGCGGCAGCGAACGCCCCCGCATCCGCTGAAGCCGCACCCGCCGCCTCGGAAGAAACCTTGCGCAACTTTGTGGATTTGATGCTGATCTGGCGCGACGCCCGCGCCCTTGCCGTCGAAAACCCTGCCAAACAGCTGCGTCTCGACGTCCGCGAAGAGGCGGATTTGTGCGAAGCCTGGCTGGCAAAACAAGGCGCGGCCTATCCCCCGGCGGATGCTTCGCTCAACCCTCTGCCTCTGGGCGGAGATTTTGTCTGCTACGCTCTCAGTCCCTTTGCTTCGCCTGAAGTTCCGCTCGTCTCGCGCACGCCGCGCCCGGGTTATCCAGCCCCGCCCACTGTGGCGCGCGAGGGTTGGAACGCCGCCCCGGCCGATGTCTCGCGCCTTTTGCCGCAGGGCGCAATCACCTGGATCACAGTCCACCACGGCGGCACGCGATACGAAGGCAAACCACCCGCGCCGACCGCCATCAAGAATCTGCAAGGCTGGGGAATGCGCGAGAAATCCTGGGGCGATGTGCCTTATCATTTCGAGATGGACCGCGATGGCAAAATCTACGCCTGCCGCGATCTCTCTTTCGCGGGCGATACAAATACGTCCTACAATCCGCGCCACCATGCACTGCCGAGCGTGATGGGCAACTACGAAGAGCAGGCGCTCACGCTCCCGCAAGAGAACGCGCTCATCGACCTTTGCGCATGGCTTTGTTCGACCTATCGCATCCCGCCCGAGCGCATTCGCAGCCACCGCGACTGGGTCGATACACTATGCACCGGCGCCAATTTGTATCCTCTCATCGCGACGGGCGAACTCTCGCGCCAGGTGGCCGAGCGCCTCGATAAGGCCAATTTGCTTGAACCTGAGGCTGGCATTATTCCAGCTCCTTCGTTATAATTCAACCTGCAGATGGGCACGGAGAAGCGAGCAAGGTGGATTTCTCTGCACATTCCCTTCGATAAGGATGCGTCTCATGCCTTCTCTTTTCACGCCACGAGTGCAGGTCTATACGGGCGACGGCAAAGGAAAAACCACGGCGGCCATCGGCCTGGCGGTGCGCGCCGCCGGGACTGGTGAAAAAGTTGCGATTGTCCAATTCGACAAAGGATTCGACCCCGCGCGCGGCGAGCATTACAACGAGCGCGCCATTCTGCGTTCGATTCCGAATATCCACCTGTATCCCTTCGGATGCGAACGCATGATGCCGGGCGGAACGTTCCGTTTGGAGAATACGACAGAGGACTTCGAGCAGGCGCGCGAGGCGCTGGGCAAATGCCGCCGGATTCTTGACGAAAAGCAGCATTTCATGCTCGTTTGCGACGAAATCCTCTCTTGCATCGGCGCGAATCTGCTTTCGGAAGAAGAGGTTCTTGACCTGCTCGACGTGCATCTGGAAACCGGCGCTACCGAGCTGGTGCTGACAGGCCGCGGCGCGCCCAGGGCTATAGTGGCGCGCGCGCATCTCGTCACGGAAATGCTCGCCATCAAGCATTACTTCACCGAAGGGGCGCCCCCCCGCCCCGGAATTGAATTTTAACCTGGTTCGCCCAAAGGATTCCGGCCATGAGCGCGAAAAAATCCAAAGAAATTCCCGAAAAATTCGAGGAGGCGCTTGGGCGCCTCGAACAGATCGTGGAAGTCCTCGAAGCGGGCGAAGTGGACCTTGAAAAATCCCTCGAACTTTTCGAGGAGGGCCGTCGCTTGAGCGAGCATTGCCTTGCGCGCCTTCAGGAGATGGAAACCAAAGTAAAAAAGGCGATGGAGAAGGCGGATGGCTCGGTGGAACTCAAACCTTTCGACGCCGCAAGCGCTCTGGAAAACAACCGGGGAAGCGAAACTCCCTAGGATGCAAAAGCGGCGCGTTTTATTTTACTGGAGTGTAGTGAAAATGGTCTGATAATTCTTGTGCGCCAAAGGCGCGAAA
>CAYUNT010000030.1:0-30375 GCA_964446285.1 uncultured Candidatus Sumerlaeota bacterium | reverse complement strand
GGGTTGTGGGACTCTTTATTGGGCGGGGATGGAGTGTGTGCCGCCGCCATTGGGCAAGGCGCGCCGTTGTTTGTTGTATGGCGGGCAAATCCGTCCAAGTTCTGTTCCGCGCGCGAAATATCTTCTGATCGAGGCTGATCATGAAGCGTCGAGCAACAATCGCGATTCTGGGAGCCGCCGTTTTGCTGGGATTCCTTGGGGCGTCCGCAATCCGGGCGCAGCAGGCTCCCTCCGTGGTCAATCCGCTCACCACGCATGTTTTCGTTTATGAATCGAAAATGGTGGATGATGTGGAAGTGGTTACGCGCAAAGGCCTGACGCTGGAAGAATATACGGCGTGGTATCTGCCGCTCCACACGGAATGGCGCGAGAAGTCGCAAAAGGGACTGATCCCCGGCCAGCCGCGCACCAATCCGAACGATCCGGTAATTCACCACCATATCGCCGCTTGGAAAATTTATTACGACCAGCTCGACTTATGGCAGAAGTATTTGAAACAGACTATCTTTGAAGATGAAGCGATGAAGGCGACCATCAGCGAAATTCAGTGGGGACAAGTGGGTGGCGCACAAGCGGGTGGCGCTCCCGGCATGGGGCCAGGCGCGGGATTTTCGGGTCCCGAGGCGCTTGTGGCTGCCAATCAGAATAAAAGCATGGATTCGCAAGTGGGCGAATTTTTCAGCCCGGCCTCAGGTCCGGGAGGCGGCCCCAGCGGAACCACCGCGCGCATTGCCACCCGCAAGGACATCAAGAATCAAGTGGACGAGATTTACGATGTTCTCAAATTGCAGGGTGCGGACTTGAGCAAAAGGGTTAATGCAATTGCCCAGGGGTTCGTCAATCGCCTGGAAAGCCGCGACACCCAGCGCGTAGCTTATTTCAACGAGTTGGATGCTCAGAAAAGACAAGTGATTGAAAGGGCCGAAGAGTGGGGCAAGCGACTCGCGGGCGAAGTTGTCGAGGTGGATGGCATCCGCTACGAGCTTTACAGCCCGGCGATCGGCATCGCCAATCCCGAGGGCGCTTCGGACACCGTGCGCGTTGTAACGGATCACCTCAGCCCTTACGACATTCTCAACACGGATGGATCGCTGAAAAAGCCCGCCGGGTATGTCGGAACGAATTGAAGCCGTTTTGAAGATTTGCCATAGTCTGGTTTTTTGATGAAGCGCGCTGGGGCGCGGCAGGGCATTGGGCCGCCGAGCGAACCATCGCGTTGCGCCGTGTTTGCCTTCCGGGATGGAATGGATAGAACTCCGCCCAGAGAGATGCGGCGGATTGCATACATCCCGACTTCCGCCAAGGTGAATTCGCGATGATTCCCGCGCCTAATTTGCAGATTGGCGGCCTCGACGCGGGCGCGCCCGTTGTGCCCGCGCCGTTATGCGGAATCAGCGACCGCGCCTGGCGCATCCTCGCCCGCGAGCAGGGATGCACGCTGACCTGCACGCAAATGGTCTCGTGCGAGGCCGTGGTGTATGACGACCCCAAAACCTGGGGGCTTCTCGACATCGAAGGCGAGGCCGCCGAAGGCCTGGTGGCCGTGCAACTGCTCGGGCATCGTCCGGAGACGCTGGCTGAGGCGGCGCGGCGCCTCGAGGCCAAGGGGGCGGCGCTCGTGGACCTCAACATGGGATGCCCGGCGCGCAAGGTGGTCAACTCAAGCGGCGGATCGGCGCTTTTGCGCCAGCCCGAGCAGGTTCGCGCCATTCTGCGGGCCATGCGCGCCGCAATCCGCATTCCTCTTACGGTAAAAATACGCGCCGGATGGAGCGAAAGCGGACGCGAAGCGTTCGAGATCGCGCGCATCGCGGAGGGCGAAGGGGTGGACGCCGTCATTCTCCACGCCCGCACGCGCGAGCAAGCCTACAAAGGCCGCGCCGATTGGAGCCTGATCGCCGCGCTTCGCGAACAACTCCGCGTCCCGGTTATCGGCAATGGCGATGTGTTTTGCGCCGATGACGCCGAGCGAATGCGCCGCGAAACAAACTGCGCCGCCGTGATGATAGGGCGCGGGGCGATGGGCAATCCGTGGCTGCTCGGGGCGTGCGTGGCGCGGTTGCGCGGCGAACCCGATCCGCCTGCGCCCCTCTTGGCCGAGCGAATCGCCATGATGCGCCGCCATGCGCGCTTGATGGCCGCGCGACGGGGCGAGGGGCGGGGAGTCATCGAGTTTCGCAAACATGCCGTGGCCTATCTGCGCGGCCTGCGTGGATCGCATGTCGTGAAATGCGCTTTGATGAAAACCCATACGCTCGCCGAACTCGAGACATGCCTCGACTCCGCGCTCGAACGCGCCTCGGGGCAGGAATTCGATTGCCCTGCGGACCTGGAATTCGATAGCAGCGAAGTCCAAGAAGAGGAAACAACTTCGAATCCGGCGGAACCCTAGAGTTTTCCCGGCTGGGCGGCCCGAACAAAAATCCTGTTCTCTCCATCCCTTCCCACTCCGATCCCCCCCCAAGAAAAGGACTTGGCAATGAACGCCCCTCCCCCTCAAGCGTCCGTTGTCGGCCAGGATTTCCGCACTCCAGCCGTTTATGAAAGCTGGCGGCTGATTCGCGAACGCGGTTATGCCCCGCGATACTCCGAACTCGAGCATTCGCTGTGCGTGACCGCGCCAAACAGCAGCCCCCTTGCCCTGAAGGTCGTTTGTGTTCTGCGCCTGGCGGCGGTGCTGGTCATCGTGCTGGCGATTCTGATCACAATGACGCAGATTAAAGAACACTTGGTGTCGCTGGGTGTTTTTGCATTCTGCGGAATCATTATGTTCATTCCCGGACTGCGCGAGTTCTGGATTTATTCGTTTCTCAACTACAAACTCGCAGATCGCGCGCGAAATCTGCCCGAGGATTACAAACAACTGCCGCGCTACATGGTCACGGTCGAGAACCTTGCCACATTCAAACAGGCGAAAGTGGTTGTCGAAGACATGGGCTATTGTTATCTCGATGCGCCGCGCCACCGGATTTACATCGAGGGCCTGACGCATTCCTATGTGATCCGCGCCGAAGATTTCGCCGGATTTGGCGATCTCGGCTCGATGTCCGGCCCGTCGATCGCGCTGCAATACATGGTCGGCCAGGCCTCGCTGGCCATTTCCGTCAGCCGCTCGGCCAGTTTAAAATCGAGTGTATCTGTGTGGGGAATCGGCAACGCCTCGGAAAGCTTCCTCAACCGCGTGGTGAATACTCTGCGGGGGATGAGATGAGCCACGCGCGCGGATTCGTTCGTTTATCGCAGGCGTTTGTCGATCAGGTCTGCAATCAGGCCGACGGCGAGCATTTGCAGCGCGGCGGCGAATAAAATCACTGTGGTGGCGATGCCAAACGGGTGCGGCATCACAAGCCGCGCGATGAGCAATGCGATGCCCCCCGTAAATAGCGCAGCGCTGATCGGCAGAAAAACCTTCATCGGATTGAAATACAACACAGTCCGCAAAATCAGTTGCAGAAATCCTAATGTATCTCGCACGGGGCGGATTTTCGAGCTCCCGCTGCGCGCATGATAAGCCACCGGCTCCCATAGGATTTCGTGCCCGTTGGTGAGAAGCGCCAGCGTGATCGTCGTCGTGAAAGAAAATCCCGCCGGGGTGAGGTGCAAAAACGGCTCGACGGCTTGGCGGCGGAACACGCGCAGTCCGGAATTGAGGTCGGGGATGGGTGCCTCGGCCAAGTGCTCGGCCAAGCGCGTGAGGAACCATTTGGCGGGGCGGCGCACGAGCGGGATCGAACGGCGCGCTTCGGGGGCGGTCCGCGTTCCGACGATCATGCTCGCCTCGGCATCGGATTCGAGGCGGTGCGCCAGGTCCGGCACACGTTCGAGCGGATACGTGCCGTCGGCGTCGGCGATGGCGATCAGGTCGTGGCGAGCAGCCCGGATGCCCGTGCGAAGCGCCGCGCCATAGCCCCGATTGCGGCGATGTCGCAAGAGGCGCATTCCCTCAGGCAGCGGCGTCTGGGCCAGCCACTCGCTTCCGCCGTCCGTCGAACCGTCATCCACCAGAAGGATTTCGCCCTCGGGCGCGAGGGCGGAGGCGCGCAGTTTCCCGAGGGCCTCGATCATCTGGGGAAGATGGGCGCGCTCATTGAAAATCGGAATAATCAGCGAAAGTTGCATGGGTTTGGCGAGGGGGGCGTTCGCGGGATTGGAACGTCTCAATCGGGACGATGTTGCCTGCATCCGGAGAAACGCCGCATTGGCGAAGGCGCATCGCCCGAACGTTCATCCGACTGTCCGCGCGCCATGTCCACGCGAATTTTGCACGTCTTTGGCCTCGAAAACGCGAAATCCGATTGAAACCGGTTACGTTCACGGAAAATACATGACGTGCGGCGAGTTCGGTCCTCAACGTTTCTGTGGTCCTGTGCGCGTCGCCTCGGTCATTTGGGTCCCCTCCGGTCCCATTTGTTGTTTTGGTCCCTTCTATCCTTTCCAATTTTGTGTTCGCCCATGAAACTCAGCAAAAACCGCCGCAATGCCCTCACGGCGCTCGCGTTTCTCGCCCCGAATTTTATTGGATTCCTCATTTTTGTCGCGTTTCCGGTGCTTTTTTCCGGGCTTATCGTTCTCACGAACTGGAGCATCAAGCCGGCCATCCATACGCGCTTCATCGGGCTGCAAAACCTGTGGCAATTGGTGGGATTCCGGCCCGTAGCCGAGGCGGGGGCGGCCGCCGGGACATGGGCGCCGCTTGTGGCGCATGTTGGCTCGTATGCCCTCCTGATCGCCGGAACGATTCTTGCCCTGATCGGACTGGGGCGCAAATGGGGAGGCCTGCGCGGCGGCGGCGTGATCGGCCTCGTTGCGGGAGTGGCCCTCACGGTGCTCGCTTTCCCGAAAATTGTAGGCGTTGGCTCGGCATTCGTCGGGCTTTCGATGCTGTTTGTCAGTTTCTTTTTCCTGACGGACGACGACGCCAGCTGGTGGGGATGCGGGGCGCTTGGACCGTTGCTGGCGGCGGCGGCGCTTTTGCTGCAACACCTTTCGCGGCGCGATTTTCTCGCCTCATGGGAGCCGCTTGATCCGCTATTTTGGAAATACCTATACAACACCTTGTATTTGATGTTCCTCATCCCGCTCTCGATCGCCGGATCGCTCATTCTGGCGCTTGTGCTTTCGCAACCGCTGCTCAAGGCAGCCGTCGGGAGCCGGACGCGTGTTGGCCTTGGAATGCTGGCGCTCGGGCTGGCGGGCGCGGTCGCGTTTTGGTGCGCGGGGCGGCGCGACACCGCCCTGTTCTGGCTTGTGTTCTGGATGATCGCCGCGTTTGGCCTCGGGGGCGTGGTGCTTTTCCGGACGCTCTTTTACCTGCCGTCGTTCACGGCCGGCATCGCTGTGATGCTCTTATGGAAACACATGCTGAATCCCGATTTTGGCCCGATCAACGAGGCGCTGCGCCTCGCATTCCACGCCGTGGGCATCCAGGCGGAAACGCCGCACTGGCTTAGCGACCCGGCATGGGCCAAGCCGGCGCTGATGATGATGGGCTTCTGGATTAGCGTCGGCGGAGCGAATATGTTATTGTATCTGGCGGGATTGTCCAACATCCCGCAGGAACTCTACGAGGCGGCGTCGATTGATGGCGCGGGGCGATGGAGCGCGTTTTGGAACGTAACCTGGCCGCAACTGGCGCCGACGACGTTTTTCATTGTGATTATGAGCACAATCGCGGGCCTGCAGGGTGGATTCGAACAGGCGCGCGTCATGACGGAAGGCGGCCCCGCCGGAACCACCAAAACCCTGGCGTATTACGTTTGGGAAAAGGCGTTTCAGGAATTGAGCCTCGGGTATGGATCGGCAATAGCGTGGGTATTGTTTGCGATTGTGTTTGTGCTCACCGCCTTCAATTGGCGATTCGGAAACCGGTATGTTAACTACTAACGACACGTCCTCATCAACCTCCGCTCCCGCTGGGCTGTCTTCCCCGAATTCTATGCAATGGGGGCGGTTTTCGCGCTGGCTTGTGTTGTATTTGCTGTTGTGCGCGGCGGCGTTCACGATGGCGCTGCCGTTTGTATGGATGGTCTTTGGCAGCCTCAAACCCCGTCACGAAGTCGAAGAAGTGCATTTCGTTCCGCGCCAGTGGGAGCCGGATAATTACGCGATCCTCCTTCGCATGAAGCCCGATAAATTCACGGGCGATAAACTCGACATCCAATTCGGAAAATGGTATTTCAACAGCGTTTTCACCGCGCTGGCGATTACATTCCTCCAACTGCTTACAAGCGCCATGGCCGCTTTTGCCTTTAGCCGCCTCGAATGGCCGGGACGCGATCAACTTTTCTTCCTTTACCTCGCCACAATGATGATTCCCGGCGTAGTGCTTATGATTCCAAACTTCCAGATCATGGTGGGCTTGCGCATGGTGAACACGTATGCGGGCCTAATTATCCCGGCGGCATTCACGGCGTTCGGCACGTTTCTGCTGCGCCAGTTCATGCTGACGATCCCCCCGTCGCTCGATGAAGCGGCGCGCATCGACGGCGCGTCGGCGTGGCAGACGTTCTGGGACGTCATTTTGCCTCTTGCGCGTCCGGGACTGGTGGCGCTTGGGATTTTCACGCTGCTCGGCGCGTATCAGTCGTTTTTCTGGCCGCTCGTCATGCTGAAAGACGATTATCTTTACACGCTGCCGATCGGCATGATGTCGCTTGATTCCGTGTATGGCTACGGACGCCAGACGGAACTCATTTTGGCGGCGACAGTGCTCAACATCCTGCCGCTTGTGATTATTTTCGTGCTGGCGCAGCGCGTGCTTGTGAAAGGCATTCAACTAGGCGCGGTGAAAGGATAATCCATATTTCTGGCCTCGAAGAGGCCGCGGAAAACGCAAGGGGCTATCTGGAAAACGTAAAGACAATATGGCAAATGTAAAAGACTCACTGGAATAGGCACACCAACATGCACCTTCTGCGTATGAATGAATTAGCAAGAATCGCGGGCCACCGCTCATGAAACTCTTCTTCAGTCTTTTCGGCGCTTTGATTGCTCTTCTCTGGATCGCCGCGCGCGTGTGGGTTCCGCCGAACGTCCCGCCGGGCATGACGGTCCTCAGCTGGTCCACGGACCCCAACCCGGCGCGCAAGGCGCAACTCGCGCCCTTTTATGAGAAAAACCCAAATGTGCTCGTCAAAATCGAGCCAAACACGCGCGATAAAATCATCGTGCAGTGCTCGTCGCGCGTCGGCGCCGATCTCATCGAAATCTACTCGGCCACAGACATGATTTCTTTTGTCGAATCGGGCGTTTTGCTCGATCTCACGCCGTATGCCCGCAAAATGGGTTTTTCGTCCGACATCACATTCCCCTCTCTGCGCGGCAACATCATGCACGAGGGCCGCCAATATCGCTTCCCCTGCAACATCGGCAACCAGGTGTTACTATATAACAAAAAGAAATTTCGCGACGCGGGCCTTCCGGAACCGCAAGACGCCATGACGTGGGACGATTTCATTCGCCTGGTGAAGCCGCTCACGATCAAACGCAAGGAAGGCAAGGGGTTCGAGCAATTCGCGCTGATGATGAACCGCGGTTATGTGAAAGACATCCACCTGCAATTCGGCGCGCGATTTTATTCGCCCGATGGAACGCGCTCGGCCCTCGATTCGCCACAATCCATCGCCGCCATCCAGTTTTTCCACGACCTCATCAAGGTTCACGAAATCATGCCGTCCAAGACAATGGCGAAATCGCTTTCGGGCGAAGGCGGCTGGGGCGGCGACGAAATCCGCGCATTCGCGACGGGCAAAGCCGCCTGCCTGTGGGGCGCGCGATGGATGATGGTCCAGTTCCGCCAATACCCGGAGTTGAAAAATAACATCGGCGCAGTGTTGCTTCCGCATCCGCCGGGCGGAACTCCCGCCAATTACTGCGGAACACGCGGATCGGGTATCAATGTGAACACCGCGAACCTTGAGGCCTCACTGAAATTCATGCAATACTTGGCAAGCGACGAATACAACCGCGTGATCGCGCAAAGCGCCGATGGCCTGCCGCCCAACGCCGCCTTCGCCGCCGACCCGAAAAACCTGGTGAATCCGGATTATCCCTGGGAGGATGAGAAATTCCAGGAAGTGTTTGTGCGGTCTATGGAATACGCCGCCTCGCCCGAGGCCAGCCCGTTCATCGACCCCACAATTGTGGACACGATCTGGGAGGAAGCGTTGGATTATGTGGAAAACGATCTGCAACCGGCGGATCAGGCAATGCGCGAGGCGGCCAAACGCGTGAATGACCGCATTCAGACCACGCTGCGCGATCAGCCCGAGTTGCGCGAACGCTACGAGGCTCTCAGGCGCCAGAGCGCGAATGCATCGCAATAGGCCGGCGCAATGATCTGGCGCGGAAACTTCAGGAAATCAAATCTCACAACGCACAACTCATACCATTTTCCTCTGATTGTGTTCCCAATCGCCTGTCACCGTTTTCGCGAGAAGAGCGAAAACCGCGCCAGGCGATTATGTTGTTGGTGTCTCGGTTTCCCAGGGCGGCGCTTCGCTTGCCCTGGGCTGTATTCTTTTGCTCCTTCAGAGCAAATTCAGGGAACAGAATTACGGGAAATTGGTATCACAACTCACAACTCACAACTTTCGCCCCACAGTCCGCTTACCAATCAATGAAGTCCCATGCCTTAATCATACCGTGACCGTAGATGCGCGGAGTCGTCCAGCCTTCGCCCGAAGGCGCGGTGGTAGCCCAGTCCTTCGGGACTTTCGCCATCGTGCAGCGCCAATCGCCATCGGCGGTCAGGCGGCGTTCGGACCCATCGGGCATTCGCAGTGTCATCTCGAGAATAATCCCTGCCGCGCCGACATCGTTATGCCCCTCAACGGCGATGATGTTTTCGCCCTTCTTGAGCAGATGCGCCACGCTGGCCTCGCGCGGGTCGTCGCCGTAGGCCGCCGTCAGGACCTTTTGCCCATTCACATACACGCGGGCGCGGTCATCGGCCCAGCACTTGACGCGCGCCGCTGTTGGGAGCGCATCCAGCGAATAGGCCCGGACAAAATACACATCGCCCAGTTCCGTCGGGTCTGTGGGCGTAGTTTGCTTGGGATCGGGATACCAGAACCACGCGCCCCAGGGATCGGGCGAGCGGCGCAGTTCGTTCGCGAGCGAGCGGTCGATGAAATTCTGATAAGCGGCGACCTGCCCCTGCAAGCGCGCCAGGTTGAATTCGAGGCGCGGATACTTGCGGTGCCGCATCCAGAGCGATTCAAATTCGTGCGTGATTCCGACAAGTTCATCGCGCAATCGCGTGCTTTCGCGCATGATTTCCGCGCGACCATCCGCATCAAGCCCCTTGCTGCCTGCGGCTTCCAGCATGCGGGCCATTTTATCCAGCGCAAGTTCGCGGTCGGCGTAGAAGGCATAGCGGCGCACGGCGTGATCGAGCGCATCGATCTGATCGGCGTTCGCGCGGACACGCGGGCGTTCGGCGGCGATGGCCTGTTTGGCGTCCTTCATGGCGGCGGTCAGTTTTTGCATCGAGGCCACCCAGGGGGCCTCAGCTTTTCTCATGCGGGCCGTGCGGTGGAAAAGCCGCGCCGGGTAGCGCGAATCGATCATTTCATGCCACCCCACATCGCGTAAAACAGCAGCCAGCGCGGGCGAATCCACGCCGTAGTGAGCGCCCACAAACCGGCGCAGGAAGGAGTCCACGGTGCCCGGCGCGCCCGGTTCCCACTCGACCGCCGCCGAAAGCGCGTATCCGAGCCAGTTGTTCTCGCGCAGATTTTCCGCGCCGTCGTCGCCCCACGAAGAGGCAATGCTGCCGATCGCACCCTCGCGTTTGCCCACCATTGTGAATGACGTCACATTATCGAACGCGATGTTGTAGCTCGGGAAGAAATTCGCCCAGCTCCAGATGCCGGGGCTTACGAAAATGTCTTTGTATCCGGCCTCTTTGAGTTTGCGGACGCTCGGATAATCGGCGGCGGGCATGTAATGCCAGTCCACAATAATGAGGTCTTTGGGCATGATCTTCAGCGCGTCGGGATGCTGGAGGAGCATGTCGCTGTAAAGCAGAGTCCGGCGTTTGTGGGTTTTTTGAATGTGTTCGGCCAGGCGCATAAAGAATTCCGCATGAACCTGTCCCTTGCCCACCTGTGCCACGCGTTCCTTGCTCGTTCCCTCGCCGACATCCCAGGACTCATCGCCCCCGATGTGGAAGAAGGGCGAATCGGGCGTGGCGGCGGCCATTTCGTCGATCAGGCTCGTGACGAACTGGAACGCCTCGGGCAGCACGGGCGAAAACGACCACGGTTCGCGCTCGGGGTCCTGCACCTCGGCATAACGGCGGTTTTCGGGCAGGCTCAACATGCGGTCCTGGTGGCCGAGGCATTCGAACACGGGGCAAAGAGTAATGTGATTGCGGCGGGCTTCCTCGACGAGGATGGCCATTTCCGCCTTGGTGATTGCGCCGCGCGTCGCCCCGATATTCGGGTCGGTGTCGAACGCGAACATGTCCTCGATGTAGGGTTGGTAGAGGTTCTTTTTGTAATAAGCGAGGTCGCGGATAATGGCGCGGAAATCCTCGACATTCGAGACCTGCCCGCGGCTGACGTCGTCCGAGATGCCGCGCCATTCCATTGCGGGCCAGTCGCGAATCGAGAGGGCGGGAATCGAAGGCGCCTTGCCTTTGGCCTCGCCCGCCGCTTCCGCCGCTGCCGCGCGCAACAATTGGCGCACGGTCTGGACGGCGTAGAACCGGCCGGTGGGCGAAGGCGCTTCGATGACGATGCTGCGCCCGCCAATGCGCAAACGATAGCCTTGCTCGATGTAGAGGCGCGGATCATCGGCGGCATATTTTTCGGCCCCGATCACCACGTCGCCCGCGTTGCTCTGGACGATTTGCCAGTCCCAGCCGAAACAGGCTTTGACTTCCTTGGCGAGCTGGCAGGCGGCTTCCAGGTCATCCGCATCGCTGGTTGTGACGCAAATGCTCATGCCCGGTTCGAGCAGGCAAGCGCCTCCGCTCGATTCCTCGATCTCGCGCGGCATGGGGATCAAAGGCAGGTCCTTTGGCAGGGCCATGGCAACCTCCAGACACGACAGCGTGAAAAACGTCAGGATGGCAAGGCGCAGAGTGGCGGCGGGGAAAAGGCGGGCGGCAGGCTTGCGAATCATAGCGGTCTCCCGGTAAGGATGTTCTCGCGATAGCGCTTATACAGCGTGTGGGCCGAAGGATAAATTGAGTTGGGACTGAGGAAGTGGCTGAACTCGAAAGTGATGTGCTTTTCCGCATACGGATCAGCAATAGCCATTTTGCGCTGGAGCCAGCGCCAGTCAAGAGGCGGAAACTTGATGGGCATGTTGCGGGCGAAGGTTTCGACATTGTTCCACATCGTGATTTTGTGTTCGCGGCAAAGGGCGTGCACTTCCTTCACATAGTCTTCCAGTTCGAGCGTGGGAAAACTTTCCTGCGTAAAGGAACACGAGCCGTCCTGGAAGGCGCAGATATCGATCGCCGGGGCCTGGGTGAAAATTTTCGCCCAGTCGTCCACAAATTTGCGGTGGCGTTCGGCCGGTGTGTCCTCGCGATAAGCGAACGAGGGGTAATAGGGCGAGATCAGAACGGGTTTTTCGGGGGTGAGTTCCTTCATCAGGCCGGAGAATCGCTTGAAAATCTCGATGCTGCCCGGCGTGGCGATGCATGTTTCGGGCGAGACATACCAGCCGTGGAACGCCGGATGCGAGCCGTAGCGCTTGAGTTGCTCCGGGATGAATTTGCGATTCACATCCCAGTCGTGCTCCCACTCCTTCATCTCGTGTCCCATGCGGCCCGAGTCGTAGGTTCCGATGTAGAGTTTGATGTTTCTGCGGGCGGATTCGTCGAGGAAGAGTTGGACGAGGTCAGGCACATCGCGAATGCCGAGAGTTTCCGAGGGGAAGGCGCACATATCGCGCAGGGCCGTGCGGATGATGATGACGGTGTCGATGCCTGCTTCAACGAACGTGTCGAATTCGCGGCTCCATTCCTCGCGCCCCCAGTTTTGGGCGGGGATGTCCCAGGTGATTTCATCAAGAAAAGTGCCGGTAATTGGTTTCATTTTGTGTTTCTCCAGTGAATGCGCGTCCTGAGCGCCCAATGCGCTTAAACGTGTAGATGAAGATGCCCAAAGCGAGACGTCAATGAAAACCCGCAGGGCCGCGCGGGCCTGCAAGAGGCGAAAGAACAGCCGGAAAATGGCCGTATTGCGAGTTTCGCGGCGCCGCCCTCCCCCAAAAACAGCCTGGGACGTCTGGCGCTAGGGGGCGGATGAACGGGCAGAGAGGGTTTTGCGCGCGCGGCGGATCGAACGCGAAAAACCGCCCCGCAGCGCGAAAATCCCGCTCAGAATCAGTCCGCATCCGAAAAAGGCATTCCAGCCGGGGCGTTCGCCGAGCACGATCATTCCGAGCGCTATCCCGCCGGGCGGAATTAGGAAAGTCGTCAGCGAAACAAACGTGGCGTTGGTCTGTTCGAGCAAATCATAATAAATCACATAAGCGATGGCGGTTCCAATCGACCCCAGCGCCAGCACGGAGCCAACGGCTTCGATGGGCGGGCGGGCGGAAAACGGGCGTTCGAAAACCAGTGCGGCGGGAATCAGCGCGGCGGCGGCCACAATCAGCTGACCGGCGGACATGGCCAGGCTCGACATGCCGCTCATGCCATTCATGCGCGTCCTCGCATATACGGCGGACAGCGCATATCCCACCGGCGCGAAAATGAACATGGCCAGCCCGGTCAGCGTTCGCGCCCCCGACATGGTTCCGCGCAACTCCGGAACAAAAAGCAGCACAATGCCCCCAACGCCCAGGGCAATGCCGATGCTTTTATCGATGCTCAGGCGGTCGTCGTGCGTCATCCAATGCGCGAAAAGGAGCGTGAAAATTGGCGTAGTGCCATTGATGATGGCGGCCAGCCCGCTGGCGGCGAACTGTTCACCCACGGAATACATAAGGAATGGAACGGCGGTTCCCACGATGCCAAGCATGGCATATCCGCGCAATGCCGCGGCATGGCGCGGAATTGGCACGCCCCGCGCCCGCATAAAAAGGCAGAGCAGCAATGCGCCAATGCTGGTGCGAAGCGCAACAATTGTGACCGGCCCGAATCCGCGCAATCCCAGTCCGATGAACAAAAACGACGGCGACCAGAAGAGCGCGAGCAGGAGAAGAATCAGATATTTTTTCATACGGGAACTAACCGGATGCGGCTCGGCGGTTTCCCAGCAGAATCAGCAGACATTCGGCGGTGGGGGGGGGCCGCCTGGCGCTTGGCAGGCCACCCTCATGCGGCGTGCCGTTCGCCAGCGAGCGGCCAGAGCCTCCGCCCCTTCCCCAGGAGCTGTTTATAGTTGCTGGTGGCATGGGCATTTGCCCGTGATTCCGGCGGCTTGGGCGTCTCGCCCAAGGTTTTTCCCGCACTCTGAACCGTTCCTGGCCCCTCCCCCCGCCCCGGAAAAAGCGCCGGACCCTAGCGCCAATTCGCCCGCCTTGACAAACCGGATTTGTGATTCTGTGACCGGAGGCAGAAAATCAAATGACATCCTGATTCTCGATATTTTACGTCAACACCCGAGCGGCGGAAAACGACTAACTCCACAGTCCGTTGATGGACGCCATGCGAGTCATACAAAAAAGGATACACGAAAAGGAGATGAATGGCAAAATGCGCAAGGGATTTACACTAATTGAGCTGTTGATTGTCGTGGCGATCATTTCGATCCTGGCGGCGATTGCGATTCCGAATTTTCTCGAGGCGCAAACACGCGCCAAAGTCTCGCGGGCCAAGAGCGATCTGCGAACCGTGTCGGTGGCGCTGGAAACCTATCGCGTGGACAACAACAACTACCCGTATATCAGCGACGACGATGCGGGCGAATGGATCATGCCGGCGGGATTTCCCAAGGGGCGTTCTTCGCCGGGCGGGCTGACGACGCCTATCGCCTATTTGACCTCGGCCCTCTATGATCCATTCGTGCTCGATTCGCGCGATCGCTCGTCAGGGCAAATGCCCGACGGCCCGCAGTATCTGCACTACGAGCGCCTTGGTTTCGGATACGATGGCTCGGGAAATCCTTACAATGACGCGGGAAGCGGTTTCCGTGCCATCCACGTGCCTTTCGACGCCCACGGCAGCATCTGGGGCACTTACAATCCTGGCGGACCGGACACAGACGAAACTGTCGATCCAAGCGTTGTGCCGACAGCCTATGTGCTTTACAGCATCGGTCCGGACCGCACGCACCGCGTCTATAATCCCGATGGATCGATTTTGACCAAATCGCGCTGGAGCGTGCTGAACTATTACGATCCGACCAACGGCACGATCAGCCCCGGCAATGTGGTGCGCTTCCCGGGCGGGATCTCGCTGCCGTAAAGACGGCGGGGCGCTGCGTCGGGGCCTTGCGTCGAAGCAGCGCGTTGGGGCAGCGCGTCGAATCTGGCAGCTGGTTTTTCTTTTTATATTCAGCTGCGGGTGGGTTGGTTTTCCAGTCCGTAGCGCTTAATCATGCGATAGAGCGTGGCGCGGTCGATGCCAAGAGCCTCGGCCGCGTCTTGTTTTCGCCATCCGGCTTGTTCCAGGCATCGCAGCAGATGGCGGCGCGTCATCTCGTCGATGTATTCATTCAGCGGCAGATTTTCTATATCCGCATCCAGATTTTCGGCGGGGCGCGCCGCGGGAGTCGCCACGTCGCGGTCGAGCGGCAGCCAGATGTCGTCCGTGCCGATTTCCTCGCCATGCGAAAGGATTACCGCGCGCTCGATTGTGTTTTCGAGTTCGCGCACGTTGCCGCGCCAGTCGCAATGCGTCAGTTGTTCAATGGCGGCGTCCGAAAGGGGCTTGTAATTCAGTCCGTTTTCCTGCGCGGCGCGCATAGCGAAAAACCGCGCCAGTTCCGGAATGTCCTCGCGCCGTTCGCGCAACGGCGGAATCCGGATGGGCACAACGCGAAGCCGGTAAAGAAGGTCTTCGCGGAATTTTCCCTGGCGGGCCAGCGCGTCGAGGTCGCGATTGGTCGCTGCCAGCACGCGCACATTCACCTTGGCTGTTTCCGTTCCGCCGACGCGGATGATTTCGCCTTCCTGAAGAACGCGAAGGAGTTTCGTCTGGAAATTGTTGGTGGTTTCGCCAATTTCATCGAGGAAGAGGGTGCCGCCGTCGGCCTCCTCGAACTTGCCGCGGTGCGAGCGGTCCGCGCCCGTGAACGCGCCGCGCACATGGCCGAAAAGTTCGCTTTCGAGCAGGCTTTCCGTGAGTGCGGCGCAATTGATCGCCACAAACGGCCCCGAAGCGCGCGGACTTCGGTAATGGATGGCGCGCGCAACGAGTTCCTTGCCCGTGCCGCTGTCGCCCTGGATGAGAATCGTCGCGCGGGTGGGCGCAACGCGGTCCACGAGTTCAAGCACATGACGGATCGCCTCGCTCGAACCGATGATATTATCCGGGTGGTAGCGGTTGACCAGTTCGCGCTTCATTGCCTCGTTGTCTTTGACGAGGCGATAGTATTTGGCGGCGCGTTCGAGCGTCAGGCGGAGTTCCTCGTTGTCGAACGGCTTGAGGATGTAATCGTGCGCCCCCGCTTTCATGGCCTCGACGGCCGAGCGCACCGTGCCAAAGGCGGTCATGATGACCACAGGGAGCGAGGGGAAATCCTTGCGAATCGAGCGAAGAAGTTCATCGCCATCCATGCCGGGCATTTTCAGATCGGTCAGGACGATGTCCACGTCCTCGGTGCGGACTTTTTCGAGCGCCTCCTTGCCCGTGGCGGCGGTATCGACGTGCCATCCCCACTTCTGCAACAGGAGCGAGAGCGCCTGTCGCATTCGAGGCTCATCGTCAACGATCAAAAGGCGTGTCTGAGGGGGCATAGGCAGGCGGCCAACCATGCAAGTGCAAAGGGATTTGGAAATATGCGCCAGCCATGACGCCGCGGCGGCGTCTGGCAGGATTCTTCCCTCCTCCCATTCTCCCGCAAACAACCTAACGAACCCTGGTGCGCGGCGTCATCCGAAAAGAGCCGGGAACGCTCTGGCTTTGTGGGGGCCGGGCAAAATGCGTGCAACAAAGAAATCTTTGGCTTTCAAAAGGAGAGCGCATTGCCGCCCTTGCGCCCCAATCGCGCAAAAAATGTTTTGGCAGGTTCCAAAAAGGAAATTCCTGGTTGCCTTCACTGTCTCGATGGCCGTTTAGTGAGGTCAGGAAGTGAGATTCCGGTTTCTTAGTGGTTTGGCAAAGTATTCCACAAGGCGTTACAAAAGGGCACGGCGATACAAAGACAATCACGGAAGTGATGAATATGCCTGGCGATGGCGTTGCAGATTGCGGCCCGTGCAATTTTAGCCGAATTTTTGCCGTTTTGATTGCGTTGTGCCTTTGCCTGAGCGCGCCGTTCGCGTGGGCGGAAAGCCGGACGGTCAAGGTTGGCGTGTATGAAAATGCGCCGAAAGTCTTTACTTCCGACAGCGGCTACCCCTCTGGCATCTTTATCGACATCATCGAGTATATTGCCAGGCAGGAAGGCTGGACGCTGCGCTATGTGAAAGGAACCTGGACCGAGGGGCTGGACCGCTTGGCCAAAGGCGAAATCGACCTGATGCCGGATGTGGCTTATACGGCGGAACGAGAAAAAATATACTCCTTTCACAAAGTCCCGGTATTGTCTTCCTGGTTTCAGGTCTATGCGCGAAAGGGCAGCGGAATTCAATCCGTTCTGGACCTCAACGGCAAACGAATCGCCGTTTTGGAAGGGTCTGTTCAACAAAGCGCGATCTCCGAACTCGCCGAGGGCTTCGGCCTGAACATTTCTCTGGTTGCCGCGCCTGACTTTATGACCGTATTCGAAGCCGTTTCCAAGGGAGACGCCGACGCGGCCATTTCGAATAATTTTTTCGGGCAGATGAATGCCAGAAAATACAACCTGGAAGATACCGCAGTTGTGTTCAACCCCTCCAGTCTCTTTTTTGCGGCGCCGAAAAATACAGACCTGAAACTGCTGATCCTTATTGATATGTATTTGCGAGAATTGAAAAAAGACCCGCAATCCATCTATTATCATTCACTCAATCGCTGGACTTCCGAAAAGGTTAGTTTTCAGTTGCCCGCGTGGCTGAAAATCCTAAGTCTCGTTCTTGGCGCCTCCTTGCTCATAAGCCTGGCCGGAAGCGCGATCCTCAAGCGCCAGGTGAATGCGCAAACCCGCGAGCTCCGCCAGATCAACCACGAGATGGAACGCCGCATCGAGGAACGCACAGCGGAACTGGCGGCGGCCATGGAGAAGGCCCGGGCGGCGGATCAAATCAAGTCGGCGTTTTTGGCCACCATGTCTCACGAATTGCGGACGCCGCTGAACTCGATCATTGGCTTTACCGGCATTCTGCTGCAAGGGCTGGCCGGCCCCCTGAATCCGGAACAGCACAAGCAAATGACAATGGTTCAAAACAGCGCCCGCCATCTTTTATCGCTCATCAACGACGTTTTGGACATTTCCAAAATCGAAGCCGGGCAGCTGTCGCTCAGTTACGCCCCCTTCGACCTCAAGGCATCTATCGAGAAGGTGGTCAAACTGGTTTCGCCGCTGGCCAAACAGAAAGGACTCGATCTGCGTGAGGAAATTGCAGACGGCATAGGAATGATTACCTCGGACCAGCGCCGCCTGGAGCAGGTGATTCTCAACTTGCTGAACAATGCGGTAAAATTCACTGAACACGGGCACGTGCGCATCGCCTGCCGGGCTGAAAATGGCAATTGCGTGCTTTCCGTGTCCGATACCGGCATCGGCATCCAGCAGGAAGACATTTCCGGTCTTTTCAAGCCATTTCACCAAATCGACACCGGCCTGGCTCGAAAGCACGAGGGCACGGGCCTGGGACTCTCGATATGTAAAAAGCTAATGGATATGATGGGCGGTTCCATCCATGTGGAAAGCCAATTGGGCCAAGGGAGCACTTTCACTGTGCGTTTCCCCACCCAGGCAGGAGGTTCGCAATGAGCGGCACTCTGCTTCTAATTGAGGACAACGAGCAAAACTTTTATCTGATGCGTTTTCTGCTGGAAAAAAACGGCTTTCAGGTTCTTGGCGCGGCCAGCGGCAGAGAGGGCATTAAGATGGCTCTTCTTCACAAGCCTCTGGCCATCCTTCTCGATATTCAACTGCCCGAAATGGATGGCTATGCCGTCGCCGCAGAGTTGAAAACGCACTCCGAACTGAAAGACATTCCCATCATCGCCGTAACCTCCTACGCCATGGTGGGCGACCGCGAAAGAATCCTGGCGGCCGGCGCCACGGGCTATATGGAAAAGCCCATCAATCCGGAAACCTTTGTCTCCGAAATCAGGCAATATCTGCCTGCAAATTCGAGCGGCAAGGAGCAGTGAAATGAAAGTCCTCATCGTGGACGATAACGAAAATAACCGCTATCTTCTGGATATGCTTCTTCGGGGACATGGATATGATGTTGTGCTGGCGACGAACGGCTCGGAAGCGCTGAAGGTTCTCGACGCGGGCGGAATTGGCATGATTGTCAGCGATATCCTCATGCCGGTCATGGATGGTTTTGAATTGTGCCGAAAGGTCAAATCCAGCGCCCAGCATTGCCATATCCCATTCATTATCTACACAGCCACTTACACCGGCCCGCAGGATGAGGCTTTTGCCATGAAAATCGGCGCAAACCGGTTTGTGCTCAAGCCATGCGAGCCAAGCGTCTTTATGGAGATGGTCCGGGAACTGGAGGCATCCTCCAAGCGCGGGACGACCCCTCCACCGACCGCCCCCATCAATGAAGAAGAAGTGCTCAAACTTTACAACGAGCGCCTGGTGAGAAAACTCGAACAAAAGATGATGCAACTGGAACAAGAGGTTCAGGCGCGCCGAGAGGCGGAGCAAAAGGCGCAGGCCGCCAGCGAACGGTGGCAGATCACATTTGATGCCATGCTTGATCCAGTAGCCTTGCTGGATGTCGGCGGAGCCATCATGCAATGCAACCGGGCTTTTGTTGATTTTCTCGGCCAGGACTTCAAAACGCATCAGGGACAAGCCAGCGCGGCGCCTGTTCAAAGAATTCAGGATCACATCCCAGACTGCCCGCTCGAAGGCGCGCTCCAAAGCGGAAGCAGGGAAACGCTGGAAATTCAAAGCGGCGGCAAAATCTTTGTTGCAGTGGTCGATCCCGTCAAAGGGCCGGATGGGCAAATTGGCGGGTTTGTCCTCATCATGCGCGACGTTACAGAACGCAGGCGCATGGAACAGCAGCAAAAGAATCTGGAATCCCAGTTGCAGCAGGCGCAAAAAATGGAAGCCGTGGGCCGGCTTGCCAGCGGCGTCGCCCACGATTTCAACAACCTCTTGTCCGTCATCTTGGGATATGGGGAAATCGCGCGGGAAAGCCTGGATAAAGACCACGCACTGCATGAACCGCTGGAACAGGTGTATCAGGCGGGACTTCGAGCCAGAGACCTCACGCGGCAGCTTTTGGCCTTCAGCCGCAAACAGATTCTGGAAAAAAAGGCTTTGGACCTGAATGATGTGGTGGACGGTTTCAGGAAGCTGCTTCGCCGCCTGCTCGCCGAAGACATTCAGCTGAATTTCATGTTGTGTTCTCAACCGCTCCCCATCCTGGCGGACGCCGTTCAGCTCGAGCAGGTCCTGATGAATTTGGCGGTCAATGCCGGCGACGCCATGCCCGGCGGAGGCACACTGCGGATTGAAACGGCGGCCGCGGAACTGAATCGCGAGTCCGGGCAAATGCGCGGAGTGCCCGCCGGCCTCTATGCTCTTCTCAGGGTGAGCGACACCGGATGCGGCATGGAATCAAGCATTTTGGACCGCATTTTCGAGCCGTTTTTCACCACAAAAGGCGCCGAGAAAGGCACGGGATTGGGGCTGGCCACGACTTTTGGCATCATCAAGCAGCACGGGGGAAACATCCTGGCCGCAAGTGAAGTGGGCAAAGGAACCACTTTCGAAATCTATCTCCCGCTGCGCTCGAAAAAGATCGAATCCGAAGCCCGGCCGGCGCAATTGCGCACGCCAATGCCAGCCTCGGCCACGGTCCTGATTATCGAGGACGACCCGTCGGTCCAGAAACTTGCCAGCCGGATATTGGCGAAACAAGGCTATATCGTGATCGAATCAGATAATGTGGCAGACGCGATCGAAAAATCCCAAAAATACAAGGAAGCGATTCACCTGGTGCTGACAGACATGGTCATGCCCGGGATGAACGGGCCTGAGGCTTTTGCGAAAATCCGCGAACAGCATCCCGAAGCCAAGGCGCTGTTCATGTCTGGCTACGCGGATGATATTGTCGCCCGCCAAGGAGCAATGAAGGCGGGGGTTGTCTTCATCCAAAAGCCCTTCAGTGTCCAGGGATTGCTCGAAAAATGCCGCCAGGCGCTCGTCGGCGAATAGAAATGGCCTTCTAAATTCAGGCGAACCGGCTTTCAAGAAAGGCTTTACCTGGCCATCCATCCGGTTGTGTGCGCCGGGGCCGTGATTCGTATCGGGCGCGAGCGCGTTTCTGCCGCCGCGTAGCGATTTGCCCAATCATCCTTGTCCGCCGGCTTCAGCGCGCGCGCGAACGTCGTGTCTGTCATGTTCAGGCTCGAATAGTTTTCCGTGTTGTAGTTGATGCCGTTTGTCGAGGTTTGCGTGGACCAGTAACGAATTTGGGTCTTTTCGCCCAGGTCATTCCGAATCCATTCTATAAAGATAACGGAATGCCCCGAGCCGCTGTTGCGCCAGATTTGCACAAAATCTCCGGGGCGCGCGCGGTCAGGGTCCGTGATCCGGAACCCGCACGCATAGTCCTCGATGGCGCCCGTCGAGCCGAGAATGCGCCCGTCCGCCGCATACCATTTCAGGCGGAAATTGCGCGCCTGTGACACTGTCATTCCCCAGATGCTTGCGGGCGAAAATCCTTTTTCCGCATTGTATTTCTCCCAGGCGTCCATGAAAACCTGATATGTGATGCCCGAGCAATAACAAGCGTTTCCTGCCTGGTTGTCGGTCAGGATGGTCGTGCCAAGATAGACGATGTTGTGCGTCACGCCATTGCCCGACCACTGATATGGATAAGTTCCATCGCGCGGGTAGGTTTCGAGTTCGCGGATTACGTATGGATTGAATTCCATTGGCGCGGCGTAGGCGCAAAAATACGCAAGTCCGCTTGGGGGCGCCGCGGCGGGCGCTGTGCAGGCGAACGTCACGCGACCCGATGGCCCCTCGTATCCGGCGCGGCTGTTGTCGCTCGACCACGAGGCAAGCGTTTCGGACGTCGCGGCGTCGCGAATTTCCAGAAACAGGCGCGCCCGCAGACCTTGTTCGTGGAGATTGGCCGTGTAATCCACATCGAGCGCAAATGCCTGGCCCAGCCGCAAACTCGCCGGCGGATTGGGAATGGACAACTCCACCTGCGGCGCGGCAACCGGCAGCGGCGCAGGGAAGGTCTTGGGCGCTTCGGACGATCCTGCCGCTCTCGCCACAACGACCGCGAAACACATCATCGCGCACGCCAAAAGACACGCCAAGCCCCTCAAAAAGACGGCCATACGGAAAGGGGAATGGGAAAACAAGCACGGTTCGGGAATTCGTTTCAGTGCAGGCAAGAAGGACACGATCTGTCTCCGGCGGAGCGAAAATCGCCTAACCTCGCCTTTGCTTTACACTTCGCCGCCCCCGGGAAATCAATGCGGATTCCAATCGGGGGGGCAGATGGGCGGGAACTGTTCAAAATTAGTGGTGGCATGGGCATTTTGCCCGTGATTCCGGTAACTTGGGCGTCTCGCCCAAGGTTTTTCCCGCACTTTGAACTGTTCCTGGGCAGACAGGGCCGCCCGATAACAAAATTAACCTCACAATCCCCGCTTGACTCTTTGCCCGCGGTCCGTAGGGTTGTGCGGCCCGGATGCGCGGGGTTCAGGGCGGAGAGGGTGCGCTCAGGCGCGCCTGCTCACCACCGCCCGGCATCTCTCGCAATTCATCCGCGGCTTGCCCGCCCAGAAACCGGACCTCGACATTCCGGTTTCGCACCCGGCGGAATTCTCCGGTCCTCGGACGCTGGCTTCTCTTCCTCCAGCCGCGCACTGGGGTCCGCGAGGCATCCCGGCTCCGATCGAGAGCCTTTCAGGAGGATTCACTCCGATGTCGATTACGAAAGACCGCAAACAGCAGGTGATTACGGATCACCGCAAGCACGAAAAGGACACCGGTTCGCCTGAAGTTCAGGTGGCCATCCTTTCCGAGCGCATCAGCACGCTGACCGAGCACTTCAAGACGCACAAGAAAGATCATCATTCGCGACGCGGCTTGTTAAAACTCGTTGGCAAGCGCAAATCCCTTCTGAGCTACCTGCAGAAGAAGGACATCAATCGTTACCGCGCGCTGATTCAACGCCTCGGCCTGCGCAAGTAGTTCCGAAGCGAAAACTCCAGCCAGACGGCAGCATTGCGGCGGCTGGCGCGAATCCTTTCTGCGGAAAGGCCTCACCTCGCGCCAGCCGCTTGCTTTTAAGCCGATGAATTGGCGATGGACCGGCGATAGCCCGCCTTGGCAGAGGAACTATCGGCCGCTTCTCGCGGAAAAGGCGGAGGAGTAGGGTTCCGCGCCCTGCCCGGCGAGGGGGGTCCAGCGGGAGGTGAGGATGCGGAAACGGTCGGCATATTCGTTTTCGCCAAGGATTTCCTTATATTCCACATCGAGAATCCAGGTTTCGCGACGCGGAAAGGCGGCCCGCAACGCTTCGACGCGGCCGGGAACATATCGCGCAAACACTACGCGCCCTTCGCGGAGATCGGGCGCGTTCAAATGGCTCACGTTGGCGAACGCCGTCGGGTTTGTCGTGCGCAAAATGACAAGCGCGTCGTCGAGTTGCGCCTCGCTGAGGATGCGGAGCAATTCGCCGCCCTGTCCGCAATAATTGGCCGCATAGTAGCGAATCCGTGCGGGCCAGGCGGCGGCCAGAATCCACAAAACGCAGATTCCGTATAGCAAAGTGACGGCAATGCGGCCCATTCGTGACTGCGCATCCGCCTCATCTGATTGCGGCTCCGTGGGATCGCGAGGCTCCGTGGGATCGCGAGGCTCCGCACTCGCGCCTTGCTTCGCTGCTGCCCCTCGCGCCCCAGCGCCTCCATTGGCATCCCACCGCGCGGCGCGGTCCCATAGCGTCCCGATCCCGCCCGCCGCCGCGGCAAGAACCCAGGGCATCGTCTCGAAAATCATGCGCGGGCCATAATAGAAATCGAAATAAAAATACAGCGAATGTCCGAAGCAATAGATGGCGATTGCGCCAGCGAGCGCCCATGTTTCGCGGCGGCGCGGGGCGAGCAGGATGAGCGCGGCGAGCGGCCACAGGTCCGTCAGCGGGCCGCCCCAGACGAAGCGGTGCAGTCCGTGCAGGACTTTCGGCAGGTTTGCGGCGAGATTGGCGAACACGCTCGCGCGGAATTCGCCTTTCATCCCAAGGAGATTCAAGTCCGGCACCGCGCGTCGATACGGCGTGATCCACGGCGATCCGGTGGTGGCGGCGTCATACGCGAGGAAAATCCCAACCGCTGCCAGCATAATCGGAAGCGACACCACGGCGAGCCTCCACCATCGCGCCGGACGCCACGAGACGGTCCACGCAGTGATCCACGCGGCCCCGGCCAGTCCGAGCGCCGCGCTGAAAGGCCGCACCAAAAACGCCACCGCGCAAGCCGCTCCCGCCGCCGCTCCCCATGCCCATTGCGCCCGCGCCCATTTGCGCGCATCCGCCTGTTCCGCGTCCTGGGATCGCGAGGCTCCGCACTCGCTCTTCTGCGCCCGTTCGCGCGCATCCCTTTGTTCCATCCGCTCCGCCGCGCCCACCGAACGCATCATTGCCAGCAACATCGCCGCCAGGGCCGCCGCGCTCGCCGCGTGGGCGATGAAATCCGCGCCCATGAAAAGGAAAAATGGCGAGAGGAGCGCCAGCGCCGCGGCAATCCGCCCCTCGCGCGCGCCAAACATCCGCCCCGCCAGCGCCGAGGTCAGGGCCAGGCACACGCCCGCCATTGCGGCATTGGCCAGCGCGGGAATCCGCAGCGCCATCGCCACCGCCAGGAGCGCAGGCCAGCCGGGCGGATACATCGCGTAACGGCTGGCGGCGCTGTTCACGAGATTCCCGAGCCAGAAACAGTCGATCAGCGGCGTGCCCGGCGCCACAACGCGGCCCGAGGCGAAAATTTGCGCCTGGAAATAATACGCCGCGGCGTCCCATCCGTGCGGCGTCGCGCCGAGCACAAAGCGGTTGAGCAACAGACATGCCAGCGCCGCCGCCAGCGCCGCGAGCAGGATGAACCGGCGGTGAAAGCCTGGGGACACCTGAGAACGAAAGGACGCAAAGGACAAAAAGGACATAAGGGGCGCAAGAGACATTTGGCGGGACAGCCGCGCATTGTGATGGGGCTATGGAGCCGGCCTTGTCAGATAGACTTGCCAGCACGCTGGCTTTGCCGGAAACCTGCCTGCTAATTGGTTTTGGCAGAGGGCGAATAGGAAATCTCGGCAAACAGCGGCAGATGATCCGAGGCCAGGCTGCCGCGCGTCCAGGCTTGGCGGGCGCGCCAGCCGTCGCCGCGCCGCGCCCAGATGAAATCAATCCGCTTGTCCGGGAAATCGCTGCGGAATGTCGCGCCTTCGTAATTTGCGAAGTTCGGGTATCCGGCATCCGGGCGCATTTCGCTCTCTCTCGCCGATTTCCAGCAATCTATATATTGCTTATCCAATACCCTATAGGGCGAATCCTCTTCCTTCGATGGCTCGTTGTTGAAATCGCCCATCAGGAGCACCGGGCCGTTCAGCGCGGCGGCGGCATCCATCATGGCGCGAACCTGCGCGGCGCGGTCGCCCGCCACAAGGCCCAGGTGTGTGTTGATGGCCCAGAATTCCACGCCGTTCTTCGACCGGATGCGCGCGATCAACATGCTGCGCCGCTCGGATTCCTCGCCTACAGGATGCAGAACATGGCGCGATTCAAGAATCTCGCCGCTTGTCAGAATCGCGATGCCATATTCGCCGCCCTGCAAGTCGATGCTTTTGCCGAAAACGCCCTTCATGCCCGAGAGCGCTTCGAGGCGTTCGAACTGATCCACGTTGCCCGTGCGCGTCACGTTGCGATCTACCTCTTGCAGCCCCGCGACGTCTGGCATTCCGTCCATCGTGAGAACGCCCGCGATCCGCCCAAGATCAATCCGTCCGTCCATTCCTTTGCCGACGTGGATATTATATGTTACCGCGCGGATGCGCCCGCCGCCCGCTCCTCCCGCTCCGCCTTGCGCTTCGACGGCATCCGGGTCGCTCACGAACGGCGTCCAGTTTTCGCCGCACCCCGCAAGAAGCGCCAGCAGGGCGGAAAGCAAGGCCGCAACAAGAAAAGCAAGACCGCGCGCGCCTCCCAAAGACCGGCGCGCATCCGCCGATATTGCTCCTGCCGCCTGCAATTCCTCTTGCATCCCTTGCGCCGCGCCATTTGATCGGAACGGACGCATTTCTCCGCGCAAGGAGCCATTCATGCGCCTGTATTCCAAAGTCTTTGCCATGTTTTTCATCTTCTTTCTCGCTTCCTGTATGAATCTTCACCCTGCTCCCGCCACTCCTGATTCTCCCGCCGCATCCTCCCCTTCCTCCCCTTCCTCCCTTTCCTCGCCTTCCTCCGCATCCTATATCAAGCCTCCCGCCTTGCGCCCCGGCGACACAATCGCCATTGTGGCGCCCGCCTCGCCGCTCGAACCCCCGGGGCGCATCCAGCGCGCCGCCGAACGCCTCAAGGCAATGGGATTCCGAGTCAAGGAGGCCCCGAACCTCTATCACCGCTATGGCGATTTAGCTGGCCCCGACGACGAGCGCGTCGAGAACCTCATGGCCGCCTTTCGCGATCCGGAAGTGAAGGCCGTTATTTCCGGCACAGGCGGCTACGGCGTTTCGCGCATCCTCGACCAGCTCGATTGGAACGAAATCGCGCGCCAGCCGAAGATCGTCACAGGATTCAGCGATATCACCGCGCTTCACCTCGCGCTCAATCGGAAATGCCATTGGGTGACGTTCCACAGCCCGAATCCGATGTGGGGGCTTGGGAGCGAAACGGGGATGCAGCCCTTTGCCGGGCGCTATTACTGGCGGGCGATTCTGGCCTCGAACTACTTCGATGCGGCGAGCGGCGCACGCCTCGCGCCGGGCTGGACCTACGCGCTTGATGAGGTGACGACGAAGCCCGTGACGCTTGTGCCGGGCGTGGCGCGCGGACGGCTCGTGGGCGGAAATCTTTCGCTCGTAGCCACGCTTATGGGCACGCCCTACGAAATTGACACGCGCGATGCGATTCTGTTCCTCGAAGACGTCGGCGAAAAACCTTACCGCGTGGACCGGATGCTGTCGCAGCTCGAGATGGGCGGAAAGCTGAACAATTTGCGCGGTGCGATCCTCGGGCGGTGGAGCAAGTGCGTATCGGACGAACCCGAGAAAAGCCTGACGCTGGAACAGATTTTCGACCGCTATTTTGCTCACAAGGGGTATCCGGTTGTCACACAATTCCCGATCGGCCATGTCGCCGACAACGCCACGATTCCGATGGGCGTGATGGCCGAACTCGACGCCACCACGGGCCGTCTGACGATCCTCGAAGACCCCGTCACGCTGCCCTGAAGGAATAAATAGCGCGGCGACGAACCCACGGGATTCACTCCTCGCTCCGCGAAATCTGTGCAATTTTCCGCTGGAAGCCAAACTGCACTGGCGCTATATATCCAAATGAGATGGTGGAAAGGCAAAAGGCGCGCTATGCGTTCCTTGTAGCGCCTGCGCTTGTTCAACGAGTGGCGCCCAATCGTTTTGCGGCGCGGCCTGTTCCATAAGCGGCCTTCATGGCATATTTCCGTCAAGCGCGCCACGCGCAGCGCGTGTTAATATGCCAGGATGAATAGCCGCTTATCCAGAAAGACAATCGCCATGTCCTCGCGCCATCCCCGCGCTTGGAGATTTCGCTCCGTTCAGGCTTCGTTCTTCCTGATCGTCGTATTCGCCATGGCGGCCTTCGGATGCCTGGATTCCTCAGACACGCAAAAATCCAGCAAATCGTCCGCCGCGAAGAATTCCGGACGCTCAACCCAAAGCGCATCCGCCGCGCATAGCGCGCATGGCGCGCCGACAAAACCATCGTCCGCTCCCCAGCCTTCTCCCGCGCCGCAAGTCCCCAAGCGCTATGAAACCGGGCCATACACCGTGGACCTGGACGTGGCCGACCGCCAGCGCGCCGCTCTTTCCATGGCATGGGAAACAAAAAAAGGCTCGGAATCTCCGATCTATGAAACCTGGCTGCCCCCCCAGTATGTGGCCGAAGACGAAAGCGGCTCCACATGCACGGCCATGCTGATTCCGCGCGGAAAGGCGAGAATCCTCGCCGCCGGCAAGGAAAGAGTCTCGATTCACCGGTTCGATCTGGCTTTCGTGAATCCGGGCGCCGCGCAAATGCAGCCGTCGGGAATCGAATTCCGCCTCGTGCGTCAGACTCACGAAATGGGCGCAACCGTCCACACGCGCCTTGAAATCCGAAACAACGGAAAGACGCCGCTTATTCTTAGAAAGCAACACATATATCTTGCGCCAACCATGATCTACGCGGAAGGCTATGGGCTGGACAAGGCGCAGGTGTTTTTTCCCACAGGCGAATCGCAGCCGCTGGAATTGCCCAAAGAACCGGGCAAATTTGCGGGGGTTTTCGACGGGCCGGTTGGCCTTCGCTTTCGCGCCAGCGGGAATTCTCACGAGATTCTGCTCGATAGTCAGGGAATCAGCGACCACGCTGTTCAAATGTCGCGATTGCCGGGCAAAGTCATCATCGAACTGGTTCCCGACCGCTTTCTCGCCAATTTGACGGTGGGAGACGGCGCGAACGCGGCGAAAATCCGGCCTTTTCTCACGCCCGGCGAAACATTTGTTCACTCGTTTTCCTGCCGGCTAGGTCCCCCGCCCGCGAACCGGCCGGCGGGAATGGCCTGCCTCGGATGGTATCCCGCGGGGCGACAGGCGGCTTTTGCCCTCCAGGCGGACGAAATCAAACCGGACCACGGCGCGCCGCAAATCGCGAAAAGGACATACAAAAACCTGGAAGATTTTTACTTCAAAAAGGTCCACAGCGCATTGCCGCAAATGAAAATGCAGACGATTCTCGTCGTCGATGACTTCAACCCCTACTACTCGACGCCAGCGCCGCTGGCGGAATCGCCCTATGCCGAGGGGCTCAACGACCTTCGCAAGAATCCGGAGGATGTGGCGTTATATCAGCGCTGGCTCAACGAATACGGGGATTTTTTCAGCATTCAGTCGCATGCCGTTCATCACGCCCCGGCGAACCTGCCAGGCGGCCGAAACTACATGAACCAGTGGGAATTCAACACGACCTCCTCACAAGGATCGGGCGCGTTCACCAGCGACCGCCAGTGGGTTTGGTCCATGGTGCAGCGCATCCGGACGGAAATCGAGGAGGCGGGTCTGGGGCCGCAGCGCTACTTCAAGGCCGCGGGATATTCGCGATGCTATCCGCTCGCCCAGGCGCTTGCCGAACAGGGTTACCGGATTTGGGATTTCAATCCCAACATCTCCCCCGGCTCAGAAGACCTCTTCCACGCGCGCGTGCGATATTGCGCCCCGGGCGGAGAGTCGCTTTGGATCATCGGCTCGGGCGTCAGCATTTCCCCCAGTTCCTCCATTTTTGCGCACGAACTCTACACAACCGCCACGGAACGCACGCTGCGCCGGGGATTTCCTGTGATAACGTCGGGCCATATCGAAAACCTCTCGGACCCCGCCCACCAGGATTTCTTGGTCGAAACCTGGAGGTCTCTGTATGCGAAATTTTGCATTTGGAATGCGTTTCCGGCCGAAATGGCCGATTACTGGGAGCAAAGATATTTTATGGAGATGGAACAGACAAATCATCTGGATTCCGTGCAGGTCCGCGTGGTGAATCGGGGCCGGACGGAAGTAAAAGGCGCCACCGTGTTGTGGGTGCCTTTTGAGTCGCCACCCCGGCTTCCCAAAGGGGCAAAGGTCGATGGATGCGACTGCGTAAATTTCTGGATCAGCGGAACAAACGCGGCGGCCTGGGCCAACATTCCGCCCGGAGGCCAGACTATTTTCGAGTTTATCTTTTGATGTTCTTGCGCCCCCTTTTGCCCCAGACAAGGCCTGTAATTATTGAACCCTGATATGTCCATTCCCATCGTGAGCCATTCTGTCTCCGGACTGCGTCATATTGCGCGCGCCGTGCGCGAACGCGCCGACAATCCGTTTTACATGCTCCTGATGCGATTTCTCTGGGGGCGGCGTCCCTGGTGGAGCCTGATCGCGACTCTGGCGCTGCTCAACGCCGCCACCTTTGCCATTCATTGGCTGTCGAACCGATGGGTGGTTTCACTGATGTCTTCGCCGCCGGGCATGATGCGCAGTCCAACGCTCTTTACCGCGCTCGTAAATGGATACTCGTCCCTTCTGTCGATTTTCTCGCCGATGATTTTATTATCCATCTGGATGGCGAGGCGTTTGCGCGAGTTCCTTTCCACGCCGATGCTGCGCGAACCATTAGAACTCGTGCCGAATTCGCGCGCGTCTCTGGCCGATGCCTGGGCTGGGCATTGGGCCGCGCTAGCCATTTTGCTGCCTCTGGTTTCCCACGTTTTCCGCTGCATTTATCCGCTGTATGCCTATTTTTCCGCCGACATGACGAGTCCCTATAAAACCATGTCGAATCGGAGCCTGATTCACTTTTTGCTTACCGGTTACGGGCATGCCGCACGCCCGTTCGCACACATGTTGCTGTTGGTTGCCCTCGAATGGGCCGCTAGAATTTTCATGGTGGCGCTTGGATTTCACATTCTTGTGGCGATTCAGTTGCGCATCCGCCGACCGCTACTGGGGGTGGTGGCAGCGATTCTGGCGCAATCCCTCGCGTCCTACGCTGTGCAAGCCTTCTCCTTACTCCTCATGATTGCGGATGTTCGCTGGCGCTTTTTACGCGACACTTCGGAAGGGGGAATATGGGTTTCACAGGGAGTCATGGAATTGGTCCTCAGCTGGATGACCACGCTTCTAAACATCGCGGTGAGCCTGCCCGCGTGCGCGTGGCTATGGGACTTCTCGCGCCGGCGGTTTATCGAACGCCCGCTTCCTGTGGAACCGGCCTGCGGCGGCGGCGGTAGCAGCAGCGCCCCGGGTGGATCCGCAGGAACTGTTCAATGTGCAGGAAAAATCCTGCGCGAGACGCCCAAGCCACCGGAATCACAGGCAAGATGCCCCTGCTGCCAGTAACTTTCTGGAGTGTAGCGTTTTTTCCTCAAGCGGCGAGAAGGGGCGCATAGGTCTTGAT
>CAYUNT010000029.1:0-31754 GCA_964446285.1 uncultured Candidatus Sumerlaeota bacterium | reverse complement strand
TTTGCTCCTTCAGAGCAAATTCAGGGAACAGAATTACGGGAAATTGGTATCAGGCAAACTGTTTCGCGGCCAGAATGCCCAGGCGTACGGCAATGAGTCCAATAAACAAACTGCCGAAAAGGTTCGTCAGGGCCAGTTGCCACTTTCCGCTTTCAAAGAGCGCGTTGGACTCGAATTCGTAGGTGGAGAAAGTTGTATAGGCTCCGAGAAAGCCTATGGCGAAAACGAGCCGCACCTGGTCACCCGCCCGGAAAAAACGCTCGCTAACCAAAGTGGCAATCAGTCCGAGGAAAAACGCCCCGGACAGATTAATAAAAAGAGTCCCATAAGGAAATCCAATGCCGAGCCACGCCGCGGCGGCACGGGCGATCAGGTAGCGGGTCACCGCGCCGAAAAAACCGCCGATTCCCACAAACAGGCAAGAGGCCAATTCCTTCATCTTTCGCTCCCGGCCGCGTAGCGGATCACCTGAACCGTTTCAAGCGTGACCAATCCCTCCTCAACCATCTCGTCCACGGCCGGCATGAATTCGCGGATTTTCTCTTCCGTGTCCACCAGCTCAATGATTACCGGCAGATCCGTAGAGAGTGTGAGAATTCCGGCGGAGTGAATTCGGCTGTGCTTGCCGAATCCGAGAATGCCGCGCAACACAGTAGCCCCGGCAAGCCCAGCGGTCCGTGCACGTTCGACGATCGCCTCATGCAAGGCTTTTCCGTGCCAGCGGTCTGAGTCGCCAATAAGAATTCGCATCAAGGTTCCTTCGCCCGGAGTTTTCATTGACTAGGATTCTCCTTTTCGGCGGTAAAACACGACATGCGCGCGTTCGAGGGTCGCAATCGCGTCTTTCAGCATCGGTTCGATCTCACCTATAAACCGCGAGATTTTCTCTTCTGTATCCACAATTTCCACGATAACCTCGCGGTCATTGCCCAAGCGCCAGGGATTGTCCTTGTGGATTGCCCCGTCCTGACCGAAGCCCTCAATTCCCGAGATGACCGTGGCCCCGGCCAGATGTTCTTTCCGGGCGCGCTCGACTATCGCCTCATAAGCGGGCTGCCAGTGCCACTTCTGGAAAGTGTTCACAAAAATCCGCAGGAGGACATTTTCCCCTTCGAGTTTCATGAGATTACCTCACGATCAACACCGAACACGGCGCGTAACTGAGCACGCGCTTGGAGATGGACCCGAGCAGCCAGCGCTGGAGCACGCTTTTGCCGCGATGGCCCATCACGATCAGATCGCTCTCTTCTTCCACGGCGACATGCACAATCTGATCCGCCGGATGCCCCACGGCGACGCGCGTTTCCAAGGGAATGTCCTGGGATTTCGCCTCTTCGCGAAGGCGCGGAAAATCCTTCTCGAAATGCTCCGTGGCGGAATCCAGGAGCGCCGAGGTCTCGACCAGAACTGGCGGCTCGGGCGGTTGCACCACAGACAGCACGACAATCCGCGCCCCGAGCGGCTTGGCCAGTTCCAGGGCCGCTTTGAACGCGCGTTCCGCAGGCTTCGAGCCATCGTAGGCGACAAGGATTTTTTTCAACATGGCTGGACTCCTCTCTAGTATTAAGTTGATTGGGCCGGTTTCTTTGTTTCGGAAATAGCGCCCGAAGCAGGACGCGCTGGCAATCCGTCTTCCTCATCTTTATGCCGCTTGGGCAAGAGGTGAGATGGAAGAAAGAACGCATTGGCGATCAGGGTCGGGATGACGGCGCTGGCAATTACCGCCGCAACAATATAGGAATACTGTGCCTGGGTAATGATATTGTGCGATAGGCCGAAGAGGGCCGAAATGGTTCCAAACGTCAGGCCGGTGGACATAAGAAACGTTGTGTAGTAAGCCTCGCGCGCAGGATAGTGGAAGGCCTTGGTTGCCGGGAACACGCCGATGAACTTTGTCACCATCTTTCCGGCCAGGAGAATGAGAAAAGTCATGGGCGCGGCGATCAGCGCCGGAACCGACACATACGAACCCGCCCGAATAAAATAGAACGGGGTTAGCAGGCCGAAAGTCAATGTGCGCAATCTCCGCACCAGCACATGGTCTTTTCCGACGGTTCCCGCAAGCACCATGCCGATCATATAGGCGGGCAGGACGGCCTCGCTTTCGGCCCAAGCGGCCAGCGCGCCCATGCCAAAGAGCGTCAATAGCAGGAACTTCGCCTCGAGTTCGGAGGGGCGGTCGCCAAATCTCTTGAAAAAACGCGGCGTGATCCACGGCAGGGCGGAGAACACAACCACGCTCACAGCGACGAAAATCAACGTCCGCATGGTGAAAGGCGCAAAAATCAAACCCAGCGCGATCACCGTTCCCAAGTCATTGATGAAGCACGCCGCCAACACCGCCTTGCCGAAATCTGTCTTGTTGAAACCCAATTCGAGCATCACGGCGTAAACGACCGCAACGGATGTCGTCGAGAGCGCGACGCCCACCAGCCACGCTTGGCGCATGTCCCAGCCCAATATGTAATGCGCCACCGCCGCGCATCCCAGGAACGGCGCGAAAAATCCCGCCAGCCCAATCCATGACGCCTCTTTCAGTTTCGAGCGAAACACCACGGGGTCAAGTTCCGCCCCGGCCAGAAACGTCAGCACAATGGCGCCCGTTCCCGAGAGGAATTTGATCCACGATTCTCCCGCGCCGAGCACTGCCGCGCCAAAAAGCGCTCCGATCACCAATTGCGCCACAATTCCGACGACAATTTCTGAAAGCGCCGTCGCCACGCGGAAGTAGATGGAAATCAACGTGGCGAGAAGCGCCAGCGATAGCCACAGAAAGGCTTGAAACCAGACATCGGTCATCGGCGAATTGCCTCCTTGAGTTCGAGACCAGACACACTCGCGCGCACACCCTCCCCTATCGTGAGCGCGCCCGACCCCTGAAAAATGGTCCTACCAATGAGTTATCATCCGGTAGGAGTCATCAGCCTCAGGGGGCGGTTCGAATCGGCAGACTCCATTGCCGAGGAACAATAGACTAATCGCAAGCGCCTTCTCGCGTGTCAACGATGAAGGAAACAAATTGCCTTCCCGCGTTGCGTGCATTCCGCTAAAAGCCCCATTTCAATTGCACAATTTCCTTTCAATCCATTCCGCATATCGGAGGGGCCAATGCCACGAAAAGACCCAGCGGGCAATGAGCCATCCCAAGGCGGAGCCAACTATCACATCCTCGGGAAAATGCCGGCGGAATCGGACTCGCGCCAGAGCGCATCCCACTGCCAGAATGATCCATATCCACCGCCCGCGCGGATACATTGCGATCAGAAACGCCGCCAGCACAAAAGCCGCAAGGGCATGGCCCGAAGGAAAGGAGTCAAATTCGCCCCGGAAGAAGGGACGATGGGGCTTCAGCAAGAGCCATTGATCTTTTCGTTCCGCGCGCACGGGAGTGCCCGGGTGTTCGTGGATGAATTTTTCGAGGCGCGCAAGGTGTTTTGCATCGGTCAAGACCGAGAATTCGGGACGCGCTCTGCCGGTGATCTGTTTGATGATTTCGTTGGTTCCGGCGCTCAGAACAAGAGCTATCAGAAGGAGAAAAAGGTATCTGCGGCGCTTCATGTCTAGCAGCGCTATAGAAAGCACCAGGGCAACAACACATGTGGTGCTGGCGAACTGCCTGGAGGTGGAAAAAAAATCATCCAGCGGAAGTCTCTCAAGATTCTCGTAAGCCCACATGGGAACGGGCGCGGCCTGAGGAAGGATGAGCAGCGAGGCCAGGAGGATCACAAGAATGCCGGCTGCGAGTTCACCCGCCCGCAGCGGAACGGGAAAAGGGCAGGACTCTGTGGCCGTTTCTCGTTTTGGCGCAGACACTTTCCCGAAGAGAGATTGAAACATGCGTCACCTTTTCTCAGGGGGGCATGATTGTGAATTGGAGTGGTTGTGGCGCAGGGCGAGGCGCGACATCAGTATGACGCCCGCGACCAAGAAGACGAAAACGATAAGGACAGTGGTCGCTGTGTTCGGCGCCGATCACGCAGGCAGGTCAGGCGCTCCTGGGCGGACGCGGGCTTTCTGGGTTCATCTTGATGGCGATGCAATCATAAGAAACCCGGCCGCCTTGATATGCGATGGCGGCGCGGCAAAGAACGCGCCATCCGCCGTTTTGCCATGCGCGCTCCGATTCGATCTTTGCAAACAGATCGCCGGCGGAATCGAGTATTTGCAGGAGGACGGGGTTTTGCGTCAGAATCACGGGCTTTATGTTCGGGCCACTGATCAGAACGATGGGCTCGATGATCAGGTTCGACAGGTCGCAAACGGCGAGAGCGTCCGGCGCCGCCTTCGCCTGAAGGCGGATCATTCGCGCCCGGGCATTGGTTGTCGCCTGCTCTTTCGTCCCATCGATCAGATCAAGCAAGTAATTGCGGACGTCGTTCAGGTTTTTAATTGCTCCCAGTTTGGCGACGTTGGGATAGGTCTCAATGGCCTTTGCGAGAGAGGAGATTTCACGCAAATAGCGGTTCCGCTGATTCTCGGGCACAAAATACATGATGAGAAGCGAAACGGGCTTCCCATCGGGGGCTTCGTATTCGATTCCGGAGGGGCTCCAGCCCACCACGCATTTGAGGTCTTCGTCGAAGGATACGCGAGCGTGGGGACAGGCCCAGCCCCTGCCCAGCGCCGTATTGGCTGATAGTTCTCTTTTCATGACCAGCCCGACCACGTCCGTCCCTGCCGGCACCTCCGGGAAGGCCTCAATTACGTGGGCCAGAAATTGAAGCGCGTCCGTCTTGTCATTGTGCGGCAATTCGAAAAGCCTTCCCTCCTGCAGGGCGTCAAGAATCGTATCCACGATCAATCACCTCCATACCGGCTGAAGAACCGGGTCTTTACCCAATGCGTCAAGAGGGCGTAGGCTGAAAGGAAGAGCGCCATCCATGCCCAATAGATGGCCGGCAAAGGAACCATCCCCAAATTCGCGGCAAAGGGCGAGTATGGCAACCAGGCTCCAATGGCCATGATAATCAGAGTCGTCATGGTCAGATGGGCAGAGGCTCGGCTGCCGAAAAACGGTATGCGTTTTGTCCGAATGATGTGAACGATCAGCGTCTGGGTCAGCAGCGATTCCACGAACCACCCGGTCTGAAAGAGTTTCGCCCATCCTTCCTTTTGCGCCGCCGATGCCGCCGGATCGAGGAAAGCGCTGCAATGAAAAAAGAACCACATCAGGGCGAACGTCGCGTAATCGAAAATGGAGCTGATCGGTCCGATGAAGATCATGAATCGTTTGATGCTGCCGATGTTCCATTTTAGAGGCTTGGCGATCAGTTCCCTGTCCACCGTGTCGGTCGGAATGCCAGTCTGAGAAAAATCATACAGGAGGTTGTTGGTGAGAATCTGCACCGGTTGCATGGGCAAGAAAGGCAATAGGTAGCTCGCCCCCACCACGCTGAACATGTTTCCGAAATTGGAACTGGCCCCCATGCGGATGTATTTGACGATATTGGCGAAAACGCGCCGCCCCTCCAGAATGCCTTCTTCCAATACCAGCAGACTTTTCTCCAAGAGCACAATGTCGGCGGCCTCCTTGGCCACATCCACGGCGGAATCCACCGAGATGCCGACATCGGCGGCCTTGAGCGCCGGCGCGTCGTTGATGCCGTCGCCCACAAACCCGACCACATGGCCGTTGCGGCGCAGGTCCCGAACGATTTCCTCTTTTTGTGCGGGCGAGAGTTTGACAAAGACGTTAGCATCCTCAATGGTTTTGGAGAACTGCTCCGGGGATAGACGGGCCAACGCGGCTCCCGTGATCATCCGGTCAATGCCAAGCCCCACATCCCGACAGACCTTTTCGGTCACCAGGCCGTTGTCGCCGGTGAGCACCTTGACCTTGACGCCAGCGCTGGAAAGCAGTTCCAGCGCCTTGTTAGACGTTTCCTTGGGGGGGTCGAAAAACGCGATGTAGCCCAGCAAGATCAGTTGGGATTCGTCCTGAACCGAAAACGTGGATTTGTCGCTGCGAAACTCGCGGTAGGCGATGCCGAGAACCCGAAACCCCTCGCGGTTGAGTTTTTCGACTTCCTCGAAGAGGTCATCGCGGATCATATCGACCAGCGGGAACACCTGTTCATCGATCTGGTAGCGGTTGCAACATGCATAAATCTCCTCGACCGCGCCCTTGCAAATGAGCACATGATCTCCTTCATAGGCCACGACCACCGACATCCTCCGGCGCTGGAAATCGAAGGGCAGTTCATCCACCAGCCGGCATTGCCTGGTGTCCAGGTCGGCATGTTCCAGAACCGCGCGGTCGATCAGATTGCGCAGGCCGGTCTGAAAGCAGCTGTTCAGATAGGCATAATTGAGTACCTCTTCGCTGGTATTTCCCAAGATATCGACGTGTTGTTCCAGAACCACCTTGTCCTGGGTCAGGGTTCCGGTTTTGTCGGTGCATAAAATGTCGATGGCTCCGAAGTTCTGGATAGACGGCAGCCGTTTGACGATAACCTTTCTCTTGGCCAGGGTTAGAGCGCCTTTGGCCAAGTTGACGGTGACGATCATGGGAAGCATTTCCGGAGTAAGCCCCACCGCGATGGAGAGGCCGAACAAAAGGGCCTCCAGCCAGTTGCCCTTGGTTATTCCCACGATAAAGAACACGGTGCAAACCATGACCACCATGAAGCGGATCATGAGCCAGGTGAAAGAACGCACACCCCGGTCAAAGTCGGTTTCCTCGCGTTTTTCGGCCAACTTTTCCGAGATAGCCCCGAACATAGTATTGATTCCGGAATTAATGACGAGGCCGCGAGCGGTGCCGCTGGTGACCGACGTTCCGAAAAAACAGGCGTTTGGCAAATCCAAAGCAGATGTTGCAGGCGGACCGCTATTTGTTGCCGTCTTTTCGACAGGCATGGATTCTCCGGTCAGGGCCGACTCACTAACAAAAAAATCTTTGGCGCTAATCACCCGGAGATCGGCCGGAACGATGGACCCGGCATGCAAAAGCACAATGTCGCCGGGAACGACTTCGGAAATCCGGACCTCGGATTCCACCCCGTCTCGTAAAACAAAGGTCCGCGATTGGACGCGCTTGCCGAGATGCTCCACGGCCTGGCTGGATCGGCGGTCGAGGATATAGGACAAACCCACGCTGAGCAAGATCATGGCGCCTACGATGACGGTGGACTTCAGTTCGCCGATGACTCCAGACAAGAGGGCTATCACCAAAAGCTGAATTACCAGCGGACTTCTGAAACGATGAAACACATCCGCCCAGAATCCGAGGCGTTTCAGATGTGTGAGTTCGTTGGGGCCGAATTCGTCCAGGCGTTGATCCGCAGATTCTTTGCTCAGGCCTTGAAGCGTTGTTCTGAGTGCTTCCGCCGCCTCCTGGATGGGAAGGTTGCATAACTTCACCATGCGGCCTTCATGCGGGTTCGTCCCCCGCCACCCGGAAGCTGCAACTCCTGTCTCCATCGACATGTTGGCGTTCTTGATTTTCTTCACGGCACAGGTCTCCTGCCATGCGAATGGAGGCCGCTGCTTTGCAGTCCCGAACAGATGCTCAGCTCTTCCTGCCGAGAAATTGAATCTCGCCAGAGCCACAGGGGGTATATAGACAAACTCAAAATGTGCTCAAGGGACAATATTGAACAGTTCACCTTGAAGCGGTAAAAATGCCATGCAGACCCGGAGAGACCCGAGGGGTCACGACTCGGCGTCCGAAAGCAAAGGCGGGTTGGAGTCGTTGTGGCGCAGGGCGAGGCGCGACATCAGTATGACGCCCGCGAGCATGACGGCAATGGCGGCGGCGCAGGCTGTCTTGACGCCGAACCCGGCCCACAACCAGCCGACGCCGAGACTGCTGACCATGTCGCCCAGGCCTGTGACGATGGCGAGAACGCCAAAACCTCCGGCGCGAATCCCCGACGGCAGAAGTTCCGCCGCCACGGCGTCCTCGACAGCTTCGTAAAGCCCTACGGCGCTGCCCCCGAGCGCGAACATAAGCCCGATGGCGGCGTAGCTTTGAACGCCCAAAATCATGCACAGCGCGGCAAGCGCGGCGCAGACATAGCCAGCAACGAGCAACAGGCGTTTGTTGGCGCGGTCGGCCAGCCACCCGCCAAAGTAGGACCAGCCCGCGTAGAGAACGTTGTGCAGCGCATAAAACAGCACCGAGAGGGTGGCTGCCCGCGCCGCTCCGATGATCGGAGTGAGAACGGCAACGGCATACAAAATATAGAAAGTGTCTGCGAAATCGCCCAGACCAAACAAGCCAACCGCCGCCAGGAAGGAGCGGAAACGCGGGCCATAGCCGCCAAAGGTGTGCAGAAACGGACGCCGGACAGGAACGCGGTCGGTGCGTTCCCGGACCAGGAATGTGATGGCCAGCACGGCCAGGAGCGCCGGGATGGCGGAAAGCAAAATCAGCGCGCGGTGAGTCATGCCAAAATGCAGCGCCGCCAGCACCAGCAACGGGGCCAAAATCGCGCCTGTGGTGTCCATCGCGCGTTCCAGGCCGAAAGCGCGTCCATACGCCTCAGGGGTGACAGCATCGGCCATCAGGGCTTTTCGAGCCGGCGTGCGCAGCCCGCGGGAAACCCAGGCAAGGACCCTTCCGGCCAGAACAACAGGCCAGGCCGCCGCCGCGGCAATAACGACGGGTGATAGGGCCATGAAACCGTAGCCCGTCGCGCAGAGCGTCTTGCGGCGTCGCAAGCGATCGGCCAGCCAGCCGCCGTAGAGCTTGGCAAGACTGGAAAGGCCGTCGGCAAGTCCCTCAATTGTGCCGAGCGCGGCGGCGGCGGCGCCGATTGATGCGAGAAACGCCGGCAACACCGACGTGACGGTCTCATGGCTCAGGTCGCTGAAAAGCGAAGCCAGTCCGATCCCGAGCACCGTGCGGGTAAGCCAGCGGGCGGGATTAAGAGCGCGGGGGGATTTCGTCATTCTTCGAAACGGCCTTTCGTGCTATTTCATTTATGCTTTGCTGGATCATTTGCAGGATGTCTTTGGCGCTCTGCGAGGTGGGTTTTTCATCGAGCACTTCGGTTATCTGGGACTGTGCCTCGTCAAAGCGTTTTTGTTCCGCCAGACACAGCGCCAGGTGTTCCTTGAAAAGCGGCTCGTAGGGATTGAGCCAGATGGCGCGGCGAAATTCATCTTCGGCGATCTTCAGGGCGCGGCGCTTCATCAGGTATTGCGCCAATTCGTCATGGTCATATCCCAGCAATTGGCACGGTCGCAGCGCCTCTTCGCGGCGTTGCCCAATGGGTTTGAGATGTGACGTCGCTTTGTGCGCGTGGGTCATCGGAGATTGCTTCCTGTCTTGTCACGCGCCAGATCACTCAGTTGAAGCGCCGCTTGGGCCAGTTTCTCGATTCGCGCGTCGAGAAAGGCCGCCGCTTCTTCGGAAAGCGCTCCATAGCCGCGCAAAGGACCGCTCTTCACGTCAAGCAAGTCCGCCCAAAGCAAACTGCATCGCGCCCTGATGTCCGCTCCGGTTTCCAGCACATGTCCGCTGAGTTGCAAGGTTTCGCTTATTTCTCGGAGCATCTCCCGGATGGCCGCGATTTCTTCGGTCATTTTCTGGCGCTGCGCGGGCGCGAGAGTGTTAATTTCTTCATAAAGAACGGATCGTGTTTCGCCGCCATTCGCCCATCGCATGAACTCCGAGAGCGCCTGGTCCATCAGGGCCAGCGTGGCGGAGAGTCTTCGCCGGTGGTTTTCGCTAATTTTTATCTTTGGAATAGATTCCGGCATAAATTCAATTTTCTTCATGCGAATGTTGCCGATGAGGCAATAGCGTCATCGGGTTATAGGTTCGCGCAAGGTGCCGGAGAAGAAATCCAGCGCCTCAAGCCAGGCGGTCGTATCTTCTTCCGATAGGCTGATGGGCGGGCCTGTAGCATTTTGGGCCGCGATAAAACGATCCAGGCGATCGAGAATCTGGCGGGCGGTTCGGCGGGCGCAGGCAACCAGCGCATTCGCGGATTCCTTGTCATGCGAATGAACGATCAGCCAGCGCAGGTGGGGCAAGCAAAGGACTCCGGGATGTTCGAGAGCCTCCAGGATTTCTTGTTCGCCCAGGAAGTCCAAAAGCGTCGAGCCATAGCGTTCGAGGAGGTCTTTCGCATAATCGCAGGCGGGACAAGACGCCGAGGGAACGGAAATGTGTCCCTTCGGCGCACGATCTGGCTCCGCAAGCATTCGCAACAGGCCCTGATGAAGCAGGGCGGTTCCAAGCGCATCGCCAAACGAAAGCAGAACGCGGGCGTGTTCGCGGCAGAATCCCTGCGACGCCGCCAGCGCCGCGCGTGTTTTGGGATCGTTCACATATTCATAAAGCATCGAATCAAAATGCTGGCGGGTTCCTTTTTCCACGAGGCGGCACAGCGCGCATCCCGGCTCGCGCAAGGCATCCAGCAGGTTAAAGAACGTCGTGAACTTTTGCGGCATGATTTTCATCCACGAAGGGCACGAAGAGCACGAATAAAAATCATGAATTTTCCATTCTTTCGTGTGTCTTCGTGCCCTTCGTGGATCAACCTTCTTTCACTTCTTCCCAAATGGATTCTCGAACACGGCGGCTTTGCCAAGTTCCGCCTCGATTTCGAGCAGGCGGTTGTATTTGGCGATGCGTTCGCTGCGGCAGGCCGAGCCGGTCTTGATTTGCCCGCCGCCCATCGCGACGGCGAAATCGGCCATGAACGTGTCTTCTGTTTCGCCCGAGCGGTGCGAAATGACAAACCCCCATCCCGCCCGGCGGCACATCGCAATCGCTTCGATGGTCTCGGTCACGGTTCCAATCTGGTTGAGTTTGATAAGCACGGCGTTCGTGGTCTTTTCGCGAATGCCCCGCGCGATGAACTGCGTGTTGGTGACGTAGTTGTCGTCGCCGACAATCTGGATTTTATCGCCCAGCGCCGCCGTATGCTCGCGGAATCCATCCCAATCGTTTTCCGCCAGGCCGTCCTCGATGGACACGATCGGGTATTTTTCAATCCACGCCTTGTAGAGCGCGGTCATTTGCGCGCTGGTTTTCTTGCCTTGTCCGGACTTGGCGAGGTTGTAGGCGCCGTCCTCGTAAAACGAACTTGCCGCGGGATCGAGCGCGATCGCCACCTGCTTGCCCGGTTTGTATCCGGCGGCCTTGATCGCCTCGACGATCACATCGCACGCCTCGTCGTTGCTCTTGAGGTTCGGCGCGAATCCGCCCTCGTCGCCAACCGCCGTCGCGTAGCCTTTTTTCTTCAGGATGCCCTTGAGCGCGTGGAACGTCTCCGCGCCGTAACGCAGCGCCTCGGCGAACGTCGGCGCGCCGATCGGCATGACCATGAACTCCTGCAAATCCACGCTGTTGTCAGCGTGTTTGCCTCCGTTGAGGATGTTCATCATCGGCACGGGAAGGCGCGTGGCCCCCGCGCCGCCGAGATACTGATAGAGCGGCAGGCCCGCCGCCACCGCCGCCGCGCGCGCGACGGCCATCGAAACGCCCAGCATCGCGTTCGCGCCCAGCTTGCTCTTCGTCGGCGTGCCGTCGAGTTCGATCATCAGGCGGTCGATCGCGCCCTGGCACGCCGGATCCATGCCCGCGAGTTTCGGCGCGATGATGTCGTTCACGTTCTTGACGGCCTTGAGGACGCCCTTGCCGCCATAACGTTTCTTGTCGCCGTCGCGCAGTTCGAGCGCCTCATTCTCGCCCGTCGAGGCGCCCGACGGCACGGACGCCTGCACGACGATTCCGTTGTCGAGCGCGACAAATACGCGAATGGTCGGATTTCCCCGCGAATCGAGAATTTCCATTGCCCGGACGGACGCGATCGCCCGCCCGGATTTCGAGTCAGTGCAACAGCAAGACATAAGCATTCTCCTTTTCAGTTTTGCGGTGCAGATTGGGAAAGAAGCGCATTCTGCATCCGCGAGAGTTCTTTCGCCGCGCGGCGGAGCGTGGGAAGTTCGAGTTGGGCGGCGGCCGATGCCGCGTGGCGCTTTTCGAGGGCGGCGCGGATGGCTCCGCGCGTGGCTTCGAGAGTGTCGCAAAAGCGCGAATCCAGTTCATCTGCAAATTGATGGATTGTGTCATCGAGGTTTTGCAGAGCGGCCCATCGTGCGTTTTCCGCGTTGTGGACAGCAAGGCTTTCGATTTCCTCTGCCAGGCGGCGCTCGAATCGGCGGCGGCGAACGGGCGCGGGCAGCAAGTTTTCGAGACCCTCAACCGGCAGCATTCCCAGAGCTGTATTCCATTGGCGTGTTACCCAATGAGGCGCTCGGTGGCGCTCCAAAGCAGTGGTGGAATCCAGGGGGCGCCACGGGATTTCGAAAATCTCGGCGGCGGCTCGGCGAACGGATTCGGTTAGCGCCTGGGCGCGGTCGTTGTGAAGACGAACCACATCCGCGATTTGCGCGTCCAAAGCGGACGCCATTTGCCGCGCTTCTCGGGAAAAGAAAGTTGGAATAGCGCTTTCAAGGGCGGCGCGGGCGGCGTGAGCATCCGCCTGGCTTATGGTTTTCCGGCTGCGGTCCCGCGCGCCATCCAGTTTCAATTCCGCCCGAAGGGCCGTTTGCGCCCGGGCGCGAAGGCCAGCCGCCTGTTCCTCGATAAACTCGATCAGACGGCGGTGGTCGCCTGCCAGGAGGTCGCGCGCCCCCAGACGCTCGCGCTCAAATTCCTTTATTTTGTCTTCGAAAAGCACAAGCCGGCGTTCGAGGTCCTCAATGGGCATTTCAAGCGAGCGGATCATCAAATTCAGCCGCAGGCAGATGCCCGCAAGGATTCCTTGTGCCTTCAGGGCGACGGCGCTGGCCAGAACATCGTTCTTTTCGCGTTCGGCGAATTCCCATAGGCGGCGTTCAAGCAATCCCATTCCGCTTGCTTCCCATCCGGACGGATCGTCCCGGCGCCGGGATTCCAGGCCCATGCGGGCCGAAACGCAAAACACCTCCGGTGTTTCATTGAATTCGGCCTTGTCTCGAAGAACTGCATGGAGAAAGCGCAAGGACTCCTCGCGTTCCGCGCTGCGCAACAGGTCAGATTTATTGAGCGCGAAAAACACGCGCGACGTTTTCTCTTTCACAAGGCGCAGATAATCGAGTTCCGCCCGCGTAATTGGCGGATCGCCAGACACGACAAAAAGCGCTGCGTCGCATTGCGGCAGGAACTCAAGCGCCGTTTCCGAATTGTGCTCAAACGTCGAGCCAATCCCTGGCGTATCAATCAAAATCATTCCATCGCGCAGGGCGGGCGAGGGATGAAATACCTCTACTTGCGCCACGCCCAGGCGATTCTCTGGGTTCATCTCTTGCGAGACAAATTGGGCCAAAGGCTGCGCAAGATTGCCCGAGCAGTTGGCGGAAAACAACTCCGGCGCGCGGCCATCAAGAAAGGAAATGCGCGCCTCTCGAATCGGTCCCGAACGAATGAACGTTGGGAACGCGGTGGCGGGCAACAAGGCAACTGGAAGCGCTTCTTCACCAAGCAACGCGTTCAACAACGTGCTTTTGCCGCGCTTGAATTGCCCGACGACCGCCAAGTGAAACCGCTCTTCACGCAACCGGCTCAGCAATTCCCGCAGTTGGAGATGCTCAAGGGCAAACGCTTCCCCCAACTCTTCGATGCACGAAGCCGCCTCCAGCAATGCCGATTCCAAGCCGGACGCCGATTTTTCGGGAAGGCTCACATGGCTCTTGCTTTCCACAAACAATACTCCTACGGAAATTAATCCGCAGGAGTCATCAGCCAGATCGGGCGGTTTGGGGGAAGCGGCAGACTCCATTGCCGCAAAACGTTTGATTTGATAACGCGCGGATGCCAGCCGGGTCAAGCGCGTCGTGAATTCAGGATTGCGGCGCAATCTTTTTTCAGAGCGAAAATTGCCTTGGGAGCAAGACAATTGGGCATTAGCAGGCGCTAAAATGGGCGGTGTTCCATGGCGGGCGGGGCAAGGAACTGCGCGCCCGGAGGAAGTTGCGACATCGCCGCAGGAGGGTAGCGGCTCAGAATGACAACCGGGCCATGTTCATCCGGAATCAGCGATTTGGGCGCGTCCGGATACCACTCAAGGAAATAAATCCGGCGCGGCCCGATCTGGCACTCGAAAAGATGCCCGGCGCGGTCGTAGCGGATCATTTTTGTTATTACGACATCCCCCCTGCGAGTCGCATTGAGATACATGCCAGCCAGGTCAACCCACTGGCCGATGAAAAGCGTGTCCGGCGGAGTGGATTTCAGCAGAGAGTTCCAGCGGGCGCGATCCCACCAAAGATATTCCTGTCTGGCGCGGTGGTTTTCAAAGGCGGTTTGTTCGAGCCGCCCGAGGATGGTCGGAGTGATGTCGATGCGCGCGGCGGCGCAGGCGGCGCGGAAAAGAATGGGCGATCCGAGATTGAGCGCGAGAATCAGCGCCGCCACAACCGCGTGCCAGGGCGGGCGGAGCCGCCTGAGGCGCGGATGCGCGACTGCGCCCATAGCGAGAAAAATCCCGCCCGCGACAATTGCGGGGAGATAGCGGCGCGATGGCTGGTAATTCACATAGCAATAGAGCAGAGGAATTCCCGCCATGAGGACTCCATACAGCAAAGGAAGCCAGCGTCTTTTCCAAATCAACAGCAAGGCCAGGGCGCCCAGGGCGGCCATGCTTCCCGCGCCCGCCGCGTAAAAGTAGTAGAAAGACCCGCGCATCAGATCGAGGCGGAAATAGGTGCGCAGCGCGGAGAACAGTCCTGTGGGCGCTGCGGAGTCTTCGGGCGGATTTGCGCCGCAAAGCCACCATGACAGCAGCGGCTGCGTTGCCAGAGCCAGCAGGCCAATCGCCGCCACCGCTGCCAAGTGCTTCCAACGCCGTCCGCCAGCCGCAAAGGCGAGAATCGCCGCCAGCGGAAGGAAAAACAGCGCATCGATTCGGATATTGATGGCTAAAACGCAGCACAGCGCAAAGACAGCCATCGCGGCCACACGGCCTTTGGCTCCCATCCGAAAACGCCTCCGGAAAGCCAGCAGCAGAATCAAAAGCCCAAACAGCATGACGCACAGGGCAATGCTGCTGGGATGGCCGTATGTGCCCATCTCAAAAAAAGTTTGGCAAGACGCGATGCTCACAACGCCCACAACAGCCCATCGCCGCGCGGCCATGCAACGCATGATGCCATAGAGCCACGCCACGCTTAGCCCCATTGCCAGCCAGGAGAGGCGGTTCATGAGGAGGATTCGCGTATCAAGCGTCGAGGAGGCGGCGCCGGGAAGGTGAAAGAAAATCTGATAATACAAAGCCTGGCCATGCGGAAAATACAACATTGGCTCGCGCAATCCGGTCTGCTGCCAAATTGCCTGCTGAATGCCTGCGGCCATAGCGAAACAATCGTGCTCGGCGAATCCGTCGCGATAGAGCCAGAGATGCGTCCATAGCAAAAATGCCGCGGCCAGCACTGCGCCGATTATCAGGTCAAGCCAGACGGATGACACGTTTGGATAACTGTTATGATTTTGCTGATTGGAACAGTTCTGCTTGTTTTGAAAGTAGAAAACGGATGCCATCGAATCGAGCCAAATGCTGACTTTTCCTTAATTATCAGCGGTTGCGGTCAGTGGAGCGACCAGGCGCTGTTGGAAGGGGCAAAAACGCCGTGCGGGCCTGCGCCTTGCGGACGCGAGGTGTGGCAGACGTAGCAATCCTTTATATAGGTGGCTTTGCCCTGGACGCGCAACGCCTGAACGGCATCTCGCGGCTGGGCTGTGGGCAATTCAGCGTGGGGGCTGTTGTGGCAGGCCGTGCAATACAGCCCGCTGTGTCCGCGGCTTTGGCGATAGAGTTTTCCGGTTTCCTCGGGATAGTTGGGATGGCAGGTGGCGCAACGCGGCTCGTCGATCCAGGGACGCCGCGTCGAGGACCCCACCGCCAGCATGTTTCCGTGGCAATCCGTGCATTTTTTCCCGGCGAGGAACATCGCGCCGCGCAAGCATTTCGTCTGCGTTCCCGGATGGCAGTTGTAGCAATCGGTGTTCGCGCCGGCTTCTTCGCCGTGGAATTTATGAATCGCCCGCGAGAGATTCGGCAGGTTGGGATTTCCGGTTGTGCCGAGCGCGTTCGAGGCGTGGCACGAGGCGCAAAGCACAGGCCGGCTGGATTGGAGCGTCGTGCCGTTTTCCTCGTCATGTTTTTTCAGGATATTCGACTCCGCCTGCGCGCCGTGGCAATTATCGCAATGGATTTCTGTCGAGACAGGAGCCACGAAAGAGGTCTGGTCGAGAACTGTGGTTCCGTCCGCGTTGCGGCAGGTGACTTCCGCCAATTGGTAAGGTTGTTCGACCGTGGGCGCGGCATCGTCGAAGGGCGTAAGGGGCACGCCCGTCACCTCCCAGGACGTTCCATTGTATTCCATCGCCCCGGTGAGGCCGTGGCCGGTCAGCCCGACATTGTCCGCCAGCGATACGCCAAAAAGCTGTTGCGAATGCTGCCAGAAATCAACCTTCCCCGCGCTGTCTGTGTTGGCGGGAAACCGGTAAGACAATGCCACATTCTGCGTAATCAGCCGGGGCGGGTTCCCGCGCTGAATCACCTGTGTCCAGACGTTATTGAACGGAGGAAGGATGCACAAATTGCTGTAATAGCGGTTCATGCAGTGCATCCCGAGATCGTTCCATCCGAGAATGACATAATTGCCCAGAGGCGTCGACTTGGGCGCCGCCGGTTGCGAAGCCGCCGCCTTGGCCGCGGGTTGCTGCGGCGCCGCTGACCGCGCCCCTGTGGGTGCGGCGGGCATTTTGGATTCGCCCCTGCCGTCGTTGGCGCTGCTCCACAACATAACCATGCAGGCCGCAACAACAATACACCTGAGGACGGAACGCCATTTGTTCATGGGACTGCCTCACAGGAAACGCGATGCAATGCCGCCCCAAAATTCCAATACAGAACCAGCCTAACGACTAAACTCGTATGACCTTTTGCCGTCGAGATACAAGAGCAAAGTAAGGCCAGGCCAATGTCGTCTCGCGCCCCTCTCCAGTTCGCTCTTGTCCAAATCATGAAAATGTGAAAGACACTCCCTGGCGCGGTGCGTTTGCTGCTCGCCGAAAACGCCGGAGGATTCCGAGCATGGACAAACGCGATTTGCTTCTCGAAATGACTGGGCAATTCTATGAGGATTGCAGCGCAATCGCCTCGCACAGCCCAATGCAACAGGCGGATGAAGAAACCTGCATGATGTTCAACAACCTGCTGCGCGAGGTTCAAACCTCGTTTTCCTACTGTGCGCTCCTGGGCGGATTCAGGGAAATGGCGCCGCGCAATGTGAAATTCAAGGATGCAGTGGTCGTAGCCGGGCAGTTGCTCGCGATCATGCGGACGTTGCATCGGGCCAGTTCACCGCTGACGGATGTCTCGGGCGTATCGGGCGCGCCGAGCGCGCCCGGCCAGGCGGGTATCTCAAACGCCCCCGCGGGCGTCTCCGGCGCGCCTGGAGCGTCCTCCGACGTGTTTGGCCCTGCCGCCGCAGGCCCGCATCCGCATACCCCTTTCCCGGCTGGCCGCCCTGTGACCTCCAGCGGCGCTTCCACTCATTCCGACGCCAACCCGTCCACTCACGCCGACGTCTCGCCCGGCCGGCCCCCTTCGGCCAAGCCCGGACGGCATTCGGGCGCTCCCGGCGGATACCTGACGCCGGATGAACTGCGAATCCGCCCGGAGGACTTGCAATAGCGCCCAGCGGATTTGCAGCGGCGCTCGGAGGACAGGCATTCACAACGGGGCGTTCGCCAAACAGGATTTGTGATTTTTCCATGATAGATTTTGACATTGTGGTTGTGGGCGGGGGCCACGCGGGGATCGAAGCAGCCCACGCGGCGGCTCGCATGGGTTGCCGCACAGCGCTTGTTACGCTCGATCTGGCGGCCATCGGGCGCATGTCATGCAATCCGGCAATTGGCGGGCTGGGCAAAAGCCAGCTGGTCCACGAGGTGGATGCGCTGGGCGGACTCATGGCCCGCGCGACGGACGCCACCGGAATTCAGTTCCGCACGCTCAACGCAAGCAAAGGCCCTGCAGTTCAGGCGTTGCGCGCGCAGTGCGATCTCGACGCCTACACGCGCTGGATGACTGCGGCGCTCGGGCGCGTGCCCGGCCTGACGTTGATCGAGGGCGAAGCGGAGGAAATCCTCCATCGCGGCGGGCGGATCGAGGGCGTGCGGATTGCGGCAGATAAGTCAGACGGATCGGACAGGTCGGACAAGGCCGACATGTCCGACAGCGCGCGCGGCACTACGCTCCGTTGCCGCGCGCTTGTGCTTACGACGGGCACGTTCCTCGATGGATTGCTTCATTTCGGGCTGGATCATCGCGAGGGCGGGCGATACGGCGAACCGGCGGCGTCGCGCTTGTCGCGTTCTTTCGCGGACCTCGGCCTGGAAGCCGGACGCCTCAAAACCGGAACCCCCGCGCGCATCGACCGCGATTCGATTGACTTCTCGAAAACCGAACCGCAACCGGGCGATGAACCGCCGCGTCCGTTTTCGCTGCACACGGCGCGGCTCGATGTGCGCCAGATGCCCTGCCACCTGACGCGCACCAACGAACGCACGCACGACATCATCCGCGCGAGTCTCGACCGCTCGCCGCTTTACACAGGCGTGATTCGCAGCGTCGGGCCGCGCTACTGTCCGTCGATCGAAGACAAGGTCGTCCGGTTCCCCGAGCGCTCGTCGCACCACGTCTTCCTCGAACCCGAAACGCGCGACGGGCGCTCGATCTATCCGAACGGCGTCTCGACCAGCCTGCCGCCCGACGTGCAAGAGGCGTTTCTGCGGACGATTCCAGGGCTGGAACACTGCAAGCTTCTACGCCCGGGCTACGCAGTGGAATATACGTTTGTGCTGCCAAATCAACTGGCGCCGACGCTCGAAGCGCGCGCCGTTCCGGGGTTGTTTCTGGCCGGGCAGATCAACGGCACCTCGGGGTATGAAGAAGCGGCGGCGCAAGGAATTCTTGCCGGCATCAACGCGGCGCTTTCGCTGCGGGGCGAGGCGCCGTTCACGCTGAGGCGCGACGAGGCGTATCTGGGCGTGCTCGTCGATGACCTCATCACCAAGGTTCCGCGCGAACCGTATCGCATGTTCACGTCGCGCGCGGAATACCGGCTGCTCCTGCGCCAGGACAACGCCGATCTGCGCATGGCCGAACACGGGCGGCGCGTGGGGATGCTCACCGAACGCGAATTCGAGGCGTTCCGGCGATTGCGCGAAGGCGTCGAGCGCGAAATCCGCCGGCTGGAATCCGAGCATCTGCGGCTTTCCGAATTGGATCGCGGCGCGCTGGCGCGCCTCGGCATCGAACCGCCGGAGAAAAGCCTGACGCTGGCGCAATTTCTCGCGCGGCCCGAGGTGAGTTTGGCGGCGATGGTCGAACTCGGCCTGGCGCGCGTTCCAGAAGTCACCGTCAAAGATTTGCTGGGCGCTTTGAAAATTACTGATAATCCGTCGCTATTTGACGAGGCGGAGCGCCAGTGGCTTGAGGCGATGCAGGCGCGCGGGGCAGAGTGGGCCGCAGAGAAAATCGAAACGTCCGTTCGATACGCGGGCTACATCCGCCGCCAGGAAGAACAAGTCGAACGGGCGCGCCGCTACGAAGACACCGCTTTGCCGAAAGACATCGACTATCGCGCGGTTCGGGGGCTTACGCGCGAGGCCGCCGAACGCCTCGACCGCCACCGGCCCGCCACGCTCGGACAAGCCGGGCGCATCGCCGGCGTCAATCCGGCCGACATCGCCATTTTGCAGATATACCTGCACGCCCGCTCGCGCTGAATTCGCTAAAAACCCAAAATCAGAACGGAAATCCGCCCAACAGGCCCAAGGCGGTTTGCGCATAGGCAAGGCTGAGGGGCAAAATCTGGTCGTAGGGACGGTGGCGCGAAAGCCATCGCCATTCGGCCTTCATCGCGGCAAGCAGGCGGCGTCCGCGGAAGTTGCGCAGCACAAATCGCAGACGGTTGCGGTGGTAGCGCGCCAGAAACCGGCGGCTCCACGCCTTTTGCGTCTGCGATTCGTAGTGAATCACGCGCGACTGCGGGATCATCCACACTTCCCATCCGGCCTCTCTCGCGCGCCAGCAGAGTTCGTTTTCCTCGAAATAAATCGGAAAATATCCTGGATCGAGCGGTCCCACGCGCTCCCAAACGTCGCGCCGGATGGCCATGGCCGCCCCCGTGACGTAATCGCAGGCGCGCGGTTCGCGGGGCAGATTTTCCTCGCCGGGCGCGCGGCCCCAATCGAGGTGGTCAGTCAGTCCATTAGCGTGGACGACGCCGCCCGCGTGCTGAATTGTGCGGCGGTCGGGATAGAGAAGCAGGCACCCGAGAATTCCTGCGCGGGGCAGGCGGCGTGAGGCGGACACAAGCGCGTCGAGCCAGTCCGGCTCGCACTCTGTATCGTCGTTGAGGAGAACAATCCATTGCCCGCGCGCGTGCGCAGCGCCGAGATTGTTTCCGCCCGCGAAGCCAAGATTGCGGGGGGCGCGAAGCAGCCGCGCCTCGGGATAATCGCGCGCGACGAGGGCGGAAGTGCCATCCGAAGAACCATTGTCCACAACAATGATTTCTCGCTCGGGCCACGAGCAGCGCCGCAGGCTTTCGAGGCAGGCCCCAATGCGCGATTCGCCGTTGAGCGAGACGATGACGATGCTAATCAGCATGGCGGAAAACCAGGGATGTGCATGGATGGAAAAGGATGCGGCCTGCCCTCCCCGAGGCCGTCCTCGCCTTGCGCAATGGAGCCTATCGCCCGCCGCCGCCAGATTGTGCGGGGCGGGATTCCCACGCGGATTCGATGGTCGATTGCCTGCGCAGGCTGTCGATGAAAGCTGTCCGGGCGCGATCGGTTTTTTCCTTGCGAAGGCGCTGTTCGATGCGGGCGCGAACTTCTGCGAGAGGCTGGCGTTTCTCGGGAAATTCCGCCACTTTTTCGAGAACGAAATACCCCTGGTCCGTGGAGATGACGCCGCTGATTTCGCCGATTTTCAACGAAAAGGCCGCCTCCTCGAACACCTTGTTCGAGTAAGCGCCGCGCGCAAAGGGATCGAGATCGCCGCCGCGCGCGCGCGACGGATGCGTGGAAAACGTCTGGGCCAGTTCGGCGAAACTGACGCGCCCCTGGCGCAAACGCCGCAGCACTTCCTCCGCCTCGCGCAGCAGGCTCGTCTGGATCACCCGCACCTGCACCATGCGCGGCGTTGTATATTCCGCCAGATTGCGCTCATAGTATTGCGCCACTTCTTCGGGCGTGACCTCGATATGCGCCTGGATGCGCGTGCGGCGCACATAATCGACAAGCAGTTGGCGCTGGCGGCGCTCGGCTTCGCGGCGGAATTCCGGCTCGCGATCCGCGCCCACCCGCCGCGCGTAGTCGAACAAAAGCATGTCCTCGACCAGCACCCGCCGGAACGCCGCTTCCGTTTCGGGATCGGACGTGGCGCGGCCAAGCGATCTCAAGTAATCGGCGAGATAATCCTCGTAGTCTCGCTTGTGAATAGCCACATCGTTCACCCGCATCACCACGGCATCGTCACCAGACTGGGCACGGGCATCCTCGGGGGCGCTCCAGATGCGCGGGCGGACGGAGACAGGCTGGCTTGCAAGCGTGGCCGTGGTTGACGCGCCAGGCGCTGGCGAAGGCGGTCCGCTTGGCCGCGAGCCAGCGCCGCCCAATCCAAGCCACGCGCACCCCCCGCAAGCCGAAAGCGCCCACGCCGCGGCAAAAACCTCGCGCAAAATCCGAAGACCTGACAATTGACCCCGCATGTTTCTCATCTTATTCTCGCTTCCACTTCGTGGCGGGCGGAAACGGCGCCAATCGCAGCCGGCCATTCCGCGCACGCCCGGACGAGCCTCCGCCAGCGCTCCGCCGTTTTGATTCTCTTTTTCCGTTTTCCGCGCAGTCAATGGCCGCTTTTTCCGGCTGGGGCGGCGGACGCTGGATTGCCGCATTCGCTGAATTGGTTTTTGGGGCGTTTTTCGTGCGAATTTTGCTCGACGTTTCAGCAAGTCTTCCGCCGATCGCAGGCATCGGACGCTATGCGCTCGAGCTGGGGCGCGCCCTGCTCGCGCAATGGCCCGAGGCGTGGCCGCCGCCCACATTCTGGTTCAATTCCCTGCGGCGGCGCCCCGATCGAGAAGGCATCCATGCGGATTTCTTTCTGGCGGAGCACGAAGGGGCGTTGCGTTTGCGCTTTACGCGCTTTCCAGGTCCGCTGCTCCTGGCGGCCTGGAACCGCCTGCGCCGCCCGGCCATCGAGACGCTTGCGGGGGGGGCGTGCGATGTGGCGCATTTCCCCGGATCGCAAATCGCGCCTTCGCGCCAGGCCGCGCGGATTTTTACGTTGCACGACTTGTATTTTCTTCGCCAGCCCGCGCACGCCCACGCGCTCGGCGGCAAATACCTGGCGCGCATCCTGCCGCGGGCGCTTGGTGAAATGGATTCGGTGATTGTTCCTTCGCGGGCCACGCGCGCCGAGGCATTGCGGCACTTTCCCAGGCTCGACCCGGCGCGGCTGCGAGTGATTCCCGAGGGAGTTAATCTGATTCGATTTTCGCCCGCGCCGGAGGAAATGGCCCAGGAAGCGCAGTCGGTGTTGCGCGCCTTGGGCATCGACCGCCCGTATGCGCTCGTGGTGGCAACGCTTGAACCGCGCAAGAACCTGGGGCGGCTTTTCGCGGCATTCGCCCAGTGGCGCGAGTCGCTGCCGCCGCCCTCCGCTGAACGCCCCCGCCCCTTGCTTGTGGGCGTGGGACCTTCTGGGTGGGGAGGCGTAACTTTGGAAGAACTTTTGCGCGAATCCGCCCTGCTGCCCGAGGAGGTTCGATGGTTCCACGGTGTAACGGATGAAACCCTCGCGGCGCTTTATCGCGGGGCGCGCGTGTTCGTGTTGCCAACTCTGTGGGAGGGATTTGGATTGCCCGTGCTCGAGGCGATGGCTTGCGGATGTCCCATGGCGATTTCGCGCGCGGGCGCATTGGCGGAATTGGTCTGCGAAGAAGAAGGCGCGGCGGAAATCCCGATGGGCGTGCTGCTCGATCCCGAAGCGCCGCCCGATGCGTGGGCGCGCGCGATTGGCGGTATTTTCGACGCCCCGCCCGAACGCCGCATGGCAATGTCGCGCGCCGCCCGCCGCCGAGCCGAGCGATTCACATGGGCCGCCGCCGCCCGCGCCACACTCGATGTGTATCGCGAGGCCGCCGCCGCCCGCTCCAATCTACCCTGAAGACTTTTCGACAGATTTGAGGGCTATTGCCCGAGAATAATCCAAAGCGATCCTTGCGCTGGGGCGGATTTTACCGTCAGCGTGCCGCCATCTTCCGCCAGAGGCATGGCGGACAAATCGGTTTTCCACACCTCGCTCATCGTGAACCGCAGCGGAGAAGTTCCAGGCCGCGCCGAAGATTTGACGCGGAAGTGGATGGTCATGGCCTCGCCACCGCCTGTGAATCCATCCGCGCGCACGCCGTTGAAATGAATCTCGCCGGAGTCGTCGGGGAACTCCATCGGGGCCATTGCGAACACGGAGAATCCAAGCCCGATAACAGGCGTCTCCATCACCTGCAAAATCGCCGGATCATATTCGATGCCCATGCGCAAATTGCCCGCAGAATCCACCCCCTGCAATTGCACAAGGATGGTGGCGTTTTCACCGGGCAGGGCAGCGGCATTGGACAAAGAGATGGTGGCCGAAACATCTGAAGTGGCCAGTGCGAGAACGGATGCTGAGGCGGCGGACTTGTTGCCATTCGCCCCAGGCGCCAGCGCCAGCGAAGACTTGACGCCAAAAATCGCCTGGAGATTGCCCGCCGCGGCTTCGGGTTGCGTGGCCGCCTGCCGGCCAAAGGTCAGGCGCTGAACGCGCCCCCCGCCCGATGGCGGCATCCCGTAGCACTCATATCCGGATTCGCGATTGGAACTGAAAAGAATGAACTGGCCGTTGGAACTCCACGCCGGGTCAATATCGTCCGCCGGGTCCTGGGTCAGACGCTCAGGCGCGCCGCCCGAGGCGCGGATTCTATAGATTTCATTGTTTCCATCACGGTTTGAGACGAATGCGATCCACGCGCCATCGGGCGACCAGGCGGGCTGTGTGTTCGCGCCCGCCCCGTCGGTGAGGCGCTGTGGATTCGAGCCGTCGGCGTTCATGATCCAGATGTCCGCCGTTCCGCCGCGATTGGACTCAAAGGCGATGCGGTCTCCGCCGGGCGACCAGGCGGGGCGGCGGTCGGTGGCCGGATGGTTGGTCAGGCGCACCGGCACGGGCGGATCGACTGGGATGCGCATCATGAGCGGCACATTTACCGTGCTCCATGATTTGAACTCGCCATCCCAATTGAAATATCTGCCGCCGCTCACCGCATTGGCCACTCCAAACGCGGGCTGGTTATTTGCCAGATGGACATATCCAGCCACAAAAGGCCGCGGAACGGACACTGGGGGATCGAGCACGGCGCGGTGCCAGCCGGTTTGCGTGGGCGTTGTCACCCCGGACGCCACAAGCGCTGTTGGCAGGAAATTAGACTGTCCGTATTCGTAAATTCTCCATTCGAACGGGGCGGGCGCGTCATCCACATAAAATTCTATGGCGCCAAGGGACATCGGGCCGGCGTTGAACAGCGTGAAATACCCGCCCCCCGAGCTATAGGAGGCCGAACGCTGCCTGCTGCCTTCGAACTGCTGGAGAGTTCCCGGAAGATTGTTTAGATCGAGCGCGGTTTTGTAGATTTCCAGATTCCCGTCGCGGTCGGAGGCGAAAGCGACCGCCATCAGATTTTCGCGCCAGCTGGGATCGAATTCATTGGCGGAATCGAAGGTAACTCGCACTGGGGTTCCTGAGGGAAGAGCCTGATAATACAGGTTTTGATCGCCTTCGCGGTCAGACACAAAAACCAGCCCTTGCCCGGAGACAGAGGCCTGCGGATCGAAATCATCGCCCGCGCCGGCCACGATCGTTTGCGCCAGGGGCCAATCCGGATCGAGCGCCAGGAGGTTGCGCGCGCCCGGCTCACCTTGCGAGTAAAAGAATGGATTCCAGTTGGGCAGTTGTTCCTGAATCGCCGGGCCGAATTCCGAGGTGTTGCCATCCGGGTGAATGGCAATGGCATGAAGCGCCCTTGCAGGCGGAACCGGGCTGTTGATGCTGAAATTGTTGCCAAATACAGGCGAAATGCCAAGCAGTTGCGCGCCTTCGTCGCCCCGGTCGGCATAGACCTCGACCCCCGTTCCCGGCGGAGGCACGGGATTGATAACTCCCGAAATCGCGTCGCTGGTTGGGGAAATGTTCGTGATAACCGGCGCGGCGATTTGGTCGTTTCCCCCCGCGAGCGCGATGCCTTTTCCCGCGTTGGATGTGATAATGTTTTGGGAGAATAGATTGCAGCGGGCCGCCGCGCCTTCCACGCGGATGCCATCGCCGCCGCTTTCCGTAATGCTGTTGCGAACAAAGGCATTTTCCGACGCGCCGCCCCGGATCAGCACGCCGTGCGACGTGCATCTCCAGATGGTGTTTCCCATCGCGGCCACGCGCCGGATTCCCTCGTCCAGAACGATGCCCTTCTCCATTATTCCGTAGCCTGTGCTTCGGAGTTCGGGGCCAATCTGGTTATTATAAATGCGCAGGTTTGAGACATTGCCCCGCGCCAGAATTCCCACCTGTTCTTCGCCGCGGATTTGATTGCCCAGCCGGGGTTCCGAGTGGCCGATCAGAATATCGCTGCCTCCCTCAACAAGAATGGCGGGAATGCCGGGCGCTGGTTCGCCGGTGTAAAAATTCGTTGAGCGGACATGGACATTCTTCGTGCCATCCCCCAAGATGTGAAGCGTGGGATTTAGATCGCTGCCCAGATTGACGTTGGTTCCTTCCTGCTCCTTGCCGATTTGCACATTGGCGCAATTGTTGATCTGGATGGCTCCCTGCAAATTGTCTCCCACCCAAATGTTGTGAATATACAGATTGGAGGAATTCACGGCCTGGATGCCGAAATCTCCATTTGTATCAATGAATCCATTGAATATCTCGATTCCGTCCGAATTGGCGTCGATCGTGATGCCGTTGCGCAGATTTTCGCGGGGGAAGCTGTCTTCCACAATAACCTGGCGGGAATTCGTGATGTGCATCCCGCCATCCAGGTTATACAGCCATGTGCCGGAATCGACATGCACGTTCTCGCAGTTTTGAATGACCACGCCATATTTGGCATTATCCCACGTTTGGAACCAGCCGGAATGGGTAAAGACATTCTGGCAATTGATAAGCACGATGCCATTGCCCTGGTGGGAACCCGAGTCCAGCTTGTAAAATTCCTGATCGTGCGCGTTTTCGATGCGGACTCCGTCCTGGGTGCAATCTTTTGCATATATGTCAATGTCGTTGCCGGTCCATGGCAAACCGCCCAGCAGCGCGCCCGTATTGTAATACTCGATGTCCACATCGCTCAGGCGGCAATAGGAGGTGCCGTCAAGTTGCAGGCCAATGCCGGTGGAATTGACTGGCGCAGCGGCGGAAGAGGACGCCGCGGAAGAGGACGCCGCGGCGGCGGGTGCGGGATTGTAGATTGGCACCTCATCCATCCAGCCAATATCGCAATTCTCCAATACGGCGTTCCACTGTCCCTCGGGCGGCATGCTCGTCTGATGCCCGCAATACACTCCGCCCACATTGTGTATTCCGATTTTCGTATTGATCAAACTCACATATCGGGCGGGCGCATCCATCCACACGCCCATCCCCAGGTTCGGCTTGGGGGTTTTCGTTTCGCCGTTCACGAGCACGAGCGAGCCAATCCATGAATCCGTAATGGTATTGTGCTCGGTTCCCTGTCCCTCAAACGTCACGCCATTGCCATCGTTTCCGTTGATATCGCTGCCAATGACTGTGTTATGCGACGCCCCTCCCGCGAAACGAATTCCGTCGCCCCCATTGCCCTGCGAGGCGGCATCCGGATACAATTTGCAATTGCCCACGAAGCAAGTGAGCGTGTTGTAGCTTGTGCCCGCCCCTTCCACCAGAACGCCATGCCCGCTATTGGCAACAATGCGCGCCTGCTGATTGGTCACCGTAATCCGGTTGTGGTTCGCGCCGCCAAGAATGTGAAGTCCTTCGTGAGAGTTGCCAAGCAGCGTGAAAGTATATGCGCCAAGGTTGCAATAACGTCCCGAGGAGAGCGACCAGATTTCATTCCACGAGGTGTCGTTGCCGCGCATCACCACGCCCGCGCCATTATTGCCGGCGCTATCCAGGCCATCGATGATGTTGAGCGAGCTGTCGATAATTTCGAGGCCATTTCCACCGTTCCGAAGCGATTGCACCGGCGTATAGGTATAGCCATTGATTTTGTTGCCTCTTCCTCCATCAAACGTTATCCCGTTGCCCGTGCATTCGCGTATTATTAGCGTGCCGTGGATTTCGTTTCGTTCCGTATTCTCAAGCGAAATACCCGCAGCGCAGGCGCGGATTTCGCTTCCCGAAATTGAGTTGATCGAGCCGCCAGAAACCTTAACGCCGCTGCCCGAGCAGTTCGACGCCGAAAAGCCTGTGATGGTGTTTTTTCGGCTGTTATCGAGCAAAATCCCGTCGCCGCCGCATCCCGAGGCTGCGAGGGACAAATCATTCTCGTCGCTGCCTGTCAGATGAACGCCCGCGCCACTTGCGTTCTCGACGGTGGCGTCTATGTCGCACAAGCCGCTATTGATAAGCGTGATGGCATCGCTATTTGCCGCAAGAACCTTTACCTTCTCAAGGTTGACCTTGAATGCCTGTTCGATGAGGATTCCGGCTCCTCCGCGAATCTCAATCGTCGAGCGCGTAAAAGAGGGGCCAAGAAAAACATAGTTGCCCTGGCAGCGGATGGGAGTGGATGACTCAATGGCCACAGCTTGAATCCAAACCCCTTCTTCCAGCGAAATTTCCCCGGAGTGAACGATGATGGATGTATTCGCGAAATTGATTTGATCATAGCGGCCCAGATGAATGCCCGCGTCAGTGAAATATGTGTGCGTGCCAGTATCCGTTTCAATAACGTCCATGTAGTCCGCGCCATTGTAAGACCTGAAATCGCTGATATTTCCTCCGACCGCAATGCAATAATCGCCTTCTTCCACCTTGTGCTGGGTGTCCACTCCGGAATCAAGGTCCTCGGTGCCGAGAAGGTATGGTGACGACACTGTCCCACTATAGAAATGATCTACTCGGTAATGCTTTCGCAATTCATGAGCCGGGCCGTTGTTTGCATCCAGAGTTTTGGTGTCCGTTGATGTCTGCTCCCACCAATAAACATAATCAGGGTCTGTTCCACTGCGAAATTCCTGCCAATGCTGTGTATATTCTTGATTTTTGTCGTCGTAGAGGCCGCCATCCCAGAAATTGATCGAACCGCGCGCCAACGCCATCGCCTCATCCATTGTGATTTTGCCATCGATGGCTTGTCCGGCGGAGTCTGTCTGCACAGGAATTTTCAGCCCCGCGGGCGGTTGATTGCGATCCGGCGCCTTGAGGCCCGCCTGGCGAGTGATCTGGCGTTGGGCGCTTCCGGCGGGCGACCACACTTCGAGAGGCACCTGCTGGCCGTCGTCGCCCACATTAGGCATTGTTGCGATCAGCCGATTCTGCCCATCAAGATTTCGGGCATAGACATTCGTGTCATTGATCAGAACCTGGCAGGTATTGAAGTTCTGCCCCTGAATTTCCAAAAGCGCGCCGGCAGGAGCGGTCGTGGGCGTTACGCTCGAAATCTGCGGCGGGCCGAACACGTTGAATGACAAATGCCGCGTCTCTTCCCAGCGCCCGTCGATCTGGTAACGCACATACACATCGTGCGGACCCGTCGATTGAAGCGAAGGGACATTTACCCGCAGAGCAACACTGCTCTGCTGGATAATTGTTGCTTTGGTCGCGCCGAAATACACCTCGATGTTCGGTCCGGATGACGGCTTGTTGAATTTCCACCCATTCAGCATCACTTCGGTGCCCGTGAAATCCGAATATGGTTTTCCCACCGGATTGGTAGATGCCCCATAGCCTTGCAGCACAGAAAGCGATGTCAAAACCGGAATGTCCCGGAAAGTAAATCCGCTTTTGCTTCCTTTTTTCAGCGCGGCGGGCGTTTCCACATAGATCGTATAAGGATTATTGTATTCGCGCAATCCTTCGGCCGGGACGCGGACTTTCAAATGCGTCCCGTCGGGATTTACGGACACGACTTCCGCCGCCGTGCTGCCGAACCAGACCTTGTTGTCTGCGAGGTCCGGATCAAAACGCTGGCCTGCCAGCGTGATTTCCTCGAGCGGGCCGCCGATGTTGGGCGAAATCGAGTCTATGATTGGCGTGAATGGATCACCCACCAGAACAAATGCCGTTTCGAGCGGCGTCGGCCCATAGACAATTTCCAAATCGAGCGGACTGACGATGTAGCCCATCAGGCCGACAATGCGTTCGCCAATCTTGCCGATTAGAGATACCTTGTAGAGAATTTCCAGCAATGGAACAGCCTTGCCCAGCGCCTTCTGCAAAGTGCCCTGAAGTTTATTCTGGGCCTGGGAGAGGCCTTCCTTGGCGTAAGCGACGGCAACCCCTTTGCCCGCCTCAACAACGATAGTGAGGATAGATTGGAGGGCCTGCTTCGCAGAAAGATCACCAAGCGAATTGCCGCCAAATTCCTTCGAGATGGCCGCAAGGGCATTCTGGAATCCTGTTTTTATTGCCTCTTTGCTGGGCTTGCCTTCCGGTCCGGCGACCAATGACCATACGTCCACCAGCGCAACTGTCACATTAATGCATGTGGCGTAATTGCCCATTCGCACATCGCCCGTTACGGCTTTCATCGCCACGGCGTCGTCGCCCGAGAATTGCCAGCGGTCCTTGAACGATCCGCTGAAGGCCCGGATCATGTATATGGCATCCTCGCCATCGGGGATCGGCAGATTCGGGTCGCCGCCGCCGAGGCCCACCCAATCGAGCACCGTGCCCATGACAAAATCCATGCCCTGCCCGAGCACGTCGATTTTCGCCGTCCACAGATTCCCTGCTACCAACGTGGATTTTTCATAGTTCTCGCGCTTGATGTTGCGTTTTTTCAGGTCATCATAACGCGCGCCGATTCCCTCGGGCATGTCGCGCGGATCCAGCCGGTAAATCGCCACCAGCCAGTCCACGGGGCTGTAATCCGTCTGCAAGGCCGGCATGACCGCGCCTTCACCCGCATCATACCGGAACTTCAGATAATCGAGGTCGATGCCCGAGACCTTCACGGTCTTGGCCGCTTTGTATTCCTTGAAAGAATCCGGCGGGCGATTTGCGAATTGAGCCGCGCTCGCGCTTTGCGCACCCCCATCCCACGCAAGCGAGCGGCCCACTTTGCCCCCGCCAGCGCTGGCGATGTTGAATGCGGTTCCGGAGGGAAGGACACTAAGCACCGCCGCCACCGCCTGCCCCCACGCGGCCTCGACCTCGGGATCGTCCAGGCCATTGGCCCCTTGCGGATAACGCCGCGCCACAACACTCACCAGATTTTGCACCGCCGGAAGAGGCGCCATAAGGTCCAGCAAGGCGCGAACGCGGCTCATGTCGCGTGTCATCAAGAACGGATGCATAAAAATCAACGAATAGGCTGTGGATTGCGCATCGACCACAAGTGGATCGCCCTGCGCCGCTGCCTTTTTGCCGCCAGTTCCGTCCTTCTCCTCAGGCAGCCGCATCGCGAGGAACACGTTCATTCCGGGACCTTTTGGCGCGGCCCCAACAATCGCCAGGCGGTCCACAGGCAAATTCAGCGAAAACTCTCCAGTCGAGGCGTCCGGCGTCGTTTCGGCAAACACGCTCACCACTGTAAAATCCGCCGGATTCAGCCCCGCGCCCAAATCCACGCGGCCTGAGACGGATTGCGTCACTGTGAATTCCGGCGAACTCGAAGCCACGCCGCCGGGCGTGTGAACCTGTATAATGCCCGACACTGCGTCCGCTGGAACCGCCGCCACGATTTTCGAGCCAGTAATCGTCTGGATGGAGGCTTGCGCGCCGCCGATGAAAGCAGCGTCTTCTCCGGGCCATGCGCCCACGAAATTGCGCCCGATGATAGTCACAACTGTTCCCACCGGACCACTTTTAGGCGTAAAATCCAAGATGCGAGGCGTGGAACCCGCGTAGTTGCCCGTCGTTTCGCCTTCGGCCGCCAGCCCCAGCGTTTGGCAAAGGATGCGCAAGGCATCCTCCTCCGTGATTGCGCCGTCGCCGGCGTCCCGCCCGCCTGTTCCCGGCACAGGCGCCACATCGCCCTCCGCTTGCTGCTCGGGGGATAAGGTCTCTAGTCCGTCCACATGGCGCATAATCATCAGGGCATCGCGCCCATCGGCCGCGCCATCGCCCGTCACGTCGCCGGGGGCGGCAGCGGCCATGCGGCCAGCAGACAGCAGCAACAGAATCGCAAAGGCATAGAACAATGGATGAATTCTTCTTTGCTTTTTCATCGCAGGAAATCTCCCCATAGCAAAGAAACTTTGAAAAAACGAACGATTATGTAATACGGGAGCGAACGTCTTTCCCCCAATGTAATGCCAGTTGGTTTGTATAGAGCGCCCGCCAATTTATCAAGCATTTCCTTAAACCGAATGGAATGGCGGAGCGCGAGGCCAGGAACCGTTCAAAGTGCAGGAAAAACCTTGGGCGAGACGCCCAAGCCACCGGAATCACGGGCAAAATGCCCATGCCACCACTAACCTGGAACGGTCCTGAGCGCGGGGCAGGACAATTCCGTAAATGCTTCTCACGGGTTTTTAGGGGGATGCATAGGGCTTT
>CAYUNT010000028.1:0-32048 GCA_964446285.1 uncultured Candidatus Sumerlaeota bacterium | reverse complement strand
GCCGTCGATCCTGGGCGAGGGCGTGACGGTCGGGCATCGCGCGTGTATTCACGGGGCGCGCATCGGCGACTACGCGCTCATTGGAATCGGCGCCACAGTGCTCAACGGCGCGCAAGTGGGCGAGTATTCCATTGTCGCCGCAGGCACGATTGTCCCGGAAGGCAAGATCATTCCGCCGGGCGTTTTGGCGATGGGGGTTCCTTTTCAGATCAAGCGCGAACTGACCGAGGCGGAACGCGACAATCTGCGCGGGCGCGCGCTTCGTTATGTGGAATGGGCGCGCCAGCATGTGGAATGGCTGCGCGGATTGGGGCGGCTGGACATGGAAATTCGCCGCCCGGAATAAATACAATTTTACCGCGAAAAACGCGAAAAGAACGAAAAAAGAAACCATCTCTTCATATATTCGTGGTTTTCGCGTTTTTCGTGGTAAAAATCTTCGTGCGCGTCAGGGCGAAATGTGGCCGGTGCCCAGGCGCGTGATAACGCCCTCGCTGGCGGCGCCGTTCGTGGGATCATACCAGGTTCGCTGCGGAACGGGCACATGCGCGGCGTCGGATTCATCGAAAGGCCGTGCGCCCGAAGGACCTGCGCTCCAGACCGCCCACGGCACTGGGCTTTTCTTTTCGTCGAAATACGGGACGTCGTCGGAAATGCCGGTATCGGAAGGGAATGCGCGCGGAACCCAGATGGCGAGAATGGTGAAGGTCTCGTTGGCCCATCCGCGGCCCGGATGCACATATTTATATGGATGCTGGCGGTTGAAAACGTCTGTGAAGCGCGTTGAGATATACGCCACAGGCGTTGTGAGTTCGAGCGGACAGATGTTGTAGTCTTCGACGCCCGACATCATGCCGGCGCAATAGGTTCGCGCGGGCGGGTAACTGCCAGAGTCAGTTCGATAGGCTTCGAGCGCCGTGGCGATATTGCGCAGGTCGCTGCGGGCGCGGGCGGATTTGGCGCGGGCCTGGGCGGCCATGAAGTTCGGCAGCGCAATGGCGGCCAAAATCGCCAGAATCCCCGCGACGATCAGCAGTTCGATCAAGGTAAAGGCGCGGCCGCGGTTCCAGGCGCCCGCAAGGGGGGAGGCGGACGCCTGGAAACCGCAGCATGGCGGATGAGGATTTGCGAAGAAGGGTCTGGAGAGACATTCCTCGCCGGATCTCGAGCGCAAAGGGCCGAACATTGCGCGAGCAGTTTGCATTTTATCCGTCCTCATCCGATTCAGGGGTTATTCATACGCTTCCCAGTTTTGGGCGGCGGTGAAGTTATAGACGATGTCGGACTGGCGCTTTACCCAAAGGCGGTAACTATCCGTAAAGGGCGACGCCAGGTCTTCCTGATCGAAAATCCCTGTGGCGTTAAACGAGCCGGTTTCGGGCACATGGCCGTCGAAATCGCCCCTCGCGGAAAGCAGCATATTCATTTCATTTCCGGTTTCGTCGGCAACGACCACTGTTTGGCCGTTGGCCCAGGTTCCTGACACATAGTGAACGTTCACAAAGCGCACCCATTGGGCCTGATAACGTTCGCCGCCCGTGGCGCGCGTCTGATCGAAGGTGTTGCAGGTCGAGAGGTTGGCGATGTCGATGGGGGTGGGCATTCCAACGCCGGAGGCAAGCTTCGTGACGACAAACTGCATTCCGGGCGCGGCGGAGTGGCGCTCGTTGATGTTAATTTTGCCCCGCGCGTCCATGAGGAATCCGTTCACCTGGATGCGGTCGCCTGCGGCGATGTCCGCCGGATAGCGCGGCCATTCGGAATTATAGAATTTGCCCGCCCAGGCGGCGATGCCGCCCTTTTCGGGAGACTCGGCCTGAATATAAACCTGCCACTGAGAATTTGGATCGAGGTACTCATCGGTTGCGTTGAGCGCGATGCCCGTCACAGTTACGCGATTTTCCGACGTGGCCGGGTCCGCGCCGATGTCTGCGCCGACCTTGGGATGCGTGCCATTGCCGGTTTCGTTCACTGCTTCGATGTCCCAGATGGAATCGCTCGCCGGGGCGAGAGGGGCGAAATGGAGATTCGCGAGAAGAAGAACCGCCGCTGCGAAGAGAACCGTGTGTTTCATTATCCTGATCTCCTGGATCGAGTGGTGTTGGGATCGCATCGCGCGCGTTGCGTGATACGATTTTTACAAACGTGCCACCACTACCGGCGCTTCCTCCGCGATGTCAAGTGAGAAGTCATTCAGCGCACCCCTCGAAATATCAAGGAAATTGAACGGAAATCCGTGCAATTTCCGCCGGGCCAAAAAATAGCGCCGGAAAGCGCGGCCAGGCAACGGTTTTGTTTTGCCTTGTCTGGGCCAGGTTCTGTGCGTAACATTGTTTGACATTGCGTGTGAATTCATCCGCGCAATGCGCCTTCTGTATCTCCGGCATGTTCCGGCGCCTCCTCGGTGGGCGATCCAATGGTTCCTCGCAGAAGAATCGCATGAAGTTGCCAAGGGCGTTTTGGGCCATGAACAGCATGAAAATATGGCGGGTCATCTTCCTCCCGTTCCTGGCGTTTCTGGCGTTTGGCGTGGTTTTCCTTTTAGCGGGATGCGGGCAATCAAAGGCGGAGCAGGAAGGCCGGGGCGCCGCCTCGCCCGAATACGCCGTTACCACCTCGTGGCTTGAGTGCTGCTTGCGCGACCTGCTCGGGGCGCAAACGCCTGTGCTTCGCGTCTGCCCGCCGGGAACCTGTCCGGGCCACTTCGATCTCAGTCCGGGAACCTACAAAGGATTGCGCCAGTGCCGCGCGTTGTTCCTGTTTGATTTTCAATCTTCTCTCGGCGAGCGGCTGGATTCGATGGGGAGCGCAAAACCCCGGATCGCGCCGATTCCTGCTCCCGAAGGATTGTGCGTTCCGGCCAATTACCTTGCGGGGTGCCGTTCGGCGCGAGACGCGCTTGCGGCCGGCGGCGGCAGCGGCGCTGGCGATGCGTCTCGCGGGGCGGCGCTCGATGCGGCTCTGGCGCGAATCGAAACTCGCCTGGACGCGCTGGAATCTGGCGTTCGTGAAAAAATCCGCGCCGCCAGGCTGGAAAAGACGCGCGTGGTTGCCTCGGGGCATCAGGCGGTGTTTTGCCAGTGGCTTGGACTGGAAGTGGCGGCGTCGTATTCGGGCGGGAGCGAAAGCGCTTCGCCCGCGCGCCTCGAACGCCTGATCGAGGAGGGACGCGCGGCGCAGGTGCGGTTTGTGATCGCCAACCTCCAGGAAGGCCGCCAGATGGGCGAGGCGCTGGCGCACCCGCTCGGGGCGCGCCTGGTTATATTCAGCAATTTCCCGACAATGACGCCCGGGCAAGACACATTCGACGCGCTGGTGGAGGCGAATGTCGATGCGCTTGTCGAGGCGGCTCGCGCGGAATCTGCATCGGAAACGGAAGCGATGGCGCCGAAATCGAAATCCGGCACGTGATGGCGAATGACAAGGCGGACGGATCGCAGACCTGGAGGTTTGCGCCACATAACCTGCGCCACTTGTTAAGGAATGTTGATGGATTCTACTGCGCCCGTTTTGTTCGATCTGAATCATGCCTCGTTTTGCGCGGGGAAGGCTATGCTGGTGCGCGATGTGAATTTGCGCGTCGGGCCGGGGGAATTCATAGGTGTTCTTGGCCCAAACGGCGCGGGAAAAAGCACGCTGCTCGGATTAATGAATCTGACGTTGCGCCCCACCGGCGGGGAAATCGCCGTATTTGGCACGAATCCCTGGTCGGAATCGGAAAGCACGCGGGCGCGGTTGCGCGGGCGCATCGGGTCGGTGCTGCAGCGCGCGGATTTCCAGCATATCGCGCCATTGACGGCCTTCGAGACGGCGGCGATTGGCCGGATGGGCGCGGCGGGCGGATTGGCGGGGCGGTTGCGCGCTGAGGACATGTCCCTTATCGAGGGCGCGATGGAGCGGGCCGGGTGCGCGCACCTCGCGCGGCGCGCGTATCGGAGCCTTTCGGGCGGCGAACAGCAAAAAGTCCAGCTGGCGCGCGCCTTGGCCCAGCGGCCCGAGGCGCTTCTGCTCGATGAACCTACCGCGGGGCTGGACATCGATTGGCAGGAGCGGATTATCGCGCTGATCGAGGACCTGAGCCGCCGCGAAGGGCTGGCGATTGTGATGACCACGCACGCGCTCGGTCATCTTCCCGCCGGATGCGGGCGCGTGATCTTGTTGCGCGATGGGCGGATTGTGGCGGATGGCCCGGCGGGCGAAATCCTGCAATCGGGACCGCTGAGCGAACTCCACGGATGCCCGGTCGAGGTGGCCGAACGCGGCGGACGGCGGTTTTGCGTGGGCGCCAAAGTGGTGGAATCATGATCGCGATCTGGATTTTATCGGGATTGTTTGGCGGCGCCTCGGCGGGGTTGCTTGGCGTGTATCTGGTCGGATTCAATATGCCTTTTCTTGGCATCGGGATGGCGCACGCGGCGATGGCCGGGGCGATCTTTGCCGCCGCATTTGGCTGGCCGCTGCTTCCAACCGCGCTGGGAGCCGCCTTGGCCGCGGCCGTATTCATGGCTTGGCTTTCAACAACGCGCATTCGGGCGGACCTCGGAACAATCACAAGCATTTTGCTCTCTTTTACGATGGGCCTCGCCTTCCTCGGGATCGGGCTGAACAAAGGCGATATGACGCCCGTGCTGGGTTTGTTGTGGGGGAGTATGCTGTTTGTGCGGCCGGTGGATGTTGTATGGATGGGCGCGCTGGCGGCCGCGCTGGTGATTTTCGTGGCGGTATTCCGAAGGCCGCTCGACGCCTTGCTTTTCAGCCGCCGCATCGCGCGTGTAAGCGGCGTGCGAGAACGACCAATTCTGGTTTTGTTCATGCTGCTTGCGGCGCTCATTATCACGATCAATCTGCAATTTGTCGGCGGGATGATGATGTATAGCCTGCTGACCAATCCCGCCGCCTCCGCTTACGAATCCGCGCCTTCGATGTCCGCCGTGCGCTGGCAATCGGCGCTGTTCGGCATTCTCGCCACCCTGGGCGGGTTCGGAGTCTCCTACAAGTTTGATCTGCCTTCGGGAGCCTGCATCGTGCTGGTTTCCACGGCGATTTACGCAGTCGCGGCGATTCTTCGCCGGCGGGATAACAACTAGACAGGATTTACAGGATGGATAAGATGGAGAAGAAAAAAAGAATCAAAATCGAGCTTCCCGATTCTTTCGCCGCCACACACTCGCACGCGCACCCACATGCTCACCCGAACTCGGAACACGGCCACTCGCATCCGCATCTGCATTCGCACGTTAATCCGCACGCGCCTGCCGACTCACAACCCACAACTCACAACTCACAACTCTCTTCCCCTTCCGCCCCTTCCCAATCCAACGCCGATCTGGGCAAGTTTTTTGACCGCTGCGCGCGCGAAGGATTAATGAGCGATTTCGAGCCGGGTGAGCGGCCCAAACTCGAAACCTTCTTTTCACTATGGGCGCTGCGCCCGGAGTTTCGCGTGCTCGAGCCGGGTTGCGGGGCGGGGCGTTTGACGGAACAACTGGCGGCTCGCATTGGCGCGGAGGGCGAAGTTTATTCCTGCGATGTGTCGGCGGAAATGCTCGAGTGCGCGCGGCGGCGCAACCTTCCCGCCCACGTAGTGTTTGCGCTGGCTCCGGCGCACGCGATCGAGCGCCCGGACGGTTGGTTCGACCGCATTATTTGCCTCAACGTCTTTCCGCATTTCATCAATCGCGAAGAGGTTTTGCGTGAATTCGCCCGCGTGCTCAAGCCGGAGGGTGAACTCTGGATCAATCACTTCGAGGGGCACGAACGGCTGAATGAATTCCACCGAAAAGCCGGGCACGAGGTGGCGGGACATGCGCTGCCCTGCCGCCGCGGCCTTGAACCTCTGATCAGTGGGGAGGGTTTCCAACTGGTGGATTTTCGCGATGACGACGAGATGTATTACGCCAAGGCCATGAAAAGAGCCTGAAGGACCTAAACGTCGCAAGAGATACAAGACCCAAACGATCCAAAGCGCCTAAGGAGCCTCAGCACCAAGCGGAATGGAGGCAAAACTACGGCGTGGCGGGGGCGGGAGTGGCCGCCGGGGAAAATAATGCGGAATTCTGCTCGCGGATTTCGTCTGGCAGAATGTCCTGTCCGGAATTCATTATGCGGTCCGCCGCCGGGCCAAAGGCTTCTGTTTGTTTCAAGATGAAAAAATCCACCCAAAGCGTGCGCGGATCGCCATTGACGTTATTGAGCGCTTCCTGAGCCAGCCGTGCATTTTCATCGAGCAGCGGAATATCGCGCGCCTCAATCAAATCCAGCAGCATCTCCGGGTCCGGTTTCGCGCCCTCTCCTCCTGCGCCGCCCGCAAGATTCAACCCCGTTTGCCCCTCGACCTGGCCGATAAACTCGGAGATTGCTTCGCGCGTTTTCGCGTCCTTGAGCGCGGTTTTCATCGACGTTGCGGCAAAGACTCTTGCATACCACACATATTCGTCCGCCGACATTTTATGTTCGATTAGCGCGGCGGCGAGCGCCCGTCCCACGTGCTTTGGCAGAGCGATCGCCTGCCGCGACGCGCCCAGGAGCGTTCCCAAATCCAGAGATTTCGCCGCCTCCGGCCCTCCCTGCAGGGCCGACCCCAAATCCGCCAGGACGTCAAGCCGCGAGCCGACCGCGTCCACAACCGCCTGGCGCACCGCAAGCGCCGTCTTCAGGCGGTCCGCCTTCATGATCGGAGGATTGGGCGCTGTGAACGGATAGTCGCGGCGCGTGCTATCCACCAGAACGCGAATCTGCTCCTGTTGCTTGGCATAATCGCGGATTTTCGCATAGGCCCAGATCGCCACGCCCACCCCTGCCAGAAACATCAGCAAGGCCAAAATCCCGCATCCGATCAGGATTTTTTTGAACATGGATCGCCTCCTGTCCTCGTGTTTGCGGCGAAAACGTCCCGCTGCGAAATCATTTGGGGGGATTGGGGGGAGATGGCGTGCTCCCCATCATTTTGCCCAACGCCTCCAGCACGGCCTTTGCCGCCAGGCGGCTTGCGCCCGGCCCGCCCAGTTTTTCCTTCACTGCGCGGAGCGATTCGCGCATCCGCTCGTGCTCCTCCGCGTGATTCAGGTATTTCAACGTATGCGACGCCAGATTCTGAGGCGTGAATTCGTCCTGGAGCAATTCGGGAACGATGATGTCGCCCGCCACGATATTCGGCAGGCCGATGCACGCGAGTGTCATAAACCGCTTGCCCACAAGCCACGTCAGCCAATTCACGCGATACACGATAATCATCGGCGTCATAAGGATCGCGGTTTCCAAGGTGGCGGTTCCTGAAGTGACCCAGGCGAAATCGAACGTGGCGCGCAGGTTGTAGCGATAGCGATCCGCGACGCAGACCGGCGCGCGGCATTTATCGAGATAGCGCTTCAGATAATCCTCGGAGATCGTTGCGGCGCGCGGCAGGGCGAACTGCACATTCGGAACTCGCGCCGCCAGCCGTTCCGCCGCGCCGAGCATCGTCGGAAGCATGTTCTCGATCTCGCTTTTACGGCTTCCCGGCACGAGGCCGATCACCTTTTTCGCCGGATCGAGACCGAAATGCGCAAGGACCTGCTCGCGATTCATGTCAATCTGGAGCAGGTCCATCAGCGGATGGCCCACGTAGGTTACATCGATTCCAGCTTGGCGGAACAAGCCTTCCTCGAAGGGGAATATAACGATCATCTTATCGACGACGCGGGCGATGGTCTTGATCCGTCCGCGCCGCCAAGCCCATATTTGCGGGCTTATATAATAGATTACTGGAATGCCGAGTTTCTTTGCTTCGGCGGCCATGCGCAGATTGAAGCCCGGGTAATCAACAAGCAGGAGGGCGTCCGGGCGCTCCTTGGCCAGGACGCTGACCGTGCGCAGATACAGTCTGCGGATTTTGGGGAAATTCCGCACCACGCCAGTGAATCCGATGATGGCGAGGTCCTCGACGATGTTTGCCAGGAGTTTCATCCCGGCCTTTTTCATGTTCGGGCCGCCCAGTCCCGCCATGCGGATGTTCGGGCACATTTCTTTCAGCGCGCGCAGCATGTTGCCCGCGTGGATGTCGCCCGAGGGGTCGCCGGCAATCACGAAAAGCCGGGGGCCGCCTCCGCCCTCTTCCGCGGTTCCGGCATGCGGCGGGCCAAAAGACGCCTCATCGCCAGGCGGCGGCGCGGCGGCGTTCGGATGCGGCTTCACGTCCGGAATTTTCCTTTCCCGCCGCTAAAGCTTTACGGGCGTGTCGGATTCCGGTTCGACCGGCTGAAGCGGCTGAAGGCTGTAAGGCGCGCAGCGTTCGCGGATGTTTTTCGTAATCTCGATCACGACTTTCAGCGCCGCCATCGCCTGCTCGCCTGTCGTCGCGGGCCGCTGCCCTTCCTCGATGCAACGCAGGAAGTGGTCGATTTCGAGCTTCAGCGGCTCCTCGTGGCGAAGGCGCGTGTGGTGCGAGACGATCTTCCACGGCGGTTCGCCCGGGCGCGCATCCTCGACGGGCACGCGGCGGTATATCTCCATGTTCTGCTTGCGGTAATCGAGCGAGATATAAGCGTCGTCCTGCCAGATTCGCAGTTTGCGCATCGGTTTTGGCGTCACGCGCGAACAGGTGATGTTCGCAATGCAACCCTTCGCGAACCGGATGCGCACGTTCGCGATGTCTTCTTTTTCGCTCATGATTCCGACGCCAACCGCATCAAATGATTCGATGGGCGAATTCACAATGCGCAAAATGATGTCGATGTCGTGAATCATCAAGTCGAGCACGACGCCGATGTCCTTTACGCGCGGGTCATAGGGGCCGAGGCGGTGGCACTCGATGAATCGCGGCGTCTTCACGATCTCCTTCATTTTCTGCACGGCCACATTGAAGTGCTCGATGTGGCCCACCTGGAGGATCACGTCTTTCTCGCGCGCAATCTGCACGAGCGCCGCCGCGTCTTTGATTGTCGAGCAAATCGGCTTTTCGACGAGGCATGGCACTCCCGCCCCAAGAAACGCCGACGCTACCTCGAAATGCGACACGGTGGGCACGGCGATGCTCACCGCGTCCACCTTGTCGAGCAGTTCGCGATAATCTTCGTAATACTTGCATTTATACGCCTTCGCGATTTTGCTCCCCTGGGTGCTGTCGATGTCCGGATTGCCCTCGAGTTTGCAGCGCGAGTTTTCTTAGTAGTTACGCGCATGGTGCTGGCCGAGGCGTCCGACCCCCACCACCCCCGCGCGCAGAGTTTCCATGATGTTTCGCTGCCTCTCTCAATAAAGTATCTGGCCAATCCGCCCCGCGCCTGATTTTCCATGCACTTGGCTTTCCAGGAAGCTGGGGGCGTTTCCCAGAGCGACTGCATCTACATAATCGCCTCCGCGCGCGGTGTCATGCCCGTTTTTTTCCCGGCCAGCGCGGAAGCCCGGTGCCTGGGCGGCGAATCGCGGTTGCCTTTCACGGCTGTTTCGGCAAAAATGATTCATTGAAGGGCAATGGCGCGGCCCTTGATCGTGAAAATCGCGTGTCTTTGCCGCTCCTCGCTCTGTTTGTTGTGATTCCGGATTTCAACGGAGGTGTTTTTCATGAAAATCGCGTTCCTCCTTGGGATGATCGTTGTTTTGGTCGCGCTTGCCTTGTTCCTTGCACAATGCGCGCGCTCGCCTCAGATGTCTGGCGCTTACGCTTCGGTCGCCGCCAGCCCCGGAGCCATTTCCGCGCCGCCGCCCGAATCGGCTGTCCTCCCCGCTGCCTCCGCCGCTGCCCCTTCGCCCAATTCACGCGCGGAACTCGCTGCGGGCGATCGGGCGCCGAATTTTGCCTTGCCCGATCAAGAGGACCGCACGGTCCGCCTTTCGGACCAGCGCGGAAAATGGGTTGTCCTTTACTTCTTCCCCAAGGCCAGCACGCCCGGATGCACCAAAGAATCCTGTGGATTTTCAGAAAACATCGCGGCGTTTGAGACGCTCGAAGCGACGGTCCTTGGCGCCAGCGCCGACACCATTGAAGCGCAAAAAGCCTTTGCGGAGAAATACAATCTCGATTTGCGCCTCCTGAGCGATACCGGCCTGGAAATGCTGAAGGACTACGGCGTTGTCGCGGCGGACGCCGCCAAAGACGCAGGGGTTCACCCGAAGCGCACCACTTTCCTCATTGATCCCGAGGGCCGCATTGCCCACATCTGGCGCGATGTCAAAGTGGCGGGCCATGTGGAAGAAGTCCGCGCCCGCCTGGAAGAACTTCGCCGTTCTCCCCGCGCCAAATGAAACCTTCCAGTTCCAGCGAGCCAGCAGGCCAATCCGATCTCGATGAGCCAGGCGCCGCCCGCGCCGGCGCGGAAAAGTGCTTGGACGCGGCTCGCTCTGGCGCAGTGGATTCGGATGCTTCTGCGGACGCCTCTGCCCCTGCGGCTGCGCGGGCGCGTGGGTCTGCATCTACGCCTGCGCCCCTGGCCGCCTCGCCGCGACCGCCCGCGTCCCAGCGGCCTGCGTGGATTCTCCATATCGACACATGGCGCTGGGTATCGCTCGTGGCGGCTTGGATGCTCGGGGCTTTATCTCTGGCGCTTCTTCTCGGAACGCGCGGCGCGGGAGTGGCGCGCACGGCCGCTTTCGCTGTGGCTTTGGCCTTGTGCATTTTCCCCGCGGCGGCCTTCCGCCTCGAGTTGCTCGATTTCTTCCATGAATTCCGTTACCGGGAGAAATTCGCCCTCTTCCTTGCCCATCTCATTTTGCTTGTCTCGCCGATGGGTGTGTTGGGGGCGGGCTGGCTGCCTTACGGATTGTCCATCATCCTTGCGGCGCAGGGACCGCAATTGATTGCGCCGCTGGCGTTTCACAGGTTTCTGGCTTTGTGCGGGCTTTTTGCGTTGATGGGGTTGTGGCGGATGCCCGCCGGCCCGGGCGCTGCCGCTGCAATTGCGTGGTGCCTGCTGGCCGGCGGAATGCTGCTGGTCAAGCGTGTGCGTTTTGCCATTGAGGAATCCCGCATTGAAGAACTTGGCGTTTCGCTGCGCGACGTGATGCTGGCCGCCACAGGGTTTGTCATTCTGCCTCTTTTGCTGGCCGGAATTCTTGCCTGGGGAATGGTTCTCAACCGCGCGTCCCACGCGCCTGCCGCTTCCTTGGCGCGGCATAACTCGCCACCTGCTTTGACCGGAATGACGCCCGGCGCGGGAAGCCCCCCAGTCGCTTCGGCCGTGGATTTTGATGCGGAATCGGTCATTTATCAGGGTTTTGCGCTAGCTGTTGTCATCTGCCTGGCGTTGATCGGGCTGCAATGGCATGCAGCCCGCCGCTCGAAAAAGTCCGTGGCCGCGCCTCAGGTTTCGGAGGATCGCGTTGCCGCCGCGCTCGAAACGCAAGCGCCTGCCGAGCCGCGCCCACGCCTCGATCCTCTCGAAGGCGGCGGACCCCGCCAGGCGATTTTACGGACGTTTCGGCGTTGGGAAAACTCTCTGACGCGGCTCAAACTCGGGCGGCGGCTGCCCTGGACGGCGCGGGAGTTCACTCATGAACTCGGGAAGTTCGCCAAGGCGAATTCCGCCAATTCACCCGAAGCCGCCGCCGTGCGACGGGGCCGCGCGCTGGCCACCCGGCTGGCGCTCATCGCCCACCTGTTTGAACAGGCCCGCTATCATCCCAAGGCCCCCACGCCCGAAGAGGCACGCCAGTTTGAGGAATTGACCGAAGAAGCCTTGGCCGAATTGCAGGAAACCGCGGCGCAACGCGGCAAAGCGCCCAAGTCCCCGCCATCCGAGAATATAAAGGAGGAATAAGGCGGCGCGTTTGCCTGCTTGATGCGCGGCGGCGAAAAGATATACAAGCATGCGCCAAGGCGCTTGATCCTTATGGAATCACGCGCTTTTATTCATCAAGGGCTGATTTGCCCGATTCCATTGTGTTTGATAAAGGCCACCATGCGACGCGAAATTCTGATTCAACTTCTTCTAACCGCCGCCGCCCTGGCGCTTCTTGTTTCCGTGGTTCTTTTCGGGGCGCAGCATACCTACATCGAAGTGGGGCCGGAGGATTTGGCGACGAAACCAGTCTCCGAGCAGGTTTCTTCGCCGGCTGACGATGCCAAGGGAGCCGCCGCAAACGCCGCCGCCAAGCCTTCGTCCAAGAAGGGAAAAAAGGCGCCATCGGGAAAAGAGCAAGCGGCCAGCGCGGCCAAGCGCTCATCCAGCCCCGCCAAGCCGCCCCAGGAAGGCAGCCCGCGCGGCCAGGCCGCTCCGCCAAAACCCGGCGCGCCTCTTTCGCCGCCGCAATCTGCTTCCCTTGAGCAGGTCGAGACGTCTTATCAGCCGCACGCAATGAATCCCGCCCCAATCCGCCGCGCGGAGGTTTCCGGCCCCAGCCCCGTGTCCGCCCCTCCGGCGGCGCGCCACCCCCCGCCCAGGCAAATGGATGCCCGCCGCAATCCTCCTCCTCCGCCGGGGGTAAGCCGCCGCACCATGCAGAATCCTCCGGCGCCCGGTGATGGCGCCGCGCCGCCGCCGCCGCCTCCATCGACAGAGGTGGACCCAAACAACCCGCGCGGCATCAAGGAAGAGGCTGATCCAGCAGGGTCGCAAGGGCAGGAAACCCAAAATACACAGGACACGCAGGAGGAACAGGAAAAGTAGCGGGCGCGAGCCAAATAACCCTATGGCATCGCCGGCTGGAGCAAGGAGCAATAATGGAAGCAGAATATATTGAAGATGGCATATTGAAAACCTTGCGCCAGGCGGATGGGGCGGTGGGGCTGCCTGAATTGATGCGGCGTATGGGGCTTCGCGCGGCGCACCGGCGCTTGCTACGCCAGGCGCTGCGGACCCTGATCGACGCGGGCCAGATCAAAGAATTGTCCAACAAGCATTACGTTTCCGCCGAGGCCGCCAAGGGAGGGCGATCAAGGCAAGCCGCCACGGCCGAAGGGCGGCTTTCGATTACGCTCCAGGGCTTCGGATTTGTCCGCGTCGAGTCCGAACCAGGCCGCCAGAGCGCCAAAAGCGGCGCCGCGGCCCGCCGCGACGACACGCCGCGCGATATTTACGTGGCCGAACGCGACCTGGGCACGGCAATGCAGGACGACCGCGTGCTTGTAAGCATTATGTCGCGCCGGGGTGAAAAGCCATCGGGCAAAATCCTCGAAATTACCCAGCGCGCCCATGCGCACATGGCCGGATGGTTTCAGCGTTCGGGCAAGCGCAGCGGACGCGTTACGCCGCGCGATCCGCGAATCGGCCGCGTTGTCGATATTCTCGATTTGCCGCCCGAAGGATGGCCTGAGGATTTCGACTGGGTTATGGTGCAAATTGTCGAATACACCCCGCCGCCGCGCCCGCTTGTTGGCAAGATCGTCGAACGCCTCGGCGAGGATGGCGCGCCGGGGATTGACGTCCTGCTGCTCGTGCGCGATCGCGGCGTCTCGATTGATTTTCCGCCGCCGGTCGAAGAGGAAGCGCGCCGCATCAAGGTGGACTGGACGGAGGAACTCGCCCGGCGGCACGATCTGCGCGCGGAAACCATTGTGACCATCGACCCCTCAACGGCGAAAGATTTTGACGACGCGCTTTCGATCGAGCGGATCGGCGGAGGCCGCGCTCATGGCAAAAGCGCCGCGGCGCGATGGCGCCTTAAGGTTCACATCGCGGACGTTTCGTATTTTATCCGCGAAGGCGGAGAAATCGACCGCGAGGCATTCGAGCGCGGAACCTCGATTTATCCCGTGGATCGTGTGGTGCCAATGCTGCCCGAACGCCTTTCGAGCGACTTGTGCAGTCTGCGCCCGGGCGAAGACCGCCTTGCCATGACCGTCGAGGCTGAGATCGACGAACGGGGCAGCGTTGTGCGCTCGAATGCATATCGCTCGATAATTCACTCGCGCCATCGGCTAACCTACGAGGAAGTGCAGGCGGTGTTTGATGGCAGCGATCCGCAAACAACAGCCCGCCTCGCGGACATCGCGGAAACGCTCAGGGAATTGCGTGATCTGGCAAGGGTTTTGCGCGCGCGGCGCATCGAACGCGGCGCGCTCGATCTCGATATTCCCGAGGTGCGCGTTGTTTTCGACGGCCGTGGCGCGCCGTGCGACGTCCGCCACGCCGCACGCCTCGAAAGCCACCAGGTCGTTGAAGAATGCATGTTGCTTGCGAACGAAGTCGTGGCGCGCCGCCTCACCGCCGCCGGACGACCGATGATCTATCGCGTCCACGAACCGGCCCCGGCGGCGCAACTCGAACGCCTGGAACCCATGCTCAAGTGCTTTGGCATCCGCGCGAACCTGAGCCGCGGCGCGCTCGCTCAGGCGGAAATCCAATCCGCGCTTGAACAAGCCGAGCGCCTTCCCGCGGGCCACATTCTGCGCCGCCTGATTCTTCGCGCGATGGCCCGCGCGCATTACAGTCCGCGCAATGCGGGGCATTTCGGCCTTGCCTCGGCTTGCTATTGCCATTTTACCTCGCCCATTCGACGCTACCCGGACTTGACCGTGCATCGCGCGCTTGGGCGGATGATCGACCAGCCCGAACCGCCGGGTGACGCGGAGTCCGAGGCGCTTCTCGATGACCTGGAAACCATCGCGCGACAATCGAGCGACCTCGAACGCCGCGCGCAGCAAATCGAATGGGATACAACGGAATTGAAGGCGCTCGAATTTATGGAAGAGCATCTGGGCGGCGAGTTTGACGGCTATGTCTGCGGCGTGCAGCCTTATGGCCTGTATGTGGAACTCGATCCGTATCCGGTCGAAGGTCTGATCCCTCTGCGGGGCCTTCCGGACGACTACTATGAGATAGATGAACTCGGGACTCGCCTTTCGGGGCGGCGCGCCGGACGCCAGTTCCGCCTTGCGAGCCGCGTGCGCGTCCGCATCGAGCGGATTGACCTCGTGGCGCTTCAGATGGACTTGTCTCTCGCTGACGATGGCGGTGAAACCGGGCAAGAAAACAAAAAACCTTATCGGGAAAAGGGAAAGCCTCGGGCTGGGGCAAAAGGCGCCAGCCGCCGCAAATTCGCAGGGCGCTGGAAATAACGCCTTCACAGAAAAACGAGACCTATGAGAGGAATGGGACCTATAGGTCAATTGCCTGGGAAGGCACGCGCAACAATAGGAAATCGATTTATCCTCATAAGTCGCATTCGTCGCATAGGTCCCATAGGTCTCATAGGTCCCATCCAATTTCCTGTTCTGGGAGGCCGCCGATATGCCCACCTTCGAGGAACTCATCGCCGCCGGACGCGATTCGATGAAATCGAGATTCCGCGACCTGAAAACAGCGCTTCCCGACCAGCGGCGCGGCATTGCGCCTCCGCCCATTCAGAAGCCCATTGCCGAAGGGGCGCGCCTCGTGGATTTGCCAAAGCCGGACCCGGATTGGGCGCTGAACAACGATTTGTTCCGCTGCATCCGCGAGCGGCGAAGCCGCCGCGCCTATTTGCCCGATCCGTTGCGCATGGAGGAACTCGCCTTTCTCCTCTGGGCCACGCAGGGGGTAGAAAAGTCGATTGGCAACTCGGGCGCCACACTGCGGACCGTTCCTTCGGCGGGCGCGCGCCATCCGTTCGAGACCTATGTGGTTGCCGAACACGTCGAGGGGCTAGAGCCGGGCGTGTATCGTTACGCGCCCCTGACGCATCAACTGGCGCATGAGTTTTCTGAAGACGGGATTGGCGCGCGCGTCGCCGAGGCTGCCTTTGGCCAGGGATTCATCGCGCAATGCCCGGTGGTGTTTGTCTGGACATGCGTTCCGTATCGCAGCGAATGGCGTTACGGCCCGGCCGGACACAAAACCATGTTATTGGACGCGGGGCATATATGCCAGAATTTGTATCTTGCCTGTGAAGCCCTGCGCCTCGGAACCTGCGCTGTGGCGGCTTATGATCAGGCGGCGATGGACGCCTCTCTCCGCCTCGATGGCGTGAATGAATACACCGTTTATCTTGCGCCCGCCGGCCGCCCCAATTCCTCCGAGTGACTTGTCCATTTGGGTTGCATAAGAACCTCAGAAGCGGGCAAATTCTTCAGATTGATTTGGAAACGGAGGATTCTGCCATGCTTCCCGCCAAAAACTCGACAGTTCTTGCGGCTGCCGCCGCGCTGATGCTTCTGGCCCGGTGTGCCTTCCCACAATCCATAATCATAGATCACACCTGTACAAATCTGGCCAGCGTTCCGGAGCAGTATGTGAACGCCGCCAAGCAGCAATTCCGCATCTGGTATGGGCACACTTCGCATGGCAGCCAGATTACCACAGGCATGACCAGCATCGCGCAGCATATTGGCGCGCCTTTCACTTTCAACTCGAACGGCACGGGCGGGGCGCTTGCCTACGATGATTCCTATGGCAGCGATCTGGGCCACAACGGCGATCTGGCGTGGGCGCAGGCCACGCGCACGCAACTCAACTCGGCGGGAAACACCCGGAATTTGGTGATGTGGTCCTGGTGCGGCGGCGTTTCGGACAATACCGAGGAGGGCATCAACACCTATTTGCAGGCGATGAACCAACTCGAACTGGATTATCCGGGCGTGAAATTTGTTTATATGACCGGGCATCTCGATGGCGGCGGCGTGGAGGGAAACCTGCATGTTCGAAACGAACAAATCCGCTCCTACTGCCGCGCCAATGGCAAGGTGCTGTTCGATTTCGCCGACATCGAAAGTTACAACCCCGATGGCGAGGCTTTTCTTGACCGCAACGCCACGGACGGCTGCGACTACGACGATGGCGCGGGCAACTGGGCCGCGGAATGGTGCGCGGCGCATCCAGGATCGGATTTGTGCAAGTTTTGCAGCGAATGCGATTGCGCTCATTCCCAGCCGCTCAATTGCAATCTCAAGGGGCGCGCCTTCTGGTGGATGATGGCCCGCATGGCGGGCTGGAGCGGCTCGGCGGCGCCGTCGCCAACCCACAGTCTGTCGGTTTCCCCAACTTCAACTCCCGCGCCCTCACAATCGCCGACCGCGCTTCCCCGCCCTTCGCCCACCACTGCGCCTACCTCCGCACCCAGCCCATCTCCAGCGGCAACTCCCACTCCCGCCGTTACCCCAACTCCCGCTGTAACTCCCACTCCGGCGCCTTCTCCCACTCCAGGTGGCGGCGCAGCGCGCCCTACGCTCGATGCCATTCTCAGCGCCTGCCAGATGCTCGCCCCGGGCGATATTCCGCAAGACACGTTCGAGCCGCCCGCCGAGGCGGTTTTTGTGGCGGCATCGGGCGGCGGCGGCAGCGATGAAAATTCCGGCGCCATCGATTCGCCATTCGCCACATTGCAGCGCGCAATTATATATGCCAATGACGAGCGCCACGATACGCCAATAACGATCAATCTGCGCGGCGGAATTCACTATTACAAAAACGACGAAACCGCCTATCTCGGAATCGGACGCGGCGATATTTACATCCGTTCCTATCCCGGCGAAACTGCCATCATCCGCCCGTGGTATTGGCCCGCGAATCCAACGGATTGGGGCAACGAGCGCGTTTTCGAGTTCTATGGCAATTCCGGCAATTACACCTTCGATGGGCTGCGATTCGAGGGATGGTCGGTCATTTTCGCCCCCGGATCGCCCATCAACGAAACCCCTATCCAGAACGTGGTCATAAAGAATTGCTCGGCGGGGGATTTCAAGCACCGCAACGGCCAGCCGGATTTCTGGCGCGAATTTCTCGAAACCGCCAGCATCGACAGCGATGTCTATGGAGAAGGCAAACAGATATTCGACAATCCTGATACGGCGCGTTACCAGATTGAAGGTTTGATTCTCTCGAATGTGACGATTGAAGGCGTGGATGTTGCGGTCAATATCGGCGACGAAAACGACGCGAATGTGCGGGGCCTGCGCCTGACGGACGTAACAGTTACAAATCCCGCCGCCGCGCCCGGAACAAGCGCCAGCGACGGTTTCGCCATCGTGAATTGCGCCAATGTGCTCATTGACCACTGCCGCCTGGTGAACATCAACGACGACGGCATCGACACCAAATCCTTCAACGTCTCCGTGGTGAATACCTGGGTCGAGAAGACCGGACGCAACGCGGTCAAGTTCTGGCGCGGCGGCGAAATCATCAACTGTGTCCTCTACGACGTGGCGAACATAAACGACGGCGCGCTGGTATTCAACGAAGGCCGCCGGGGGCGCGTGGTCCATTCGCTCGTCATGCGCCACACCGAGCCGCAGGGATACGCTCTCACCTATTACGCGAGCGACACGCCCGCCAGCGACACCCTCGAAATCATCAATTCCGCGTTTGGCGAAATGATGGGTTCTTATGTCGAGACGCCGAACTTCCGGGCCATCCGCAATCGCTATTTCGATATTCTGAATTCCGCATGGATTTATCAGGATGGGGTGATTCAGGCGCAGGACGCCACCGCCTTGAACGCCTTGAACAGCTGTCATGGCAATGCAATGTCCACGCAGCCTTTTGCCGCGCTGCCCGCGGGCAATTTTCATATCCCCCGAAATCACCAGTGGACGGACGCCGGAGCCGTGGCGGGGCCGGACGTTTTACTGCCGTCGTTTGATTATGACGGCCGCCCGCGCACGGTTGGCTCCGCGCCAGACATCGGCCCCTTCGAGGCCCCCATGCCGGCTTCCTGCTGGATGATGCATTGATGCTTCACCTTTCTGGACTTGTTTGGATTTGCCTCGGCTCGGCCCAGCTCCGCAGCCGGAAATTCCTTGCCCGCTTGTCCCATAACTATAATGAATTCTTCCCGCAAGGTTTGGAAACGCCTGATAGACCTCAGGATTCAGGTCAACCAGTCCGGGGAAATCGCGCCTAACTTGGAAGCAGGATTCTTTGCCGTTTGGGAAAGCGTTTGGCATTTCCCGAAGGTGGGTCTGTGCCATGAAGGTTTTTAATCAGGAGAGGAATGCATGAACTCAACCGGTGGGCGTGCGATATGGACGGGCGCTGTAATTGGACTCGTTTTGGTCATAGGAGTGTGCGCGTTTGTTTTGTCGCGAGATGGGCGAATAAGCAGCCGCCGCGCCGGGCAAAAGGCCCCCGCCAATGCGCCCGAAACCTCCCAAAGGAGCCGCGCGAAGGCTGACGCACCCGAAACGTCGGCCGCCGCCGCTGCCGCCTCGCGCCTGGCTTCCGCGAATGACAAGAACGACCCCGGGGCCGCCTCGTCATCCGCCGCGTCTGAATCCGGCGATTCTCTCGAACCGGCTAATGCCCTTGCCGCCGCCGACACGCCGGCAACCGGGTCGATACTGATCGTCTCGGGGCGGATTACGTTGAAATCCAGCGGGCGTCCGGCCGCAGGGGCGCGGATCCAAATCCAGAACCTTAGCAAATTCGACTCCATCAATGCTTTTCCGCAGCTGGAGCTGCTTGGCGAAACCACGGCGAATTCCGATGGGCGCTATCGCATCGCCGTCTCGGATCAAGTAGTCGTCTTTGTCAAGGCATCGCATCCGGGCAGCGCCTCGATGTGCAAATCCCTTTTCAATCAAGACTTTGCCCGCCAGGGGACTCCGGCACAAGGCAAGCGAAAGCTTACGGTGGATTTGGCCCTTGATCCCGCCGCGGCGCTGAGCGGGCAGGTTCTCGATGACGAAAATCACCCTATCGAGGGCGTCAAGATCGCCGCCGCTGGCGAAAGCGTTCCTGGGAGCGAAACGTTTGGCCTGAGCGAAGCCAAGACCGATCACGAAGGCCGTTTCGCTTTCAAAGATGTTTCCGCTGGCGAATGGACGCTCGAAGCCACGCATCCCGATTATGTTCCAGCTACCGGAAAATTCAGTGCGCCAGACGAGAAGGTGATAATGCGGCTTTCAAAAACTGGCGCGTCGATTTCAGGACTGGTTTTGCTCAAATCCACCGGCCAGGGCGTCGAGGGCGCGACGATCTACATATTGCCTGGCCTCTCGAAAGGAATAATGAATCCGCTCAGCCAGATGCGATGGACGGCCAAGTCTGACGCCAACGGGGCGTGGAAGATCGAGCGGCTTCCTGCGGGCGAACTGCGCGTTACAGCGGAAAAAGACAAAATGATCCTGCTGAATCCCGAGCGCAGTCCCTATATAAAGGTTTCTCTCAAGGAACGCGAAGAGCGCCAAGGTGTGGAACTCGTTCTCTACCCGGGCCATACGGTGCGCGGCAAGGTCACGCTGCAAGGCACCGGCGAGCCGATCGAGGGCGTGAAGATTCGCTTCACGGGTTTCGCGACCCGGGCAGATGATTCTATAGTCACGGGTCCCAATGGCGAATATGTGGCCACGGGTTTGGGTCCCGGGCGCACAAACATCCTTGCGGAAAAAGAGGGATATCGCTTGGTGGCGGCGTACAACCGCTCGCCGATTATGCAACTGAATCTGGAACCGGATATTGTCGAGGCGGTTCAGGACATGCAGATGCAGAAGACGCTAACCATCTCGGGGCGCGTGATCGACGAGCAAGGCCAGCCGGTTGCCGCCGCCAAAGTGAATATGATCGAACCGGGGCCGCAGATGTTTCGTTCGGACGACAAAGCCAAAGCGGTTAATGCCCTGGGCGAGTTTACCCTCGAAGCGCCGCCATTCCAGACCGTTCGTGTGGAGGCGAAGGCCGAGGGCTATCCCAGCGCGGTTACAGACCTGATCCGCGTCTTCGATCAATCGATTCAGGGCATTGAGATCAAGTTGCGCCTGGGGGCCAGCTTGATGGGTCGCGTTGTGGACCCGGAAGGACGCCCCGCCGAAGGAGCCAGTGTATCGGCTAATGAAATGGTCATGCTGGAAGGAACCGGATTTGGAAAGGATCGCGGGCAGGCCACAAGCGCCGCGGATGGCAGTTTCCGGATCGATAACCTGCCTGCCTCAACGGAGATTCGGTTCCAGGCAAAGAAAAAAGGATATGCCGGCAGCAAAACGGAAAGCATCATGCTCGAACCCGGCGCGGTGAAAACAGGCGTCACACTGTCGCTGCGCACCGCGCATTTTATCGGCGGGCGCATAACGGATGCCGAGGGCAATCCGCTGCCTGGGACGTTTGTGAATGTCTATGCGCCACGGGGCGATAGTAATGGATATGCGCCAACTGACGAGGACGGCCGCTATAAGGTTGAAGGCTTGTCTGAAGACACTCACATGGTGTTTGCCAGCCATTCAGAAAAAGGGTCGGAAAACAAAAGCGGCGTGAGCGTGGACCGCGACGACGTGGATTTTGTCCTCGGAAAAGAAGACGATCCGAATCGCGTGAATTTTGTCGGGCGGGTCGTCGATGCAAAGACAAAAGAACCCGTAGGCAACTTCACAGTCCAGTCGCAGGGCGACGTATCCTTTGTCCGCGATCCGGCGGCGCCTGGGGTGTTCCGCGCGCAGGGGCTGCGCCGTGGATACGGCTATTCGCTTCATCTTGAGGCCGAGGGGTATGTCGCGCGCGATGAAATGCTTTCCATTCCCAACCAGGGAACCGAAACGGAAATCGCGCGGGTGTTTGAGATGGGCGAAGGCGGTGGCATTACGGGGCGGGCCGTTTCAAAATCCGCCAAAGAACCGCTTGCAGGCGTGCATGTGTTTTTGCGCGGAAGCGGTTCGGAATGGGAAGTAGCCCGCCGCGCCCCGCTTCAAACGGCGGTAACGGGCGAGGATGGGCGGTTTTCATTCGCCAAGGTGGGCCAGGGATCGAATCGCGTCGATCTGATTCCTGCGGAACCGCTGGCGATGGCGACGGCGCAGGCGAACGTTCGCAACGGCGAAACGGCGGATTTGGGCGATGTGGAAATCGGCAGCGGCGCGGTGTTGCGCGTGCATGTTTTCAAGGGAACGGGCGAAACACCGGCCGCGGGGGTAAGAGTAAGTCTCTTCAATGCGCGAGGCTCGTCCAATACCTCCGCGCAAACAGACGCCAATGGATGGGCTGAGTTTCGCAATCTCGTGGCAGGCAATTATGGAGTCAGCCTTCCCGACTACGACGTGACGCAATTCAAAGACATCGTAGCGGATGAGACGGCGGAAATCACTCTGCGAATTGGAAGCGTCACTCTCGCCGGGCGTGTGTTGCGGGCCGGCCAGCCAGTGGCCGCCTATATCAACCTGAGCTTTGGCGCGACCATGAAAAACACAGTCGCAAACGACAAGGGGGAATTCCGCCTGGAGAATTTGACTCCCGGACGCTGGACGGCGAATCTTTCGGATCCGGCGGTTCAAAGTTTCATGAAGGCCACTGTGGACCTCGGACCAGAAGGCGATTTGAACCACGTGTTCACCTTCCCGTCGGCGCGTCTGACGGGGCGCGTGGTGAATCAGGACAACGAGCCGGTGGAAGGCGCGCGCGTTTCGACCAACCTGGCGCGTCCCGCCACGGCTGATGAAACTTATCAACTGCGCACCTGGAGCGCACGCAGCGGCGCAAACGGCGAGTTCACCATCGATTCTCTCGAAGCGGGTTCCTATTCCATCTACGCGGAAAAAGGCGACGAAGGACGCTGCGCCCCGCAGGATGTCGAGGTTCCGGCTCAGGGCGATGCGCCTGCGGTTACGCTGAAACTCGAACGAGCGGGGGGAACGCTGGTTTCCATTGTCCATGACATCGACGCCGCGCCGATTCCAGAGGCGTGGTGCTATCTGACCACTTCCGCCGGGCAGCGTTTCGATCATGGACGCGGGCGCGATGCGGATGGCGTCATGCGAATCGAAAATATCCCGCCGGGTATTTATCAAATGCAGGTCAGTTCATTTGGATTCTCGATCTCCGAGCGCGAGGTCGAAATCACAGCAGGCGAAACGAAGGAAGTCGTGGATGTTCTATATCCGGCGGGGGCGTTGCGCTGGACTCTGACGACCGATCAGGGCGCGCCGATGGCGAATGTCCCGTGCCGGATTGTGCCCAACGCCGCGGATTCCGTTGAACAGCCGCGCGAAGGCGCTACGGATACCAATGGCCTGTGGATTGTGCGCGGATTGTATGCGGGCGACTACACGATCTCGGCCAAAGCGACCGACGGCCGCCAGGCCACGCGCGTAATCAGCATTACAGCGCATCAAGTGACGCAATTCACGGATGTGATGAAATAATGAAATTGCCGCGATTCTGTGGCTTTATGCTTAACGAGGCGGGCGTGTTGGCGGATGCGCAACGGGATGCGGCGCGCCTGTGCGCGGTGACGCCGGATGCGGTGCGCCGGTGCGCGGGGCCGCCGGGAGCGGAGTGGCGGGGGAGGAGGCGGCGTGGCGCCCCCGGCGTTTGCGACGCGGCGCATAAGCCAGCAGCACCAGGCGCGGACTCGTCATGATCTTCTGCACGCCGTCGCCCATAGCCTGGAACATAAAGACCATGCCCCGGCTGCGCGTGTCGGGAATGCGCGCCAGCAGCGGCAGACACGAAAGCCTCAATACGAAAGACAGCACAAACGTCGCGTGGTAATTAATATAGGGGATGCCAAAGAGCGTGATCCGCAGGGGTTCGAGCACCTGCGCCGCCATCCCGCCCGCTACCGAGCCGATTCCAAGCGCCACGCCCGATAAAGCTGACAGCACCGCGAAAAAGTAGGAGCGGTTCTTTTTAGGCAGAATCTGGAACGGCATGTTGAAGATGCCCACATTGAATCCGCTCCAGGCAAATCCGCTCAACGCGCCTTCAATCCACAACGGCGTGAGGTTTTGGGGCGTGGCGAAGAGCCAGAATAGGGGGAACAACACGATGATAGAGGCGCAAAACAATACCACGGGAAGAGTGCCTGCGCGGTCGATGACAGCTCCCCAGATGAACGTGGACATGAAAAAACTGACCGTGGTGACAATCGAACTGTAGATTAGGATTTTTGTGAAAGGCATTTGGAGATACGTCATCATGTGGGGCGCCCAAAAGGCGACGGCCACTCCCACGGCGGTGTTCCAAATCAGCAGTGCGAAGATCAGGCGGCGCATGCCAGGCAGCGAAAAACTGCGGCGCAGGATTTTCAGCGGCGAAGGCATTGGGGCGGGATGCGAGGGGGGGTCCCAGGAGTTGAAAAAAACAAAAATTGTTTTTGTGGCGAAAAAGGCCGCGATGCAGAGAACCAGAGCCAGGTAAGCAACCCGGTATTTATCTCCCATGTGCTCGCGGGCCGTGGACATCAGAAAGTCCGCAAAAATCCCAATGGCCAGCAGGAGTCCATTGCGCGACGAAATCACGCGCCCAAGCATCCGGTTAGGAATCAGGTCGCTCAGCCAGCTGAGCCAGGCATTGCCGCTCACCTGTCCGGCCAGGCTGCTGATGGCATAGACGGCAACAAACGCCCACAATTTCGCAGATGTGGGAATAGGCAGCAGAACGAGCGCAAGCACCACCCACCAGATGGCGCGCGAAATGCCGACGGACGGCACCAGCACCTTGCGCCGCGATCCGAGCCTGGTGGTCAGATAGGCCCCTAACACCTGCGCCGAGCACGCCAGAAAGGGAATGGCGTTGATCAACCCCAGATGAATCGAGGCGGCGCCAAAATGCAGCGCCAGGTCCGTCAAGAATTTGCCGCTCGTCAGCGTGATGAAAATCTGCGCATAGAAGCCCTCTTCATAACACGCTCGGATTCCCGAGCGGCGCTTCAGGGCAAAGGGCGTGGATTCCCGGGGCATTCGCGCGAATCCCCCGAAAAACACACTCAGGAATTTCAGCATCGGGTGCGGACGTTTATTCATTACGCTCTGGGGCGCAGGGCTTGGCAAATCCGAAACAGGCGTCGGCGCGGGTTCTGGCGGAGGGAAAACCCATACCGCAGACCGGCGCCGCAATCCGAACCGATGCGCCTAGCGAACCCAGGCCGGGTATGCAAGGAGAGGTTTGCGAGTTCGCGGGCCAATTGCGTTGAAAGCCTTCCGGAGCGCCCTTGCCCCTGCCTAAGCCGCCGCTCTGGCTTGCCGCGGAAGTCTGGTGGATTTATATGCATGATTTGAAAGGAGTTGCGTGATTGTTTCCGTATGGTTTTTCACAAATCATCTCTTGGGGGATCAAATTGCTTTGACATCGCGCTGCATTTTTAATAACAATGCCCGGCTTTGATGGGGCGGTTGATTCTATGCCGTTAGCAGGCGGATCACGCAGCTTGGGTTCCGCAAGTCCATCGGCCAGAGGCTCTTGCGGTATGCCATTCCGGAATGCGAAAGGGGTGAAGAGGTTATATGACCGTTGTCTTCGTGGAAGATAACGAGCCGATCGATCGAGTGCTCAAGCGGTTCAAGAAGGAATGCCAGAAGTCAGGCATTCCTGCGGAACTGCGCCGACGCGAGCATTATGAAAAGCCCAGCGTCCGGCGGAAGCGCAAAGTCGAGGCGGCCCGGCGTAAAATGCGCCGGCGGATGCTCAAAATGAAACGGCGCATGGAGAATTACTAATTCTCATCGCGCCGCACTGCCGGCAAAAAAAACCAACAATCAGCCGGCCGGGAATTCCCTTCCCGGCCGGCTTTTTATATGCCGCGCCGACATTCGACTCATCGGCCGCGTTTGTCCATAGGTCTCATAGGTCTCATAGGTCCCATCCGGGCGTTTTCAAACCGCCTTTTTCCTGCGTGGCGGCTTTCCGCTTGGAGTCGGACTGCGGGTTTCATTACGATGATGGGCGTATGGGCGTGGCAGTGGGGAGAGGAGCGAATGGGTTTGCCTGGAATCTGTCCGGATTCTTGATTCCGCAAGTGAAAGCCTGAAAGACCATGAAAATTTACCGCGTGGCAACAAAAGGCACACAGAAAGTGCTCGTTCAACCGGCGGGCGAAGAGCGGCTGCTCGATGCGACGCCGCTTCTCCCGAACGGACGCCCGGACGTGCGCGCGCTGATCGAAGCGGGGCCGCAGGCGCTCGAACGCATTCGCCGCGCGGCGGAATCCAAACCAGATTCGCTTGCGGAAATTTCGCGTGCCGAAGTGCGGATTCTCGCCCCCTATCGCGATGCGCGCAAAATCATCTGCGTTGGGCGAAACTACCTCGATCACTGCCGCGAGCAGAACACCGAGCCTCCCGCGCGCCCGATGCTTTTCGCCAAATTCGCGAACGCTTTGGCCGATCCGGGCGCGGCGGTTGTTCATCCGCCGGAAACCACTAAACTGGACTACGAAGGGGAACTCGTCGCTGTAATCGGGCGCGGCGGACGGCGCATCCCCGAATCCGAGGCGCTGGGGGCCGTCTTCGGATACAGCATCTTGAATGACATCTCGGCGCGCGATTTGCAGAAGTCTGATGGCCAGTGGCTGCGCGCAAAAAGCGCCGATGGATTTGCGCCGTGGGGGCCGTGCATCGTCACGGCGGATGAAATTCCCGATCCGCAAGCGCTCGCGATCCGCACGTATTTGAACGGCGAAATTGTGCAGGATTCGAATACGCGCGAGATGATATTCTCCGTTGCGCATGTCATTTCTTACGCCTCGCAGATGATCACGCTCGAGGCGGGCGACCTGCTCAGCACCGGCACGCCCGCGGGAGTGGGCGTATATCGCAATCCGCCTCGCTTGCTTTGCGCGGGCGACCGCCTTCGCGTCGAAATCCCTGCGATCGGCGAGCTGGAAAACACGATCGCATCCGAATGAAAAATCACATGGGCGCCTGCATTGCGCCCTCGGCGGGGGAGAGTATGGAATCCGAGGGAAAACCAGGAATGAACGTTCGCAATCTTCGTGAGTTGCTCGATGGAGTGCGGCGCGGAGACACCCCGGTCGAGGCGGCGCTCGAACGCCTGCGCGCCCTGCCTTTCGACGATATGGGCCACACGAAACTGGACCTCCATCGCGAGTTGCGGCGCGGACATCCCGAGGCGATTTATTGCGCGGGCAAGACGGCGGGGCAGGTGGTTGAGATTGCGCGCCGCATGGCCGGGGCGGGGCAAAATGTCCTGATGACGCGCCTCACACCGGAACAGCGAGCAGCCCTGCAAGCGGCCTTCCCTGGCGAACCGATTGATTACAACGAACTGGCTCGCACTGCATTTTGGCTCTGCAATCCGATTGTGCAAAAAAATGGGATAGTTGCCGTTGCGTGCGCCGGAACGAGCGACATCCCCGTGGCGGAGGAGGCGGCCGTAACCGCCCGCGCCTATGGAAGCAAGGTGGAAACCTTTTACGATTGCGGCGTAGCGGGTATTCACCGATTGCTGGCAGTGCGTGAACTGCTCGACCGCGCCCGTGTCATTGTGGTGGTGGCGGGGATGGAAGGCGCGCTCGCCAGCGCCGTGGCCGGGCTGATGCGCGCGCCAATCATCGCCGTTCCGACGAGCATCGGCTACGGGGCGAGCTTCGGCGGACTGGCCGCCCTGCTTTCGATGCTTAACTCCTGTTCGCCTGGAGTTGCCGTCGTGAATATCGACAACGGCTACGGCGCGGGCCTGATGGCGGATATGATTAACACGCTCGGCGAAGCGTCATCCCCCTCCTCCCCTTCCTCCGCTTCTGCTGCTTCCTCCGCTTCGTCTGGTTCCGCATCTTCACCCGCTCCCTGATCGCGCGATTTCTCAATCGCTGACGAACTTCATTTACACGGAGAGGCATGGATCGTGACAACCCCGCCCAGTGGCTGGCGCATCTTGTCCGCGGAATTCATCAGCGCGTGTGCGAAGCGCGCGGACTTTCCCGCCGAACGCCTCCCCGAAGTGGCATTCGCCGGACGCTCGAACGTCGGAAAATCCAGCCTGATTAACGCGCTCGCCAATCAGCGCCGCCTCGCGATCACTTCATCGACGCCGGGCCGTACGCGCACGATCAACTTCTTCCTCGCGCGCCTTTCGCCCGATCCGCGCCCGCCCGGCCATCCGGGAATTCCTTGCCGTTTTGTGGATTTGCCGGGATTTGGATATGCAAAAGTCCCGCTCTCAATGGTTCGCGAATGGCAGGGCTTGGTGGAATCCTACTTCGAGGACAACCCGTCGCTGCGCGGCGTTCTCATGCTTGTGGATTCGCGGCGCGGACCCGAGGCGGAAGAAGCGCAACTGGCCGAGTATCTGGCGCATCTTGGCGTGGATATGCAGGTGGTGCTTACGAAATGCGACAAGGCGAGCCAGAGCGAACTGGCGCATTGCCGGCGGGCAACCATCGAAGCGCTGGACTTGCGCGAGGATCGCGCGCCAATAGCCTTTTCTGTTCCCTCGCGCCGCGGATGGACGCAAACCCTCGTCCGCGTTGGCGAATGGGTTGCCCCGCGCGAGTGACTCGCGCCAGTTTGTGAAAAGCCTTTGCCTCCTCCTCCTCAACATATCGAAGACGGAGAAGAATCCCACGCGTTGCATCCGCGAACGCAAGCATTTCGCGTTGTGCCTATCTCGCTTCCACGCACGGGCAATTTGTGATGGGACAGTAGGACAGCATGTGTCTATGGCATGCGATAGATGGATTTTCTGGATCGCCAAAGGCTTGGTGTGTGGTTGCGTTTCTGGAGCGCCGAAGGCGCGGCGATATTTTAGCCCAGGTCGGAGCGAAGCGAAGGCCTGGGTGAACGCGCCCCCCCAATTCTCAAGCCCTGAAGGGGCGAAATAACAAAAAGGAGGGGGTTGCCTTTGGCATTTCTTGAGGCCGCTCCTTCGGAGCTCGAATTCATTGAGTATATCCCCAAACCCAGGCCTTCGCTTCGCTCTGGCCTGGGCTATATTGAGTCCGGTCCTTCGGACCTATCCATCCGTCGCCGTATTGGGAGCACAAAAGGACAGGCGCCCGGAACGCTTGAACGAGCGCGGTTATTCGGAATGCCCAATACAAATTGCCTCAAAGCAAAGCATATTGGGGCCAAAGTAATGCGAAAAATCAGCGCAGAATCTGCAATTCTTCTTTGGAAAACGCATCGACCGGTTACTCGCTCTGGCCAAGATGTGAAGAAGCGCCGGGGGTGGGCTGGTCGAGGCGCAGCAGCAAAATCAGCGCCTGATTGAGGTTGGTCACGCCCAGGAGCGCCGGCTTGCCCGGTTCGAGGAAGACGCTGTTTTCGAGCAATACGCGGCTTGCGGAAGCATTGAGATTTTTCTCTTTCTGATAATCCATTTCGCTCATAAGGCCTGATGCGCGCACCTTATCGAGAGCGGCGTTAACACGGTTCTCCATCAGACGGCCCTTGATAATTACATAGGGAGGGCGTTCTTCCTGGAATTCGAGTTCGCACTGATATTCTTCGCCGAGCGTGGTCAGCGCGCGGCCCGAAGGCCCGGCCTCGGCAAGGACGTCCACCAGCGCCTTGCCCAACTCGCTGATTCGCATGTCCGGCAAGAGCGACAAATCCTCGGGTTTGATTCCATACTGTTTTGCCATATCCACATGGCCCGCGGCGGCTTGGGAATCCTTGGAGGCATCGCCGCGCAGGAGGATCGCCTGCACGCGGACGCGGCGCGGGGCGGCGGCGGCGCCGCTTTCGGGTGAAAGAACTTTTTCCATCTGGTCGATCAGCGCGCGGATTTGCTCGTGCGTCTTGGGAATGGCCGTAACGATCAGCGCATTTGCCTTTTCGTCCACCACGCAACTTTCGGGCGCGCTTTTTAAGGCCACTTGCGACGTCAGATCGGAAGTCCCGGAGGGCGAAACGGACCAGACCAAAGGCTTTCCAACTCCTGCGTTCAGGATGGTATAATACTCGCCCTTATTTCTGGCGGCGATGACTTCGTTGCTCTTGAACACTTCCTTGTCGCCTCCGCTCTTCCCCGTGCCCAAGTTATAGAGATTTACCAGGTAGTATGCCGAAAGCCTCGGCTCGACAAGCGCCTTGGCTGTCGCCGCGGAGATTCGTTTAAGAGAATACACGACCGTTTGCAGGTTGTAGTCCGTGGCGAACCGCGCTTCCAACTCGGCGCGCATGTCCTGCAATTTTTTTTGTTCGGCATCGCGTTCCTCATCCTCGCGGAGCTTCTTGGTGTAAGCCTCGATGCTGGCCGGGCGGATTTTCAGCGTGGTGTCGTCCACCCATTCCAACGCCAGGCCGGGCGGCTCATAAAAACATTGGTTACCATCACCGGCTATATTCCTTTTCAAAAAATCTTCGATGTTTTGCCGCTCCTGATACGTATTGTTCCCCCGGTTATTTCGCAAGTTCTTCATCGTTTCCACAATGCCGGGATATTGGGGATCGGATACCCATTCCACCTTGAATCCGTATTGTTCGGCAATCCTTGCAAAGAAAGCCCCTGCCGTTTCGTTTCCATACACGGATTCCTTCTCGCAACAGGCCAGGCGGCCGCGGATAGTCGTGTCCTTGTCCGCCTTGACTTTCACAAGAACCGTCCGCGTCGATTCCGTAACCGAGATGACGGTAATTAGAAACCGCCCAAAAGTGCGCTGGGCGAGGCGTTGGGCGGGGAGGGAGTCCTTTTCGCCGGTTTTTTCATTCGTTGCGATGATTTCCAATGCCTGTGAACCGTCCGCGAAGCGAACCGGCCCATCCGACAATGCGAATTTCCATTCGTTCATTTGAACAGGACATCGGCTCGATATCGCCACGGGAAAATCGTCTTCTTTTCCGCCCACAACACGCTTGCTGGGAAATGGATTGATGGTAAGAGAGACATACGGCACATGCGGCATGCCCGCCTCTTCGTATGTGACGTCAAAATACACCTCATCTATGTAAATGTAATTGTTGCTGTTTACGCGCGGAGGCGTGATATTGTCCACTGTGCTTGTGGATCCGCGAAATGAGAGTTTTCCCCAGGGAGCAGGCGGCGCAGGCGCAATTCCGGAAGTCATGTCATACATTCCGCCCATCATGCCCGGTTCCATCCCAACGGGCTGGGCTGGTTTTTGCGTTGCCGTGGGGGAAGGGGGCGCGGTCGGTGTTTTATCCTCATGCCACGAGACTGTTACGCCAAACCGCGTGGCGGACTCGCCCGGATAGAGTGAAATACGCTCCTCCTGGGGCGTGAGACCGCCAGCAAGGACATGAATAGGCAGAAGCGCCAGAACGGCGATGGCAATGAGCAAGCGATGCGATTTCATTGGGGACCTCCCGGAATATAGGAATTCGCCTGAGCGAGTTGAAAGCTTCCATCTACAACCCAAACCACCTGGCCGCCGGTGGCTGAGAGCGTCGATTCCACAATCACGCGTCCATTGGATTCGCGGAATGTGCGCGGGGGAGCGGGAGAAGGCGCGGCGGCGGGGACAGCCGCAGGTGCGGGCGCGGCAGAGGCGGACGCGGCGGAAGAATGGGACGTATGAGACTCATGAGACTCATGGGACATATCAGATGCACTTGCCGCATTTGTCCCATTGGTCTTATAGGTCGCATTGGTCCCATGAATGCGGCTTGCCAGGCCGGAATCCGGCGCGTTGTTGGCGCCGCGCGCGGCGGGCAGGAGCCAGTAACCCGTGGCCATTCCCATCAGAAACAGCGCGGCGGCGGCCATCCAGCGAAGCGCGTTGATCTTTATCGTCGCGGCTGGAGGCGCAGCTGGCTTGGGAACAGGGATTGGGCGCAGAACCGGAATAGGAATCTCCGCCACTTTATCCAGGCCGGGAGGCGGGGCGTTCATCCACGACTTCGCGGCGTCGAGCGCCTGGGCGAACGCCTCGGTTTCGCGCCGCAAAGCGGATTCGCCGGTCAGACGCTTTTCAAACGCCTCACGCTCGACGCCATCCATATCGCCGCACACATAAGCAGCGATTTGTTCCTGCGCGTCCTCGATTTGCGATTCCTTGCCTGCTTCGATGCGCGGCTCGGCGTGCGGATCGCGTTTGGGATTGTTCGGATTCATTCCAGACATCCTTTCTCGGCCAGTTCGCGCCGGATAGCAACAATGGCGCGGTGCAACTGGGATCGAACCTGCTTGCCGGGCATCGCAAGGCGTTGGGCGATTTCCTTGGGGCCAATGTCTTCCTGAAATCGGAGCAGAAAAATCGCCCGCTGCTGGGGTGAAAGCGCGCTCATGGCCTTGGCCACATGCCTGCGCCGCTCATCCTGAATCACAACCTCGCGGGCGCCGGGAGCAGGCCGGACAAATGCAAGTGAATTGCTCGCGCCAGACGCGCCCGGGTTTCCTGAACAACCGGCAATGGAGCCTTCCGCCAGCGCGGCCAGAGCCTGCGGGCCGGTGGGCGTTTCGCGGTTGCAGGCTTTGCGCCGCAACGAAATTGCCTCGCGAGCGGCAATGGTCCCAAGCCAGCCCCGAAACGCCCTTTCACTTCTTCCCTCTCCTCCCTCTCCCCCCGCTTCTCCCCTTCCCCCTTCCCCTCTTCGGTCC